>JBAVPB010000288.1:0-15739 GCA_049692655.1 Chthoniobacteraceae bacterium | reverse complement strand
GCATGAACAGCGCCTATCGGAGCAGCGGGGCGTCCTCCATGTCCTTGTTGCAATTGGTCGTACGGAAGATCCCCGATGATTTCATTGATTTTATCGTCGGCATATACAATCACCATCTGCGACCGGTTGCGGAATATGTAGTAAAAAATAAATGCCGGAATGGCTATGAAAAGACCACTCGCCGTCGCCATCAATACTTCGCCGATGCTCGTTGCGAGCCCGCGCGGATCAGAAATTCCACTCGCTCCCAAGGTGGCGAATGCCCCCATCATACCTATAACCGTGCCAAGAAGACCGATCATGGGCGAAACGACACCGATAACTGACAGATAACTATTGCGCGTACGCAAGATCTGGGCTTCACGCAATGCGCTTTCTGCGATGGCGTCTTCAACAGCCTCCTTGCCGCGCGATAGCCGGGAGAAGCCTGTTTCCAAAACATTGGCCAGATAATTGTCACTGGCGTTACAGGTTTGCAGGGCTTCCTGATAATTACCAGCAGCTACGGAACCCAGCAGAGAATTTACCAGTGCATCCGGGGCGAGTTTTTGCCTGCGCAATGATATAATATTCTGAATTACAAATGTCACCATGGTAACCGATGCACCCAGGATCGCCAGCCAGATTGCAATAATCAGCGGGCCTCCATGCAGAATCACTTTGATAATTGACTCACCTTGTGGTTTCGCTGCAGGCGCTGCTTCAGCAGCCTCTTGTGCAAAGCCGGTTGCGATCCCGACGAAAAGAATCGCCAGCACGATGGTGAAGGATAGAATTTTTGTTTTTTTCATCATTGGTATTAGTTAAGGAACTGAAATATTGTGGTCTTTACGAAGCACGTCTGCTTTCTGCTGGGCAGAATTAACAGCGATACGATCCTGATAGAACAATGTCACCGTTCGTAAATAATCCTGCAAGGCATTGGAAAAATCCCCCTCAGCCTCTTCAATCTGCCCGAGTAAATAGAATGCATTGCTATAAGCCGCGCCAATGTCGGAAGGCACATTTTTGAGCTTTAATGCCTGTTCTTTGATCGGAATGAGTTTTTGTTTGGCAGCAGAATAATCTTTTTTGGAAAAAGCGATACGCGCCAACCCTACATCCGTTTGTAATGAACCCTTTCCCGGGTAAGCCTTTAAAAAATCGAGATAAGCCGTTTCAGCCTTCTGAAGATCATTTTGCTCCACATAAATGTCACCAAGTACGGCTGTGGCCTGTCTGGCCCAATCCACTGGCAGCCCCTTGTACTTATCAACAACTATTTTAGCCGAAGCTGCCGCTTTAGCAAAATCCTTGCTTTCATATGCTGCCATGGCTTGGGTGAATTCCACAGGAGGCGCCATTATAACTTGTGAGATAGTAGCAATCGGAATTCCTATAACCCCGTTCCCCACCTGCACCTGCACGTTACCTCCGGTAACATTAACAACTTTTACGTCCTGAGTGGAGCCATCACTCTTAACAATCTTTTCTTGTGCGTAAAGATGACCGCTTACCACAAGACTCACAGCCAGAATAACTAAAAGAATTTTTGAATAATAACTCAACATGGAATTAAAAAATTTATCAAATCGACTTGTAACCGGATAGTTAATTAAGGGGAGTAAATCCAACCTAAATTAGTAGCGTCTAACGCCACATAATCAGAAAGTAACATCTATAGTAAAAATTGATCATTAGCCCTATTCTTTTCCCGATGGCAGGAATCGATAATATACCTCCAACATTAGTGAACATAGAGCGGTACGGTAAACTTGGCCGTCTATAGTATCAACGCCACTCAGCCCGCCCGGTTCCTTCCCTTCGTTTACCGGCCAGCTTCCATCCGGAGATTGAGCACCAACTAGCTCGTCCTGAAACATCCTGTTCCATTTGTCCCATGAGCTGCCACCCGCCATGAAACAAGCCTGGGTATTATAATACCAAGTGTATAGAGAGGCGGTCGGCCCGTGATATTTCACCGGTGTTTGATTGAGGATGCTCTTGAGTCCTTCAATAGCCATGTGATCCGCCTTGCCCTGCCACTGAATTTTGCAAAGAACGCCGATTCCCGTTGTAGTCGCATGATCCCCGGCAACACGGTAACCGAAAGTTCCGTTCTTTGGTTCAAAAACACGATCCAAATCCTTCATTGCATTATCCAGAGCGGCGGGGATGCCATCAATAGGCAGACCGGTAAGATGCGCAGCTTTCAATGCCTGGATCTGCCAACCGGTTACAGAAGTGTCACTCGGTGTGACTTTTGAGTAGGAATACATCCAGCCCCCATCCGTTGCCTGCCCATCAAGAATATAGCCAATGGCCTGCTTGACGATGGGCGCCAGACGTTCATCTTTCGTCATGGTGTAAGCCTCGCTGGCTGCATAAGTCGCAATACCATGCTCGTAAACCGATGACTGGGTGAATGCTGTTCCGTGAAAAATCAACTTCCCTTGTGTCTTTGTGCCTTCAGCAACAATGGCGTTGATGGCATTATTTACAGTGACTCCAAACTCTTGTGAAACAGCGGGAGTTTCACCGTGTCCAAGGAAGCAAAGAAGAGCCAGCCCTGTCATTGCACCCGGAAAAGTTTTTCCCCATGTGCCATCCGGATTTTGATTTTTTTGCAGCCAACGCAGCGCGTTCACCACAGCGGCATCGCTGGCAGGTTTTCCTTTATTTTCGGAAAGAGCCACCGCACGACGGGAAGCGCTGCGGTTTCCCATGGAAGCAGGCAGTCCACTCAAGCCTTTTTGCATGGAACTCGTCGTTGAAGACATTTTTTGTTCCAGCGCATTGGACATGTTTGGCGCAGCAACCGCAGCCACAGGGACTGAGAACGATGGCGCTGTAGGATTTATAGTGGTGATTGCCGACATGGTTGGCATTGTGGGCATCGAGGGAGCCAGCGTCGGCATTGAAGGGGCTGCATTCTGGGGCGGCGCTTTATCTTCCACAGTCGTGGTCTCAAAGCCGCCCGAATCAGCCACAAAATTCGGGGTCTCCACGTATTTTTTAAACAAAACCGTACCTCCAAATAAGAGCACGATGCCAACGTGAATCAAGACAGAGACAGATAGAAAATAGGATTTTTCTATCTTAAAATTGGAGTTTTTCGTATGGGCGCTCATTTTGTTCTGACAACAGATTCCCCTAGCCGAGCCTTACCGTCAATGTGGCGGTAAGCTTAGCAGTAAAATCTGTGGGGGGATACTGATAGGCATTTAATAATTAAAGGGGAATAATCACAAACACAATATTTTATCATCACTTTTTGAAATCGAGTGAGCCAGATGTTTTATCTCGCCGCTCATTTCAATAATCAGATGTCAGGAAGTTTGTGTCAAATCCATGCGGCCCGATATGGCAATTTTTTTCGAAATTTGATTGGCGGGAGTTTTTTGAATTCCACTTATATGCGCCTTGAATTGAGTCGCCAAGAGGAACACCACGGTGACCAAGATCAGTAAAATTACAACCAATGAAGCCAGTACCCATTTATGACCTTTGAAGAGCTGGCCAAATATATTTGAAAGCGCAAGCGTTTCACTTGGATCGTCGAAACTATCCTTATAGGTATCCACTTCGCGCTGGAATTCCCTCACCGAGTGATAGCTATTATGCGACTGCCTGGCCATGGCGCGTTTGGCTGCACCCAGCAGCGTTTCATAATCCTTCCCACTTGCGCCACTTGCACGCGATCCCGGGAACATGCCGCGACCTTCAGCACCGGAGTCCGCACTGAGACGATTGCGATCCAATGGCGAACTCAATGTGATGATCTCGTAAAGAATTTTTCCCAAAGCCGCTATGTCGGGATACGGATTGTAACCGGTTTGCCGACCATCTGAAAAAAGCTCGCTGTTTAATGTTGAGTCCCAACCCGTGACAAAAACCTCGCCGTATTCACCAACAATGATATTTTCAGGTTTCAAATTGCGATGCAAAATTTCCTTTGAATGGGCAAAGGCGACCGCATCGCAAACCTTCTGAAAAATTGCGATCGTCCGGCGCACTGTGAAGTTGATGATCGTGCGTGTCTTGCCCGCCTTCATGTCGTCCAGAATCTGGCGCAGGGTTGCGCCTTTTGGATCACGCATGGTGTAAAACGGGCGTCCTTTTTCGTTCAATCCCACTTCATAAATGGGAGGAATATTCGGGTGCTGCAGACGCCCCATGATACAGGCCTCTTCCACAAGGCTTTTCACCTGCGATTCGGACATCGGTGCATCTTCCGGCACCGATTTCATGATTACGCTACGTCCTATGATCAGGTCTCTGACCTGCATCAAACCATTTAAAGTATTCTCCGCCAGCGTGGTGGAAACTTCGTATTTGCGGCCTTCCTTCAAGCCAAATGTCTCTTGCTGATGCTTATGCATTTCATGAAGAGGCGCGAGCTGGACCGTGGCCTCATCACACTGCTTCTTCATGGTGTCACGCTGTGTGACCAATTCCTGAATTTTGCCTTGATGTTCCTTCCGGGCCTCTTCCAGAGTTGCCACGGCAAGTTCCTTCTGGCGAACCAACGCGGCACGGTCGTCTCCAAGTGCCAGACGCGCTTTTTCGAGCTGGGAAATCACATCATCCCTCTGCTTGATAATGCTGGCGCGCTCCTGAATGCCAAGCTCCACGAGGCGTTTGTGGGCAATTTTCGCTTGATCAAATTGTGCCGAGATTTCATTCCGCTGTTGCGTGATACCATCACGCTGCCGTGTGAGAGCTTCCACCTGGCTGCGGCGCGTTTCCCGTTCCTGCTCGAGTTGCAATACAGCGTCATCCCTCTCCTTGACGACTGTGTCACGCTCAAGAACCATCAAATCATACTGCTTTGCCTGCCCTTCGCGATCCTGCTGGAGTTCCTCCATCGCCTCGTCGCGCTGCTTAAGCACGGCGTCGTGTTGCTGCGTAAGAGCCTCGATTTGTTTCTTGAAGTCACCAGCCGCAATGGCGAAATGATCGCGCACGTCGTTGCGCTGCGTGGCGATTTCAGCTCGTTCTTTTTTAAGTTCTTCAATCTCCTGCTTGTGGCTGATTTTTGCCTTTGCGAACTGCGCGGAAAGCTCATCCTTTTCCCGGATCAGCTTGTCCCTGTTTTCCGTGAGGGAGGAAATTTGTTGTGCGGCGACTTTGCGAGCCTCTGCGAATTGAAGCGCCAATGCGTCGCGCTCCAGCACAAGATTATCCCGCTCGAGCGTGACATTGCCGATTTGCGTTTTATGGTTTTCACGGGACTGGGCAAACTGCCGTGAAATCTCCTCGCGTTCCTTGGTAACGTTTTCCCGCTGCAGCGTGAGCGCTTCAACTTGTTTCTTATGCACCTCCCTGGCTTGTGCGAGTTGATTGACGATGTCCTCTTTTTCCTTGATGACGCCGTCGCGATCCTCAGTAAGGGTAAGAAGCTGCAGCTCGACCGATTCCTTGGCGAGATTCAGATGTGCTGCATGCTCGTCCTTTTGCGTGATGGCGGATGCATGCTTTTCATTCAATGACCCGATCTGTTTCTTGAAAGCCTCGGTGTCACTTTTGATTTGCGAGTGCGCGTCGTCGCGCTGTTTTGTAATTTGCTGAACCTGTTTCTTTAAATTTTCCGAGATGGTCCTGAACTCGGTCAGGGTCCGCTCTTTTTCAGCGATTGCCTTTCCATGATCCTGCTTCAGCGAGTCGAGTTGCTTTTTGCTCTCCGCCCTCGTGTTGTCGAGCGTGCCCTGCACCTCCTCGTGCTGCTTCCGCAGCGCATCATGCTGATCATTCAGAGAACGAATGTTTCCATGAGCATCATCACGCTCTTTCGTAACTGATTGGATCTGATTTTTTAAATCTTCTTCAACGGCCCTTAATTGGGCGATGATCTTTTCTTTCTCCGCTACGATCTGGTCGCGTTCCTTGCCGATCGACTCCATGACGTCGATCTGGTCCCGCTTCGCCTGATCCAGTTCCTGATGCGCAGTTTCAATCTGTTTCAGCAGTCCGTCACGTTTCTGGCGGAGAGATTCCGTCGCCTGCTTATGAATCTCCTTGCTCTCTTTTAACTCGTTTAACAGGCGATCTTTTTCAGCCAGTGCAGTATCGCGCTCGTGAGTGAGAGAAACCGCCAGTTTTTGATGCTGCGCCCGCGCCGTATCCAGTCCGCTCTGCGCGTCATCGATCTGGCGCAACAACGCATCATGCTTTTTGCTCAGCGAATCGAAAGCCTCCTTAAAACTCTCCTTAGTGCGATTGAAATCGCCCTGGACCTGATCGCGCTCCGCAACCAAGGCATCATGTTTGCCGCGGATTGAGTGAACCGTTTCCTTGTGGGTTACGCGTTCTTTTTCAAACCCCGCAAGGGCTTCCGCAATTTGCTTGAGCAGGCCGTCGCGCTCCCTGGTCAGAGCCTTGAGAGAATCTTCATGCTGACCGCGGGTTTTCGCGAGCAATTGATGTTCGGACTGCACACTCTCGTGCCTGGACCGAAGGGACTCCAGAGCCTCCTTGAAACTTACACGCTCTTTTTCAAATTTCCCGGTATTCTCGGAAATCTGCTTGAGCAGCGCATCACGTTCGGCCGCGAATGATTTAAGCGCTTTTTCGTGCTCGTCCCGTGATTTCGAGTGTTCGGTGAGAAGATCGTCCTTCTCCTTGAGCGCCGTCTCGTATTGGGAAGTCAGCTCTTGCAACCGCTTTCCCTGGGTTTGCTGGTGTTGTTCCAGCCCACCTAAAAGTCCCTGCTTGTCACGGGCAAGATTATCGCGTTCCTGCGTGAGATGCTCCAGCTGCCTTTGAAAATTTTCCTTTTCCCGCTCGAGCTGTGCCAGTTGATCATCACGCTGCTGCATGAGGGAATTCGTCTGACGTTGAATTTCCTCGATTTGATTTTTCTGGCTTTGCTTCTCCTGTTCAAACTGGGCCAGGAGGTGTGATTTTTGATCCCCTGCCTTGAGGGTGGAATCATGCTGCTGTTGAAGTTCGTCGATCCGCTTTTGCTTCGCTTCCCGCTCTATCTCAAGCTGCGCGAGCTTTTCGTCGAGATGGCTGATATGGCCCAGCTTTTCATCCCGCTCCTTCACTGCAGAATCGTGCTTCTGCTGGAGTTCCTCGATTACTTTTCTCTGGGTTTCCCTTTCCGTTTCCAGTTGGGCCAGCTTCTCATTTCTTTCCGCTACGGTTTTATCGAGTTCCTGCCGGAGAGATTCCGCGTGGGCCGTCGCCTCGGCGAGTTTTTGGGAAAGCCCCGTGCTCGTTTTCCGGATATTTTCCTGCTCGGACTTCGTCAGTGAAGTAGCGGCTTGCAACTGATCAACCTGCTCGTGGAGCGCGTTCTGCTTTGCAACCGCATCGGCATGTTCCTCGCGAAGCTTGGCGGTATGTTTTTCGTATTCCTGCTGCGAACCGGAAAGGCGCGAGGCTATTTCCTCTTTTTCCTTTGTAAGATTGCCAAGCTGGAGATTCAGCGCCTCGATCTGTTTCTCGTGGGTTGCACGTTCCTGCTGCCATTGGGCGAGCACTTTCTCGCGCTTTTTTGCGCCTTCCTCGCGTTCTTTTGACAGGGTGTCAAGGACGACACCATGTCGATCATCGGAAAGTCTGCCAACAGTCGCATCGCGTTCCTTGATTGCTGCGTCCCGCTGTTTTTCCGCAGTTTCGATCTTCTTTTGAAACTCGTCGCGCAGTTGCTTCAATTGCGTGAGGGCATTATCACGTTCATGGGCGACTTTTTCACGTTCCCGCGTCAGGAGCTCGATCTGGTTTTTAGTCGCAGCGAGATTTCCCTGAAACAACTCGGCCTGCTTGATGTCTGTGCCTTTGCCAGCAACAGCCGGCGTGGAAATTTTCACCTGTGCGAGTTGCTCGCGGAGGGATTTTTGCCTGGTGGCCTGATCAGCCCTGTCGCCCGAAAGCTTCTTGAGCTGCTGATCGAGGTCTTCCTTTGCCTTTGCCAGATCGGCAATGGACTTGTCGCGTTCCTTAATGGCTGTGTCACGCTCAGCGGCCAGGGATTCCACCTGTTTCCCCTGCTCTTCCTTGTATTGGGAAACTTCGTCCAAGGCCTGGTCGCGGTGCTTGATGACGCTATGCAGTTCATCGACGATGGAATCGACCACCTTCTGGGATTCGAGCCTTGCGCTTTCGAGTTTCTCAAGCGCTTCCTCGCGGGCCTTGATTGCTTCGTGCAACTGTTCGGCAAGCGCATCAAGCGGCACATTGCCGCTCAACCCTTCCTTTGCAAATCCAGCTAAAGCATTGTCCATTTCCTTGATCTTACCCACTAGCTTAATAGTTGTTGAATCATTCTAAAACGGCACAAAGATGTCACCTCTTTAAAGAATCAAAAAAATTCTCCATAAGTTGCTCATGTTCCCTAAAGCTAACCGTCCTGTCGGGCCGCGATTTATGCATAATAATATGACTTCCCCGCTCGTCTCACTGAGGGAGCAAGCAATAATCAATTTTCACCTACTTTACAATACCAAATAAATGGGGGGAAAACACTGTGGCAGTATTCACGACAACGTCGTGCTCAATACCCTTACAAAAACAACGTTTTCGGCCAAAAACGGTTAAAACTGTGAAAGAACAACCTGAAAAACCTTCAGTAGAGCATCGTTTCCTCTGGCGGCTCAGTGGCTTCCACCTTGCTGGCTTTGACCACTGCTATTGGCCGACCATTCTCGATGGGAAACTCCACCTTGCCCACGACCTTGACCCATGACATATCCTCACCCTTGGGTTTGGCGTCGCTTTCCACCAGCACCGCCACAGGCCGCGCATCAGCCGCGCAGCAGACCATGAACATCCGGACGAGCTTGAAGCGTTTATCTTTCGAAGCGCTCGTGGTATCTGGCATCAACTGGCCGATCATCTCGATGTCGTGGCCCTTAAAATCACCGCGCAAAGTGGTATCCTCAGCCGCATACAAAAGATCGACGACCTGCACGATGATGTTGCCTTCCTTGCTGTGCTGGAGTTCGTCGGCTGCGGGAGCCGGGGGCTGGGATTGCGCCGTCGTTTGCACAGGAGTAGCAGCCGGTTGAGAACCATCGGCGGTTGGAAGTGGAGGTTCCACGTACGGCGTCGATGGCTCGCTGCTTCTCACCTGGCCGGTCAAACCGCTGGCATCCTCCACAGTGCCACGATTCAGCACCACGTTCATGCTGTAGCTGCCCGGTGAAAATGCCGCTGCCGCGCAGATTGGCACGAGCAAAATCAGGAATGTTAGCACGCGACCGGAAGTCCGCCTGCCAAAAGATCTGCCGCCGAGTTCATCCTCGGCGCAGGCTTCGATGTTTACCGGGAAAAATGCGAAGCAGGCCGCGAGGAGCAGCATCACGATCCCGGCAATGAGCGTGTAAGGACGGAAAGTGGGGTGAAGCAGCGTATCAATGCGACCGCTGAAGTAAAAAAACAGCAGGATCGCACTCCAGGCGGAGAGCGTCGCACAGGGCAACCATTTTGAGAAAATTTTCTTCATAAGTGCAATGCGTGCAGCGTGGAAATGTAGAAGCAAATTAGCACCACCGTGATCGAAAGTCCAATCCCGAGGAAAAGCACGAACCTGCGGCGGAAGACCAACTGGTAAAGGAACAGGAGCTTGATATCAAACATCGCGCCGAAGACGAGGAATGCCAGTTTTGACACATAGGGGAAACTCACGAAGCTGGCTGCGATGAATGCATCCGAAGTGCTGCAAAGCGCCAGGATGAAACGCAGGCCCATCATTGCAATAATGGAGAGCAATGTGCTCCCCGCCAATGGCTGGATGATCGATTGATTGACCGACGTGTTGAACACGCTCGCGATCGCGGCGCCGATCACAAGGAAAAACGCGACGTCGAGGAAATCAGAGGTTGCTGATTGAGCGGCGCGCATCACCTTGGTGCGGAAGCCATTTGTCGCGCCGACACCCATGTCGATATCCTCCACCATGTCAGGCGATGCGGAGAATTTGAATGCGGTGCGTTTCGGGCCTTTCAAGGTCGCCAGAATGGCGGGTTGCAGGAGCTTATCCACCTGCACTTTGCGCGCGATCAAACCGCCGGCGACAGCGATGAGATACCCGATCAGCACGCGGAGCGACATCATCAACCATGGGCTCTGGCTGCGGAAGGCGGTGAAGGTGCTCAAGGCCACGATGGGATTTACGATCGGCGAGGCGAGCATGTAGGTGATCGCCGCGGAAACGGGCAGGCCTTTCTTGATGAAGCGCCTGATCATGATCACGCTGCCGCATTCGCACATCGGGAAAATGCCACCGAGCAAACCGCTCAGGCAGATCGCCAGCACGCCGTTTTTCGGGAGGATTTTTGTCAGGGTTTCGGAGGGAACGAAGGCGTCCACCAGTCCCGACACCAAAGAACCGAGCAGCAAAAACGGGATGCCCTCGAAGAGAATACTGAGGAAGGAATATGAAAAATCCTGAAAGTGAAATGTGAGCCAGCTCATTCTTTTTTTAAATCGAGCGGCAAACTTCGCTCATCTGTTGAAACAAGCAACTCCGGAGCCTGCGCTTCCCTCGCCATCTGCTCCACCTGGGAGAGTTGGTCGATTTCCGCGCTTGTGCCTGATGCTTGCAATTCCTTGAATTTTCTCGCGGTCGGGAAGACCCGCGTCTCGATGGAGGCGACGGCCTTGTTATAAGTGGTCACCGCCTGGTTCAGACTTTTTCCCACGCCGGCGAAGTGTCCGCCTAATACGGAAAGACGTTCGTAGAGTTCGCGGCCGAGGGCGCTGATTTCCTGCGCGTTTTCCGCGAGGCGTTCCTGACGCCAGCCGTAGAAAACCGCCTTGAGCAGCGCGATGAGCGTGGTCGGCGTCGCCAGCACCACGCGACGATCGGCTGCTGATTCGATGAGGCCGGGATCGTTTTCCAACGCGGCGCTGAAGAACATTTCGCCCGGCAGGAACAAGACCACAAACTCGGGGGCGTGCTTGAACTGGTCCCAATAGGCTTTGCGCCCGAGTTCGTCCACGCGCTCTTTTACCTGGCGGGCGTGACGCTGCAAATGCCCTGCGCGGGAAACATCGTCGGGGGCCTCGATGGCATCGAGGTAGGCGCTGAGGACCGCCTTGGCATCGACCACGATCGTCTTTCCACCGGGAAGGCGGACGAGCATGTCGGGACGCAGGCGGCCTTCGTCAGCATCGACGCTTTGCTGCTCGAAGAAATCGCAATGCGCGGTCATGCCTGCGAGCTCGACCACGCGCTTCAACTGAACTTCCCCCCAGCGCCCGCGAACGCCCGGAGCGCGCAAGGCCCGCACGAGGTTTGACGTTTCCTTGCGCAGTTCGTTCTGACTGTCGAAGAGCGAACGGACCTGGGTCGTGAGCGAGCCGTAGGCATCGGCACGCGATTTTTCCATGTCGGCGATCTTGGCGTCCACTTTTTCGAGGGATTCGCGGACCGGCTTTACGATTTCGCTGATCGCCTGCTGGCGTTTCTCAAGGTCGCCCTTGGCGGTTTCCTGGAATTTCTCGAGGGTGGATTTTGCGAGTTCCAGGAAGGATTGATTGTTTTCCCGCAACGCAGCTGAGGAAAGCGCCTTGAAGGCATCGGACAGTTTTGCCTGCGCTTCGCCGAGCAGCGCGAGTTTTTCCGAGGATGCCTTGCGTTCCTGCTCGAGCTGGACCTGGAGGCCCGACGAGCGCGCATTCAGCTCCGCGTGTTCGGCCAGGGCGCGTTGAAGACCGCTCTCGAGATCGGGAATGCGGGAGCCTTTTTCCTCGGCGGTCGCGAGCTTGCGCATCGTAAAGGCAAACACGGCCAGCCCGCCAAAAACGAAGGCGGCAAGTGCGATGAGGATGTCCGTCAAATACGACATGGGTTTATTTCATAGCATGAAGCTGTGAGGACAACAGCGGATTTGTTGGCTTGGGCATTTCTTGCATGGAAAGAGGCGGCTTTTGGGTGGCAAGTGCTGCGCGAAATGCCTGATAGGCGGACTTCGCCTCCGGATTTTTTTCCACGAATCTCTCCAGCGCCTCGACACCTCCCACGATTTTTCGTTTGAGGCGGTTTCTCTCGAAAACTTTCCTGTCTTCCTGGCGCCTTTCCGTCAGGTCGAGGCGTTTCGCAATATGATCACCGCGACGCAATGAGGAGATATCGGTGGTAAACTTGCGTAAAACATCCAAATCGAGCACTTCCCTGGAATCCATATCTTTTGCCTCGACGAAATAGCGGGCCGCGAGCCAGCAGGAAACGTTGTCGGTCAAATTATCCCCGGCTTCGTGTCGCAATTCGAGGGTTTCTTCCCTGATGCGGCTCAAGACATCGGCTGCCTGCCGGCAGTTCAGCCATTCGCGATAGCCGCCTTTCCGCCATTCGGAAATGTTCTGTTTGCGGACCGGTTTCCCTGCGAAATCGCTGTCGAGTATTTGACGGACTTCCGGGATGGCGTTGAGCCAGGGAAGAATGGTTGAGGAATTTTCACCGTTGTGGAGACGGCGGTTCACCTGCTCGCGTATTTCGTTGGGAAACCGGGCGATTTTTCCGCGGCGCGTGATGTTGAAGGAGGATCTTATGCCGGACTTACCCGGACTTGGTGAGACCTGCCCGGACGGGGTTTCGGGTTGGATGGGGGTTTGGGCGACGCTCGAGGGCTGAGGCGTGGTTAAATTCTGGCCGGATTGGGGATGTTGATCCCCATCAACTTCTTCCAAGTGATTCATGATTTTTTGAGCCATTTAGGTTTATGACATATTCGTTTGTTTATTCAGCGATATTTTCACAAATCTTACATTTTTGCAAGAATTATTTACATATAATTTTCATAGATCGCTCAACAAGGTTCTGTTTACACATCGATTTTGAGTTTTTACTCTGGCGATGAAGGGGGACGCGACGAGGCGGAGCCAACAGAAAGGCTATTGTTCGCGGCGGTGGATTGGTGCGGCCCCTACAGGGCCGGAGGGTATTTCAGACTTTTACCCCGGGGCTGCGCGCTGTGCGCTTCACCCCGGGCTATCACATTACGGGCTTTCAGCCCTGAGGAAATTCAGAGCACGAACATCGATCGACAGCGCAGGGAAGGATTGCAGGGGGGTTGCGGCCCGGCTATTCAACATCATTTTGTGCCGCCCCTACAGGGCTCGACAAATTTTGGGGTTCCTATTCCCGGGGCTCCACCCCGGGCTATCACATTACGGGCCTTCAGCCCTGAGGAAATTCAGAGTTCGAATATCGATCGACGGCTCAGAAAAGGATTTTAGGCGGGTTTGCAACCTAGCTACTCAACATCATTTATGCCGTCTTTACGGCGCTCAACAAATTTGGAATTCCTTATTTTCCAAGGCCATGCGCTACGGGTTCAGCCCGGGCTGTCGCATTGCGGACTTTCAGCCCTCAGCCCGCACGGAAAAGGACGGAAAGCAAGATATCTGAAATGGCAGGGCCGGCATCAGGAAATTTCCCATGTGAATTTAGGTATTCGGGCAATTTACCTACTGTTTGAAAGCCTGTAAATTTGCCCACATGGAAGACTATATTTCGCCTTCTTTAGTCGCTGTTTTACTGTCTGCGGATCCAACCGGCCTGATTAAAATTCCGCCGGGCACCGCATGTGAAATTGAAGACATCACCAGTCAACTCCTAGTTTTGGAAACGGTTGGTTTTCTGATCCGTCCAGCCGGAACGGCATATAACCGGCCATTCCGATTAACGGAAAGAGGCGCAAAATTGAAATCAGTTTTAGCAAAAGAGGAAATGGCAACGCTCTAATCTGCCGCCTGATTTTTTCATGCTATCCGCTTTCTGAAAGCAAACATTTTTTTACGATGAACTTCATCTGGTCTTTTATGGAAGCAAACTACGCTGAATTCGTAGTATCGGCTGTGCTTGGTGCGGACGAAAAAGGGGAAATCAAAATCCCAAATGGATCGGGATGGGAAACCGAGCATCTTATCAAGAATCTCACAGAACTGGAAACAATGGGGTTTGTATCCCGGCAGGAAGGCTCCGCTCCTTTACGTCCTTTCCAACTCACAAACCAAGGCAAAACCCTGAAAGCTTTTCTCGCAAAAGCGGAAATACCGGTAACGCAACCGACTTAGGGATCACTGGATTATTTATGAGCCCCAATACGCAAAGATGCAGCCCTCGCGTTTCCTTTGATATTGTTCAAACAGTTCGACTGCCGCTTCCATCACCGTATGTGGGCAGCATATCACTGACCAGCGACGAGCAATATATCTTCGGGATCGGATCGATCATTGGAGCATCAGGTAATCCGCCCGGGCCAAAAAGTCCGCAGGAAATCGCGAAACAAATATTGCGTCTTTTGAGGCGAGATCAGGCATTGGCCTGTCTGTCAGACGACTGCTGGCTGCCTATCAGAACTCAAATTGAAATTCTTGGCCAATCCTCATCTCAATAAGCGCCTGAACAGGAATGTAGTATATTTTGGAACCCAACCTTAAACCGTCAGAAATATCGGTCCTCCTTTCTGCAAATGAAATAGGCCAAATAAATATCCCCAATGGGTCGGCTGGTGATAAAGAAACCTTTTTCCAGGCTTTGAAACAATTGGAACAAATGGGGTTGATATCCTCTGATTATTCACGACAAAAAAGAGTGCATTGCTTCCAACGCCCGATGCTGACGGAAAGCGGACAACTCTCTCTCAGACAGGTACTGGCTACAAGGGGCAACGGGGCGTCTGCTTGTTAAATAGGGAAAGCCTGCGGCTGGCATTCAAGGGAAGATTGTACGGCCCTTGCAAGGCTGGACGAACTTAGAATTTCCTCTCCCGGGGCTTCACCCCGGGAAAGCTCCCAAATAACCCCTGAAGCCCTGAAGGGGCGGACCAATTTCCGTTGGAATAGCAGTCAAAGCGCATGACACGCTTAAATCGGAGCTTCGTCATTCAATTCTCTTCCCCCGGCTTTTTGATCTCCAGGTAAGTCGGCGTCGGATCAGCAGGCTTGCCATCCACCATCCGCTGGATGCGCATCTTTTTCAGGATATACCCGCCGCCTTCCGCGCGTTGCACATCGGTTACCTTAAAGCGTTTCGCCAGGTTGCCGCTGCGATCGTACGTCTCCACCTGTGCGAGCGCGCCGCTCTGTTTTTCGATCCACAGCATCACATAGCCGTATTGGGAATTTTTCCCGCTCCCCGGTTCCACCCGCAGCTTCCAGCAATTGCGGCCCACCATTATTTCCTCGCCCGCGATCTTCGCCACCGGCCAGTACAAAAACCGCATCGCAAGATCCTCGTAGGAAATATCCGTGCCCCGGATGCTCTTGTCATACTGCGCTGCCGTGACCACCCGCTCCGTTCCTTTTTTGGTGACTTCCTCGAGCTGCGAGCCCTTGTCATTGAGATGCAGCACCAGCGCCTCGTCGGGATTGAAAAATTGATAGGTGATTTCCCCCTCGTCCATCGTCAGCCGGAACGGGACCACTGTCTCCCCATGCTGCAACTGGCCGTCCAGCACGCGATGCTGTCCCATTTGGTTTTGCCTTACCTTGGCCAGGATTTCATAGGGATCGTCGCCCACCGTCGAGGCCATCGCCAAATTCCCCGCAAGAAAAAGCACGAACACGGCGACGCCCAACGCCATCCACCCACAAATTCCAGAATGCAATGCTCTCAGAGGACGTCTAAAAAGTAAGAAGGAAAAGCTGTCATCCAGATTAATGCCAGATTTTCCCAAGACGTCTTTTTCTTCAATCTGTGAAAATCTGTGTAATCTGTGGACAAAATGACTTGGATACCCTCCCGGGATTGCAAATTGCGCATCATCGCTCTTTACTTGTTTTTTCACTGTCATAGCCTTTCACG
>JBAVPB010000287.1:0-26175 GCA_049692655.1 Chthoniobacteraceae bacterium | reverse complement strand
GACTGTTTTTTGGGGAAAGGAAGGTTTACCGCGAAGGGCGCCAAGGACGCAAAGGGGGGAGGAATTGCCGCCCTCGCTGGAGTTTCGTGGGTGGTTTTCATTTTTTAAGTTGGATTTCCTTGGATTTGCCTGGATTCACTCTGTTGGCTTGGTTTGTAATCCAAGTTGGATTGAGGGGAGGGTTGCCTATTAATTCCATCGGATTCAGGCAATTTTTGGCTTTGTTTGCATGAAATTTGGCTTTGAATTGGGTTCGTTTGGGTTTGTTTTTTTGGCCCCAACAGAGTAAAAATTGGCTTTGTTCGGCAAAAACGTTGTTTTTGGGTTCGACCGTCGCCTGCCGGACTTTTGGGGGCGCCACGGACTGCCTGTGGCGATGGCTTGTGAAAAGCTTGCAGAGCGGCAGGAAGGTGCCGGGGCGCATTTGATCTACCTTTGCTCATGCTCTTATTATCTCAAACCAGCATTCGAACGCAAGCTAAATGTGAGGAATAATTAAAAATATTGGAAGCTTTCAAGATTGTCTTTTTTGGAAGTTGGTGTAGAATTCGGCCATTCACCAATAAATACTCAGACACGAAAAGCGCCAAAATCCGAAAGCGAATGAGCCGCAAACCTAAAAAGTCGAAAAATGTAAAGATTTCTCTTTGGGATCGCATGAAGGATTTGGTCATTCATTCCGATTCGCTGCCCACTAATCTGACATCAGAAAAGGCCCATCTCAAAAACTACGGCAAAGATCGTCCTCGTTAACAGCAACCTCACGCCGCCGGGTCGTGCCGCTTTACATCCTTGAATTTATCGAAATCGCGGTCGAATGATGCGACGGACACTTTCTCCTCCGCGGCTCCAGCAGCAAGAAACGCATCCGCAAAACCGACGTTGACGGTTTGCAAGCGCTCCAATGCGGAAAGCACCTGGTTTGCATCGCGAAGTTTCACCCCGCGTTGCCGGAGCAGGACTGAAAGTTTCTCCGCCGCTGTTTTGCGTTCCACGCCGTAAAACGAAAGCAACGTGTAAAGAGTCTCGGCGACTATGACGGGCGATATGTCGAGCACCGCCTTTCCTTCATCAGCGCGCGAAAACAATTTCCTGGCAGCGGCTGCCTGAATCGCAGGCTCGCCGGTAAGGAACCGCAACAGGATATTTGTATCCAGAAGGTATCGAACAGGGTCGCTCACTTGATGCCTTCGCTCCCAGCCTCATGCGCAATGGCTTCCCGCGCTGCCTGTTTTTCCTCCCGGGTTGATGCCACCGGTCTCTTGAGTTTCAGGCTTCCAAACAACTCATCCAGTCCGGGAACGGGACGAATCACAGCCGATCCGTCCGGGCGGACTTCATAGGAAACCCGCTGACGGGGCGAAAGCTTCAAAGCCTGACGCACCTCCAATGGGATGGTGGTCTGGAATTTATCCGTGATCGTGGATTGCGTCATACATTTAGCATACCACAGAAATTCGCATTGTTACAAGGCATTCGCATTACCCAAGTATTCCTTCCGTGTTCTTCTTCAATCCCTGAACACGATCGACTTGTTGCCGTGGATGAGGACGCGGTCGTGGAGGTGGTAGCGGACGCCGCGGGCGAGGGCGAGGCGCTCGCAGTCGCGGCCGAGGCGCAGGAGGTCGGCGGGGGAATGGAAGTGCTCCACGCGGATGACTTCCTGGTCGATGATGGGGCCTTCGTCGAGGTCGGCGGTGACGTAGTGGCAGGTGGCGCCGATGAGTTTCACGCCGCGATCGTAGGCGCGCTGGTAGGGGTTTGCGCCGACGAATGAGGGGAGGAATGAGTGGTGGATATTGATCATGCGGCCAGCCCATGCGCCGCAGATTTCGCGGGGGAGGATCTGCATGTAGCGGGCGAGGACGATGAGGTCGGCACGCGCCTCGTGGAGGGCTCCGGTGATTTTTTCGAATGCGGCGGTTTTTGCATCCGACGGAACGGGGATGTGGAGGAAGGGAATGCCCTCGCGCTCGACCATGCCGCGGAAATCGTCGTGGTTTGAAATGACGAGCGGGATGTCGAAGTCGAGTTCGCCGGAACGCCAGCGCCAGAGGAGATCGGCGAGGCAGTGGCCGAGCTTGCTGACGAGGATGACGACGCGCATTTTCGCGGTTTCGTCGCGGATGGTCCAGTCGGCCTGCAATTCATCGGCGGTAGGCTGGAAGGCATTGCGGAATGCGGCGGTGTCGAGGGAGAGCGTCTGTGTATCGATGGCGAGGCGTGCGAAGAACCAGCGGCTGCCGGGGTCGGTGAATTGATGGACCTCGAGGAGGTTGCCGCCGTGGCCGGCGACAAAACTGGTGATGCGGGAGAGAAGGCCGACGCGGTCGGCACAGGCGATCTTAAGCAGGGTCGTGGACATGGCGCTTGTAGTTACTATGTTGCGGGGAAACTCAAATCACTGTTATGCTGGGCTGCGAAACTTTTATTTAACAATGGCACTCACACCTTCCACCATGCTGGCCCTCGGAACGCAGGCGCCTGATTTCGCACTGCCTGATGTTGTGACTGGAAAAACCGTGGCACTCAAGGATTTTGCGGGGAGCAAGGCGCTGCTGGTGATGTTCATCTGCAAGCATTGCCCGTATGTGGTGCATGTGAGCGCTGAGCTGGCGCGGATCGGGAAGGACTACGCGGGCAAGGGAGCGGGGATTGTGGCAATCAGCTCCAACGATGCGAGGAATTATCCCGACGACGCGCCGGAACACCTGAAGGCGATGGCAGTGAGGGAGGGGTTCGTGTTCCCGCTTTGTTACGACGAATCGCAGGCGGTGGCGAAAGCCTACACGGCTGCATGCACGCCGGATTTTTTCCTTTTCGATGCAGACGGGAAGCTGGTTTATCGCGGGCAACTCGATGAGACGCGGCCGGGCAAGGGTGTGGCGCACGGGCGCGACCTGCGCGCCGCGCTGGATGCGGTGCTGGGAGGCAAGCCGGTGAGCCCGGACCAAAAGCCGAGCACGGGTTGCAATATCAAGTGGAAACGTGGAAATTAACCCGCCACATTCCAGCGACATGTCGTCTCCTGCATCCATCACAAATCCCGAAACCGTGCCCGCCCCGGCGCCCAAGGCCCGCAGGATGCCGCGCGCGCGGGTAGTGCTGGCGTTCATGGCTGGGCTGGTGCTGGTGTGCGTGTTCACCCCGGCGGCCTATCGATCAATCATCCACACCGGTCTGCTCGTGGTGGCGCATGAAGAAGGACTCGACCTTCACATTGCGAAGATGAAGGGGAGCGTCTTCGAGCCTGTTTCCTTCTACGGCGCGCGCCTGTCCGGGTTTTCCCAGGCGCGGACGATGACGGATGTCTATATCACGAGGGCGGATGTGGAGGTGTCGCTGTACAACCTGATTTTCAAGGGCGGCATGGGCTGCCTGCGCGCCGTGACGATCGACGGGCTGAATGCCAGGGTCAAACTTCAAGAAGGCACCACCGCCCCGGAGGAGACGCCCCATGCGGCGGAGGAAGCGGGAACACCGTGGCTGCAAAAACTGATCCCTGCAAAGCTGGATGCGATCCACGTCAATCTCACCTTCCAGGAAGGGGATGAGTTTGTGCGATTGCAAAATCTCCGGTGCTCGGCAAGCGATGTGGAGCCGGGAGTGGTGAGCGCCGACCGGGTGGTGATCCAGCAACCGTGGCTGAACAGGACCTTCATCGCTGTAAAAGGGACCACGGCGGTGCAAAACGAAAAATTCTCCATCGCGAATCTTTCGCTCGAAAATGGCATGAGTGTGTTGAGTGCATCATCCGACCTCAAAGAGATCGCGAATGGGCGGCTGAAGGTTGAGTTTGAGATGGCGGCGTTCAACGGATCGATCCGCGGGGAAATAAAAAGCGCGCAGGCCGACCTGCATTCGCTGCTGGAGGCGAATGGTTCGTTTGCACAAATCTCGGTCGCGCCACTGGCCGCATTTTTCGGGTTTTCCGGCAAGGCAGGGGGTGTGATCCACGAGGGAAAATTCACATTCAGCGGATCATTACGGAACCTGGAAAAGGCCACGCTCTCGGTGGATCTCGAGGCGACGGATTTCCAGCTCGGCAACCGGCAGTGGAACTCGCTGGTGGGCCGCGCAACGATGGTGGAGCACCATGTGCAGATCCCCGAACTTCACCTGAAACAGGCGCACAACGAGCTTACGCTGAAAGGCGACATGATGCTGCCCCCGGGGCCGGGGGTGGAATGGTGGCAATCCGAGTTTGCCTTCGACATCACCGCGAAGATCGACAACCTGACTGAGCTCTCGGAGTTGTTCGGCCCGGACTTTGCCGACATGGCGGGCAAGATGAATATCGATGGATCGATCAAGGGATCGAACCAGGCATTCAGCGGTGATCTGGCCGTCTCGGGATCGGACCTCTCCTATCGCACCGCGCCGCTCGACACGCTGCACGCGACCATTCACTTGAAGGGCAATGAGTTGCAGGTCGATCAGCTTGAACTTGCGAGCAAGAATGATTTCATACGCGGCAAAGGAGTGGTGAACATCCTCGGGCAGGAAAAGCGCTACTGGGGGGAGTTGAAAGCCTCGGTCGCCGATCTTTCGCGCTACTCGGCGATCATGCAAAAGCCATTCGTCCCGCAACCGCTGGCCGGCGGGCTAACGGTGGACTGGTCCGGCGACGGGGTTGCGAAGGCGCACTCTGGGGCGTTCCACGCGCAGTTGAAAAAATTCCGCCAGGTGAGCGTGACGGAGCCGAAGGCGCACCCGCTCAATGCCGATCTGGAAGCGACCTATTCGCCGGGCAACATTTTTTTCAGCAAATTCGTGCTGTGGGACACGGACACGAATTTCAGCGCGAAAGTCACGGCCGCTCCGAAGACGCTGAATTTACAAGCGCTCCACCTGCAGCAGAACAACACGATCTGGCTGGAAGGGGATGCACTGCTTCCCTTCAACGTCTGGAGCGCGTGGGAAAATGCGTCGTGGGCGACGCTGCTGGAATTCGACAGCCCGTGCAAAGTGAATGTGACGGCGAAGAATCTCGATCTACATGAAGTCGCGCTGTTGAGCGGGAGGCAACTCCCGATCAAGGGGGAGCTAAATATGAACCTGACCGCGGACGGAACCTTGAACGACATCAAGACCGACGGGAAGGTGCAGTTGAAAAAAGGGCAGCTCACGCTGGGTGACGCCACGCCGGATGTGATCCGGGCAGACGGGGACCTCACCTTTGCGGGGCAAGATCTCCAGATCGAAAAATCGCAGGTGCAATTCAATGCGTATGAGTTCGGGATGGATGGGAAAATTAATTTAAAAAATCTCCACGATCCAAATTTCGACGTTGCTTTTCATACCAAGAAAATCGCGTTCCCCGTGCGCGCAGATGCGGTGATCGACACCGATCTTGATTTGAATATTGCAGGCACCTACAGCGATGCTGCGGTGAGCGGAACGGCGCAGTTGCTGGATCTGAAGTTGACACACCCGATTGACATCAAGGCGATTGCGGAGGACAAAAAAGATCTCAAGCTTAATCCCACGCTTCCTTTTGATGCGAGTCAGGCGCCGTTTAACAACTGGCGCATCGATGTTGCGGCCAGCAACGTGCAACCGGCAAAAATCCTGTGGCAAAAAGGGGAAGCGAATGCTGAGGGCGGATTCAAATACGACAGCAATGGTTCGATCACCGCAGCCATGCGCGCAAGCGGCAAAGGGCCTGCTATCAGGCTTTCCGGCGAAACGGATTTTCAGGATATCGGCGTGGAATACACGGGTGGAGTGGAGACTTCCGGGTTTGACCGGGATCATGGGCCGGACCTTGCATTAACTATCACCAAGGGGACGCTGCTTTATCCCACCGACGATTCCCCGGTATGGTATACCGCCGCCATCGCGACCAAGGCAGGCAAGGAGAACATCACGGGATGGATCTTCGGGCGTGAGGATGCGATGTCGTCATTTTTCTTTTCAGACATGCCCCGTTCCGAGGATGAGATCCGAGACCTTGTTTTCAAGGGCTGGGCAAACCTCCCTACATCCTCCGGAATCGAATCCCTGGACAATGCACCTTTTAAGTTGCAGCAACCGGCTGCTTCTGCGCGTTCGTTCATTGATTACCGCGCGCCGTAGTGGCAGCGATCAGCGGACGAAGTCGAGCCAGCCGAATTTTTCCTGCACATGGAAGAGCGGGACGCCAGTGGGAGACCAGGCGCTGAGTTCCCATGGGGAACCTTTCGGGCGGTCGATGCGGAAGAAATTTACGCGCCAGCTTTTTCCCGGGGAGGGATGGGCATCGGGGCCGAGGCTGGCGAAGGGGATGGACATTTCCACGGTCCAGAATGCAGGGGTAGCATGCGGCTGATGGTTGGCAAGGGTTTGCAAACCCTGACAGTCCCAGGCAAAATCCTTGCGCCAGCCACTGCTGACGCGGCGCAGAACGAGATCGCAGACGGTATTGAGCGGATTGACCTCGATTTCGAAATAGCTTGTGAGGTCGCCTACAGGATCGAAAAAAATCTCCACGACCTCCTCGTCGTAAAGAGGGGCGTCCCGGACTGTGTGGGTGGCCCATGCGTCGGTGTCCTCGCTATGAAAAAAGACGTGGAGTTCGTGCTCGCTCCATGCGGTCTTGAACCATGTGGACTGCTTTGGCGTCGATCCCGTGACCGTTTCCTTCAGGAAAACAAGCGGGATATCGCTCCAGCCACCGGCGGCAAGCGCCTCCGGAGTCTTGAAGGAACATTCCAGGCGCGGAGGCACGATGTGTGACGGCAAGTTCGACTCGGGAGCTTATTGTGGCGGCTGCATCATCAAGATGTAGGCAATCGCGCCGCCGCAGGCTAGAATCGACAGGACGGCGACTGCAACGATGGCGCTGCCGGCACCGCTCTTTTTCTCCTTCTTGATCTTGAATGGCGCCGCATTGGAAAAATCCCTCGGGCGCGCACTCATGGAGGCAGGAACCACAGGCGCTATTTCCGGCGCGGGGAGTTCGCGTTTTTCGGAGGGGGCATGAATGTCGGATTGATAGATTGTCTCGATGTTGCCGAAACGGACCTTGGCACCGGCGGAGAGTAATGCCTCGGTGAGGGGCTTGCCATTGAGAAATGTTCCGTTGGTGGAATTCATATCCTTCAAATGATAATCGCCACCACTGAGAGTGAGCTCGGCATGGTGGCTCGAGACGGAAATATTATCGATCTGGATCGTGTTATCGGATAGCCGGCCAATGGTGATGGTGTCTCCTGTCAAATCGTGCGAGACCTCGCCACCGCCGTCCGGGAGGAAAACTTGGAGCTTGGGCATTTGTGCAACCTAGCAGGGTGATTATTTTTCATCAACCCCGAAAAGGGCGCGCAGGAAAGTTTTTGCAAGCGCCGGTCCCCTGCCCCGGCGCGGGCGCTATTTGCTGGAGCGCGTGGTGTCGATCAACTGCGCAAACTGCTCGAAAAAGTAACCCGCATCGTGCGGCCCGGGGGCAGCCTCGGGGTGGTATTGCACGCTGAAGACGGGCAGCTCGCGGTGCCGCATGCCCTCGACGGTCTGGTCGTTGAGGTTGATATGCGTGACCTCGACATTCGACGGCAGTGAGTCGGGATCAACGGCGAAACCGTGATTCTGCGATGTGATGGAAATTTTCCCGGTGATCAAATCCTTCACCGGCTGGTTGCCGCCGCGGTGGCCGAATTTCAATTTGAAGGTCTTGCCGCCGTAGGCGTAGCCGAGCACCTGATGACCGAGACAGATGCCGAAGATCGGCTTTTTGCCAATGAGCCCGCGCAGGGTTTCGTGGATGTAGCCGAGCGCGGAAGGGTCGCCAGGGCCATTTGCCAGGAAGATGCCGTCCGGGTTCAATGCGAGCACGTCGGCTGCGGAAGTTTTTGCAGGGACGACGTGTACTTTGAATCCATTCTGGCGGAGGTTGCGGAGGATGTTGTGCTTGATGCCGTAATCGTAGGCGACGATGTTGTATTTGATGGGCGGCAGTTTCTTGAACACTTCGCCGTGCTTGCCAGTCTCCACGCGGCCGCCGTCGCCTTTTACGATCGTCCATTCGCGGCTGAGAGTGTCCTCGGGATCCCAATCGTAAGCCTCGGGGGTGCTGACTTCCTGCACGTAATCCATGCCGACGACGCCGGTGCCGTTGACGGCGCGCAGCACGGCCTCGGCGGGTGTCACACTTTCGGAGATGAGGCACGCTTTCATCGCGCCTTTTTCACGGAGATGCTTTGTGAGTGCACGCGTGTCGATGCCCTGGATGCCGGGGATGTTCCAGTGCTTCATGTAGGCATCGAGGGAGTATTGCGACCGCCAGTTGCTCGGCGCGGCGGCGAGTTCCTCGATGACAAAGCCGCGGACGTGCGGCGCGCTGCTTTCCTGGTCGAGCTGGTTCAGGCCGTAATTTCCGATGAGCGGATAGGTCATCGAGACGATCTGGCCCTTGTAGGAAGGGTCGGTGAGCACTTCCTGGTAACCGGTCATGGAAGTATTGAAACAAATCTCGCCCACCGCAGTTGCGATGGCGCCAAAGGATTCGCCTTCAAAGTAACGACCGTCTTCAAGTGCTAAAATTGCGCGCATGGTCGGACAAGCTACAACAAGATTTGCGAAGGATGAAATAAAAAACGAAAGAATGAATGTTTCCGTTTTTTCACACGCAAGGAGGCGCGGCTGTCGCAGGAGAAAAATCAGGCTGCTACAGCGGCGCGATGGCCGCGCAGCGATACCGAGAAGGTGGTGCCCAGGCCGAGCTGGCTCTGGCATCCCACCTCGCCACCCATCGCCTCGGCGAGACGCTTTACGATGGAGAGGCCGAGACCGTTTGAAGATTCCCCGTCGGTCGGCTGCGGGGTGAGGCGTGAAAATTTCTGGAAAAGCATGGTCTGGTCCTCCGCACTCAAGCCGGGGCCCTCATCCCTGACCTCCATGGTCACGCGCCCCTGGCGTTCGGTGATGTTGATGTAGATGTTTGACGACTTGGGCGAATATTTGACGGCATTTGAAATGAAATTCTCCACGATCTGCAACGTGGCGGCAGAATCAGCCATGACATAAACCGTTTCGCGGGGATCAAAATGGATCGTGATTTTTTTCCGGTCGGCCGTGATTTGTTGCAGGGCGATTGTTTGCTTGATCAGGCTTCCGAGATCGACTTCGCGGATATTCACCGCGAGGAGACCATGCTCCATGGCATTGATATCGAGCAGGTTTTTGATGAGATGGAGCATGCGCTCGGCGGCGGTCTTGATGTGCTCGCCGTAAAGATAATTATACTCCCGGGTGGGATTGGTCTGCATGGCAAGGATCTCGGCATAGCCGAGCACGGCCATGAGAGGGTTTTTCAAATCGTGGGCGGCGATACCGATGAATTCGTTCTTCTCGGCATCCAGGGTCAACAGCCGCTTGTTTGCCTGTGCCAGGTCGGTATTTGCCTTGGAAAGACGCGCGTTTGCCTCCACGGTTTTGGCCAAAGCCTGGGCGCGGCTGCGCTCAAAAATCAAGGCCAGCAAAAACAGAAAGCACGAGAGGCTGACATAGCCTGCGGTGTTGATCCACCAATGCCACTCGGCGGGGTAAAGGATCATAAGGCCGGGCTTCCATAAATCCGCAAAACTGAAGACCAGCGTGGCCCCGACACTGGCCATACACCACCAATAGCTGGCCTCGACGCCGATGAGCAACACTGCGCAGAGCGGCACTGTGGAAAGCCATGCGACCGCGTGACCGCTGACACCTCCCTCTATGCTTGTCAGCGCGGAGAACCCGAGGATGAGCACCGTGCAAATCAAATGCCCGTAAAATTTCAAGCCGCCCTTGCTGCGGTGCAGGAACCATGGCACCGCAAGGAATATGATGTCGCATGTGGCGACAATCGTGGAACCGTAGTAGTGCCCGATCGCGAGATAAAAAAGCGCAAACCCCAAGCCCAGCGTCCCACCCAGAAATCCAGCGCCTATGATCAGGCGCGAACGGCGTGTGGCATCCGTGTCACCATGTACAAAAGGTGGCAGGAACCCGTCCGTGTACTTTTGGATTCGAGTGACGAATGAATGCATCTGCGTTATTTTGCATCATAGCAGAAGCAGCGGGCATGCCATTCGCTCCGAGAGTATGGGTTTCTTTCTGAAGGACGCAGGTGTGCGGCTGGAAAATTTTCTGCCCAACTCAGGTGTGGTGGCTTTTTTTGATCAGGGTTCGCGAGGGATAATCAGGTTATTGATCTGATAAAAAATTGCGTAACAACGCCGGGAAAGAAAAAAAGGCGCCTTGGTCGGATCACAGCGATCCTTAAACCAAAGCGCCTTTTTTACCCCGCGGGTGCCGTCTGGGCGGACTCCCCGTTCCTTTATGGTAAACGGGGGAAACCGACGCCAAGCCTCTGACTTCCAGTGAAGGCATGTCATCAACCTGAACAAACCGGCTTCCTTTGATAGTTAACTACGGTCCGGAGGTTCCATCCTTTACTCGAACACCGCAGGGTAAATTGCAAAAATGTTCAAAGAACTATTCCCTGAAAGTCACATCCAGAGCTGACTTCAAGGACTCTTTCAAACGCGCATGGGCGACGTTTACTTCCTCTGCATTTAGTGTGCGGTCATTTGCCCGGTATGTCAACGAATAAGCCATCGATTTTTGATTCGAGGCGGCTTTTTTATCCTCGAAGAAATCGAACAACCGCACGCCGGCAAGCAAAGGCTCTTTAACATTGTTTAACGCATCCGTCACATCGGCTGTGCTGACATTGGATGGCAGCAGGATCGATATGTCGCGCGTGACTGCGGGATACCTCGGGATCTCCCGGTATTTTTTCACCACTGTCTTCGGCTCGGGAAGCTCGATCTCCACGGCGAAGATGGGAGTCGTGATGTCGATCTCGCGGGCCTTTGCAGGCCAGAGCTGTCCCACGTAACCGATCTGTTCGTCGTCGAGCTTGATCGCCGCCGCGAGGGCCAGCGAAGGGTGTTCTGTGTGCTCGAATGTGAGCGCGCCGAGGCCAAGGCTGGCGAGTACGCCTTTCAAGTCAAAAACATCCGTATTGCGCAGTTCACCCGAGCGCCACGATTTTTCCGCCAGCGGGCCGGTGGTCACGAGCGCCAGGTGTGTGCGTTCCTCATTTTTACCGGCGACGAATACGCGACCAAGCTCGAACAGGCGCAAAGATTTCGTCCCCGCGCGCGCATTGCCCGACGCGACGCCAAGCAATCCACCGAGGATATCCGGGCGCATGACCACCTGGTCCACGATGAGCGGATTGCGGACACGCAGGACGTCGCCGACCGCGGATTGCGCGGCCTGCTCACCGACGAGCGAAAGGGTGCGGGCTTCGTAAAAGCCGCGTGCCGCCAGCGCATAGCGGAGACGCATATTGCGATCGTGCTCGCGGTCCGTCGCTGTGCTCGCGACATAGCGGCTCTTCTCACGCGCAGGAATGTTTTCAATGCCGAAGATGCGCGTAATTTCCTCGATGAGATCGATCTCGCGGGTGAGATCCTGCCGGAAGGAAGGCACATGCCAGCCGCCCTCGACTTTTTCCAGCCCCAAGCGGGTGAGGATTTCATCAATCCGCGTATCGGGAATATCGGTACCCATCACCGCGCGCACACGCCCGGTGCGCAATGGCACGACGGTGGTTTTTTGCAACGCGCGGTTCAGCAGTTCCTCGACGTTGTGCGCGCTCGTTTTCTTGTAAAGCCCGGTGGCCTGGGTCAGGTCCGCGATGAGACGGCCGGTGAAGTCGGGTGCGGTGAGACAGCCGAGAATATCCACGCCGCGTTCGAAACGGTAGCTGGAATCCGTGGAAATGCCAAGGCGACGCGCACTGCGACGGATCGTCTTCGGATCGAACCATGCGATCTCCAGGATGATGTCGGTGGTCGCTGTGGTGACGCTGCTCTCCTCGCCGCCCATGATCCCTGCTATTGCCAGCGCCTTGCGATCATCGGCGATGACCAGATCTTCCGGCGCGAGCGTGTAGGTTTTGCCATCGAGTGCGAGCAGTTGCTCCCCTTCCCGCGCATTCCTCACGCGGATTTTTCCCTGAACTTTTGCAGCATCGAAAACGTGCGTCGGCTGACCCGCGAACATTATCACGTAATTGGTGACATCCACCGCATTGTTGATGGAGCGGAGCCCGACGGCTTCCAGTTTTTCGCGCATCCATTGGGGGCCCGGGCCTATTTTAACACCGTAAATCGGAAGTGCAGAATAATAACAGGGCACGTCTGTTTCGACGGCCACCTGCAAAGGCTTTTCATTGGCGACCTCAAACTTCGCCCATTCCGGCCATTTTGTTTTCTTGCCGGTAAGCGCGGCGATTTCGCGTGCGATTCCCGAATGGCTCAGCAGATCGGGACGGTTCGGCGTGATCTCGAGATCGAGAATCGTGTCCGCAGGATAGAGCTTCGAAAGCGGCGCGCCGACGGTCGCACTCTGAGGCAGGATCAACAGGCCATCCGCATCGTCGGGAATGCCGAGTTCCTTGCCGCTGCAAAGCATGCCCTGGGACTCGACACCGCGCAGCTTGCCGACCTTGATCGCGAAATCACCGGGCAGCACAGCGCCCGGCAATGCTACGGGAACCTTGTCGCCCACCTTGTAATTCTTCGCGCCGCAAACAATCTGTCGCGGCACGCCCGAGCCGTCGTCCACTTTACAAATGCTAAGCCTGTCGGCATTCGGATGCTGGACGGATTCCAGGATCTGCCCGACGACGACCTTGTCAATCGCGACGCCGTGCGTCTCGATGCCCTCGACCTCCACGCCTGCGAGGGTGAGCAAGTCGCAAAGCGCAGCCGTGTCGGGAGGAAGCTCGACGAATTCACGCAGCCAGTTTAGTGAGACTTTCATAATAAGAAATTTAACCGCTAAGGACGCAAAGAGCGCAAAGGTTTAAGAGGTTCTAAATGGATGTTACGTTCCCGACAGGTTCTTCTTCAAGGTTGTTAACGATGCGTTTCAGGCCGTTTTTTAGCAGACGCACGTTGAAATTAATCAGCAGTCCGATCCGTTTATCACCAAGTTTCAGATAGTTGAGTAATTGCGCTTCGTGGATTGGGGCGAGTTGCTCGCAGCTTTTCAGTTCGAGGAAAACGTCTCCTCCGGCAACGACATCTATGCGAAAACCGCAATCGAGCGCCACACCCTTATATTGGACGTTCATCGCCTTTTGCCGTTCAAATGGAATGCCTCGCAACGACAATTCGTGACAAAGCGCCATTTCGTAGGCGCTCTCAAGTAGCCCGGGGCCCATATTGCGATGCACCTCCAAGGCTGCGTCCACAACGGCGCTCGCAATTTTCTCGAGGTCTTCTTTTCCCATCTTCGCGTCCTTTGCGTCCTTCGCGGTTTACTTTATTTATACTGCGACAAAAACCGCACGTCGTTCTCGGTGAACAGACGGATATCCGGCACACCGGCCATGATCATCGCCAGCCGGTCCAGGCCGAAGCCGAACGCGAACCCTGTGTATTTCTCCGGGTCGTAGGCGGTATCGCCGCGCTTGCCGTTCACGGATTGGAACACGGCGGGATCCACCATGCCGCAGCCGGCGAGTTCCAGCCAGCGCTCGCCACCGCCGAACGCGGTGGCCTTGATGTCGATCTCGAAGCTCGGCTCGGTGAACGGGAAAAAATGCGGACGGAAGCGGCACTTGGCGTCCTTGCCGAAAAGCTCGCGGAAGAAAAATTCCAGCGTCCCCTTCAAGTCGGCAACGGAGACGTTTTCATCCACGTAGAGACCTTCCATCTGGTTGAACTGCGCGAGATGCGTGGCATCGACTTCGTCGCGGCGATAGGCGGCTCCCGGTGCAATAATACGCACCGGCGGCGGCTGGGATTCCATGGTGCGGATCTGCACAGTGGAAGTATGCGTGCGTAGCAAACGCCCATCGGGCATGTAAAAAGTATCCTGCTCATTCCGCGCCGGGTGGTCGGCGGGCGTGTTGAGTGCATCGAAACAATGCCACTCGGTCTCGATGTCGGGTCCATCCTCAAGCACAAATCCCATGCGGCGGAAAATCTGGATCGCGCGATCCTGCAATTGCGTGATGGGATGCAGCGCGCCGATGCTCACGGGTGTGCCCGGCAGGGTGAGGTCGATCCCGCCCAGCGCGGCAGCGTCACGTTGCGCCTCGAGCGCGCCCTTGCGGGCATCCAGCGCGGAGGTCACTGCGGTGCGCACTTCGTTCAGCAGCTTGCCGATGCGCGGTTTGTCGTCCTTGGAAAGCCCCTTCATCCCCTCGCTCGCCAGCGAGATGCTGCCGGCGCGCCCGAGATATTTCACGCGGGCGGCTTCGAGCGTGGGCTCGTCCTGCGCGGAGTCGATCTCCGCGAGGGCGCCTGTCCTTATTTGTTCGAGTTGGTCCTGCATGGGTGGGAAAAAGAAAAACGGCGAATCGGGTTAAACTGCGCGTGAACGCTGTTGCCGATTCGCCGTTTTGTTAAAATTTGCCTAAGCGGCTTTCTTCGACTTGTCTTCCAGCGCCTTCACGACCTTGTCAACGATGCCCTTGAAGGCGACTTCGTCATTCACGGCCATGTCGGAGAGGATTTTGCGGTCGAGGCCGAGATTGAGGGCTGTGAGGCCTTCGATAAAACGGCTGTAAGTGATTCCTTGCGCACGAACGGCGGCGTTGAGGCGCTGGATCCACAGGTAGCGGAAATTGCGCTTCCGGGTCTTGCGATCCCGGTATGCCCAGTACATGCCCTTCATGGTGGCATCCTTGGCGTAGCGGAACAGTTTGGAACGGCGGCCGCGGTATCCCTTGGCCTTGTCTAATACCCGCTTGCGGCGTTCGCGGCTTGCGGGTGCATTGGTTGCTCTTGGCATTGTTTTTTACCCCGGGGTTTCCCCGGAGCCTTTCTTTAAGCGGGTTGTTATTTTGGTTTCGATCCCCCCTACCTCACTCGCTTATTAGTCCCGGCATAAACCGGAACAGGCGGGCGGATCGTTTTCCTTTTAGTGAAAAGGAAGGTTTTCTTTAATGCGCGCGATATCCGTCTTGTCCACCAGCGCGGCTTTCCCGAGCTGACGCTTGCGCTTCGAGCTCCTGGAGGCCAGCAAATGGCGTTTCGACGCATGCCTGCGCAAAACTTTGCCGGTTCCAGTCACTTTGAAGCGCTTGGATACGGCTTTCTTCGTCTTACGACGTGCTATTGATTTTGGCATGGGAGGGAAAAAGTAATGCGCGATTTCGAAATGGCAATCTTTTTTTACGGTGTTTTTCACCGTGCAACCATGGAAATCGGGATCAGCTTTCTCCAAGCCTCGCTGATTCTGTGAATATTTACAGAAATATATTGGCAGATGTATCAAAAATGATACATTATCACCAATGGCTAAAGAGCGCCCATTACCCGTCATCTTTTACCGCTCAGGCACCGGTCGTGAACCCGTGCGCGATTGGCTGAAAGACCTGCCGGGTGAAGAGCGGAAAATGATCGGCACCGACATCAAGACCGTGCAGTTCCGCTGGCCGCTCGGGATGCCATTGGTAAGAAGTTTGGGAGATGGCCTTTGGGAAATCCGGTCCCGTCTCCCCACCCGGATCGCGCGCACACTGTTTTTTGTGCATGAAGATGAAATCATCCTCGTGCATGGCTTTATCAAGAAGGCACAAAAAACTCCAACGGAGGACAGGGCTCTAGCCCTGAAACGAAAACATGACTACACGCAAAACAGCTAAAAATAAAAATCCGCGTCGCGGAAGCAGTCTCGATGCGTTTCTGCACGAGGAAGGAATCTTCGAGGAGGTTCAGGCCGCTGCGCTCAAGAGGGTCATGGCGCTGGAAATCGCTGATCTCATGGAGAAAAAAGACGTCAAAAAAACAGCCATGGCAAAGCAAATGCGAACCTCGAGAGCCTCGCTGGATCGCCTGCTGGATCCTTCAAATACATCTGTCACGCTGGACACATTGACCCGGGCCGCCAGCGCGTTGGGGTGCAAAATCAAAATCGAACTGGTGCCCGCCTGAGCGCCTAAAACAACTCCCCTGTAAATTCCACCTGTCGCGCAGGCTGCGGCTTCGGCCTGGGCTGCACCCTCGGCGCTTCCACCTGCCTCACAGGCTCCACCTTCGGCAAGAGCTGCTCTACATTCGGCTCAGGCTCCATTGCCTGCACCAGTTCCGGCTCCGGTTCCATCGCATGCACAGGCTCCGCCTCCTTCACAGGTTCCTTTTTCATCACAGGCTCTTTCCGCTCCCGCGGAATCACTATTTTTTCGAATTCAGGGTGCAAATCACGCGCCGGCACGCGCACGTCCATACGGAAAATGCATTGATACAGCCCCGAGATCGCCTGCTCTTCGCGATGCACCGGCATTTTCAGCACGCGCTGCAGCATCTCCGTCTCCAGCCGCGCCACGATGGGGAATGCGCGCAACAGATCGAGGATCGGCGAATGATGCTCCACAATGCGGAACCCGCCCTCCTCCTTCTCCAGCTCCGCCATGTGCCCTTCCTGGTCGCGCTGTTTCACAAACGACGCAAGCTTCGCCTCCGTGGTATCGCCCTTCAACTTCGCGATATAGCCATCCGCCTTGCGCTGGAATACGTTTAAAAGCAATTTCTCCGCCGCGGTCGGGCCGAAGAGCTTCAACGCCGACTCCAGCAACCCGATCGTCATCTCGTTGCTCGCCACGGGGAAAAGCTCGTGCGCCCGCTGCGTGAGGCGGTAGAGCATCTCGGGCCTGCCCACCGGCTTCGGCCGGCGCCACGTGTCGAGGTAGCCTCCTTTCTGGAGCTCGATGCAATGCTGCTTGATCCCCATATAGCTCATGCCGATTTTACCGGCAAGCTCGGTCACGGAGAGACCCTGGGTGCGTTTCAGTTTGTTGAGGATCTGCAGACGCTGGCTTTTGCCGATCTCGGCGATAAGTTTTTGATTCATTGGGGTGGCCCGATTAAATCAGGAAGAGCCCCCGACCGGAAGCAATTAATACCATTTTTGCGTGAAAATCAGCGCAACACACCGGTTATCCTATCCGCCAAAAGTATCGGGAACACAGAGGGCGATGGGCATGATTTCTGCTTAAAAATGCGCCCATATGGCCACGAATCGTTTCAGCTGTGACCCGAGCCTCTCTGACAATCTGACTGCGGAATACACCGCGCTGCAGAATGATCTCGAGCAGGCCCGATGCCTTGCCGTGGACTACCAGAGCCAGCTCAACGATAAATCGAACGATCTCGCCGTGCTCAAACTCACGCTCGAAAGGACAGTTCGCGACCTCGAAAAACTGAACGCCCACATCCTTGCCATGAGAGAGGAACGCCACCGGCTCGCTAATGAATGCATGCGTGTCGTCGGGCTGGAGTTCAAGGTGGCAAACCTGACGGAGGAACTGAAACGCCTGCGCGAAACTCAACATGAGGCCCTTCGCGAAACCCCGCGCGAAAACTCACGCGAGTTCATCCAGATCGAGCGGGAAGCCCCTGAATCCATAGAGCTATTTCCGACACCCCGCCAGGCCAACGGCCGGGGCCGCTAGTGATTTGACGACTCCTCTCTTTAGCACCCGGAGGGTGCGACGGAATTAAAGCCCGGAGTGCAACGCAGTGGAACTCCGGGTAAATAATGCAAAACAAACGAACCCCTGGAAGGGGTGACGGAATATACGACGTGGCGTACATTCTCCATCAACACCTTCAGACAACTCTTCCGCGGTTTAAAATTCCTCCTCACCCCCGCGTCATCTCCACCGACAGCGTCGCTTGAGGCAGATACGCCCCCGCTCCGCGCAGCGTCTCCACCAGCGCCCGCGTATCCAGGTCGCACGCCGGCTGCCCGGTCTTGAGCGATTGCACCGCCGCGGTCCCTGCCGCCTGCCCCATCATCGATGCCGCAGGCTGTACGCGGATCGAGCCCTGCACCTTCACGTCCGCGCAGGCGCAGCGACCTGCCACCCACAGATTCGTCCAGCCCTGCGGCACGAGGATGCCGTAGGGAATCCCAAAACATTCGCCCTGGTTCAGGATCATCGTCTTGTTTCGCTCCACGTTAAAGCGGTTCCACTGTTCATCGGAAGTATCGTAGGGATGCACATCGACGAATTTGTTAAACACCCCGATCTGGTCGGGAAACTCGCGGCGCGCGAGGTAATCGTCCAGGCAGAGCTGGTATTCCCCCTGCACCCGGCGCGACTCGCGCACGCCGATGAGCGATGCCGTGGTCACATGCTCCACGGCTGAAAAACCCGGCACATATTTGCGGTAGAATTCCATGTACTCGACCGCCAGCTTCCGCCCCCACATCACGCCGTCGCTCAAGTCGCGGCAGCGCAGCGCATCGAGGTTGAACATATGGCCGCCGTTCAGGTAGCCGACCTGGTGCCCGACCTTGCTCATGCCGGGCAGATGCCGGTCATGCTGTGTGAAATGCCCCTCAGCAAGCGCTTGCGGGAGGAACGTCCCTTCCTCGGATCCATATTGTTTACGCGCGGAATTTCTCTCCTCCCAGTCGATCCCCGTGAAAAGCGACGCGAGCGTGGTGGGCATGATGCGTGGTGTGTCGCGCCCCGCTTCCCAGCAGGGAATTTTGCAGAGGTTTGAGAGGACCGCGTCGCCCGTGGCATCGATGAATGTCTTCGCCTTCACATACCGGTAGCCCTCCATATTCGAGAGCACGAGGCCCTGCACGGTCTTGCTTTCGTGCGAGCATTCCACATCGATCACCCGCGTGAAAAAGCGCACTTCCACGCCCGCCTCCAGCGCCAGTTCATCGAGCATCAACTTCAGCCCCTCGGCTTTGAACGGCGACCACGCGTGGAATTTTTTCCGCCAGCAATCGGGATCGATGCCCGGGGACATGAGGCCGCGCCTGTACATCGTCTCCACGAGTTCCCGCATGAATCCCCCCACCAGCATCCGTGTGCCATCGGCCATCGGGTCAAAGGCAGTCACCAGCCCCGAGGTCCCCATCCCGCCCAGGCAGCCGGTGCCTTCCACCAGCAGCACCTTCGCGCCGAGACGCGACGCGCAGATCGCCGCCGCCGCGCCAGCCGGACCGCCCCCGGCCACCACGAGGTCGTAGCCTTTTTCTGCGGGGATCGTGCGCTGCAGCGAATAAACCCCGTCCGGCTCATGATAAGTTTTCGAGCCGACCAGATTCTGGAGGCGGGTGGATGCGTCGATGACAATACTCATAGATGGATAAAATGGCATATCTTCGAAATACCCTCTTGGGCAATCCCGTTGAAGACATGGCTTTTTCTGCTATCGTTGCGCGATGCACGAGCCCGACTTCTTCGAAACCCCGGAGTGGGCCATCCAATGCTTTGAAAAGCTGACGGGCCTCCAGGTCGTCGTCCACGATATCGGTGCGCGCCTCTGGCCATTCCTGCAATCGGAACGCTTCAAGCACCGCTCCCCCTGCTGCGCCGCCGTCAAGGCCACGCACGACTGGGCCTGCACCGATTTCGAAATCGCCCGCCTGCGCGGCGATATCCTGAAGCACCCCGAAGGCCGCTGCCACGTCTGCCATGCCGGTTTCATGGAGTGGGTCATGCCCGTGTTCATCCACGATCAACTCGCCGCCATCCTCTTCGCCGGCCAGGTCCGCGCGAGCGGCAACCACCCGCATCTCATCCGCGACATCCGCCGCACTTCCACATCAACTTCCCACACCCTCCGCACCGTGAAAGCGGACGAAGCCGCGTCCGTGCTGGAGTCATTGCGCCAACTCCGCTCACGCCTCCTGCAATGGCACAGCGAAGCCCACACCCTCCTCAAAATCGACCGCCCCGCACGCATCCCCGGGGAACAAACCATGGCCACCCGCCGCCAGCAGATCCGCCACTTCATCTACCAGCGCCACACCGACCCCGCCCCCATCAAGGACCTCGCGCAATTCCTCCACCTCGGCGAAAGCCGCACCATCCACCTCGTCAAAGAGCTCTTCGGCTGCAGCTACATCAAGCTCGTCAACCAGATGCGCCTCCGCACCGCCGCCTCATTCCTCCGCAACAGCTCCCTCCCCATCCTCGAAGTCTCCCTCAGCAGCGGCTTCCACGACCTCTCCTATTTCCACCGCACATTCCGCAAGCATTTCCGCAGCACCCCCCTCCAATACCGCCAAGCCGCGGGTGTCTGAGCATTAGCCCTATCCACGCAATTGACGATTTTTCAAAGACAGGATTAACAAGATTTACAGGATTCTCGCTAGCAATGTCCTGTTTTATAGTCGCCAAAGATAATCGCACCCGAAATAAATCCAAAAAAATCCCGGCGTGAGCCGCAAACATAATCCTGTAAATTCTGTTAATCCTGTCTTAAAAATTCTTTTCTTAGTTTTACAACACAATCACCCGTGACGGTTGCTTCGGCGAATAAGACCAAGGGGAAAAAGAATTAAGACAGGATTTACAGGATTTACAGGATTCTCGCTAGCAACGCCTTGTTTTATAATCGCCCAAAGATAATCACACCCGAAATAAATCCAAAAATTCCGGCGCGAGCCGCAAACATAATCCTGTAAATTCTGTTAATCCTGTCTTAAAAAATTCTTCGTATTTAATTTTCTACGACATGGATACGACGCAGGAGTGCCTGCCCTGGGCACACGTTCCCTCCCATCAACCTCAACGGAAGAACAGAAAATAAAACGCACAACACATTGCAACCACGAACAACACGAAATGCAGCGGCGGAATCGTGGGAAAACTTTTGGGGCGTGAGCTTTTCGCCGGCGGCCCGGAACAATGATAACAGCGGTTGTTCGTGGTCGATACCGCATGGCCACAAGTCGGGCAGGCTTCCAAAGACATAGTCCACCATTCTCACGTTCAGGCAGTTTTGCCTATGGGGAGTACACCCCATGGACAAAATCAGTTCCCCCCCGGTAAACGAGCCATGCAACCGCCCCCCTGGAGCGCGGAAACGCAACGGCACCTCCAGTGCTTCGATCCGTTCCCCCGGCTTTTTTTCGTTTGCAATCAAACAGGTCAGGAGTAGCCTATTCTTCATGTCCATCAGCGGCAAACCTCTGGGGGAACGTCGTCCGAGAATCCTCGTCGTGGATGACGAAGCAGCGGCAACACGCATGCTCGGAAAGCTGTTGCAAAAGCGCGGCTACGATGTCGCCGAGCAGAACGATTCCACCAAGGCACACGCACTCGCCCGCAGATACCGCCCCGACCTCATCATCCTCGATATCTTCATGCCCTGGAAGACAGGACACGACCTCGCCGCCCTCTTCGAAGCGGACGAGGACTTGCGCGACATCCCGCTCATTTTCATCACCGCCCACGCATTGCTCGAGCAGCAACTCTCGCACTTCCACCGCGTCCTCATCAAACCCTTCTCCGTCGAGGAACTCTTCGGCCACATCGAAACAGCCCTCCTCGAAAAAACCAGCAGCGCCACGCTGCACGCTTAAAAGCAAGCCAGTCGGCGCAGCACATTCCGGGTAGCGCATGGCTCCAGCCGTGCTGGTTGCGGAGTCCCGCCGCATCGAACTTTTTCACCCGCGCCCAACTTCAGAAAAACCACCACCCTGCAAACTGATTCGATAATGCCCTGAACCCGCCGGAACGCTCGCATCACACCCGCATCAACGCATCATGGCTCACAAATAAATTCCTCGTGCGAAACGCAGCAGGACTATCCGCAAGCAGAAGAATCCTGCCAGCGGCGCTTTTCATCGCAAACCAAGGCGCAGCGAGACACCTCCCCGGAGCCAGCGCCCATTTCGGAACCGGCAGACGGTATTGACGCGAAAGATGCTCACCCACAGCAGCAAGATAAGCATCCGCGCGCCCATCGTCTCCAAAAACCGGCGCGAGCATCGCCGGCTCCTCGGCAAACGCCGCCGCACCGGGAGCCTCATAAAAACCGTCGAGAAAATCGCGGAGAAGGTAGGAGAACGCCTTTTCGGAATCCGCCCGCCTTGCCACCTCGCTCAAACTCGAAACCCGCTGATTCATAGATTGGGAGTTGTGGGCGGAATTGGATTTTGCCCGGGTTGACCGGAACTTGATGATGATAAATCAGCCATGATCTCCTCGATAAAATAACGCGTTTTCACCGAAATGCGATCTGCAGGATAGTAACTTTCCACAATGTGCAGGATGTCACCGGCCTTTGATAGCCCCAGATGCCTGATCAAAAACTCCACGTCAGCACGATCACCCGCCGTATCATATCCGGACACACGGGCGGCAAGACATTTCATCGCTAGCAGATACTCAGCAGAAGGCCGGGTCACCCTCAGATTGTCAAACTGCGGCATTCCATCCTCAATGATGCTCTCTTTCGCAGAGCGGAAACCTTTGACTCCATCGTTTAACCATGATGACGGAAGATTCATTTCTTCCGCGATTTTTGCAGCCAGTTCCCGAAAGATGGTTGGTGGCACAAACACCGCGTCGATATCCCGTGTTGCCTCACGCGCATCAAAAGCAAGCACCATGGCGGTTCCTCCATAGATGCAGATTTCTCCGGTAATACCCGCCTGTTTGAAAGCTTCTGCAAGCCGCGCCAGGGCAGCGTGGATTTTTTCCTTTGTCAGTTGAACGGGATTTTCATCTGCATCCACGGTTTCAGAATAGGTAATATCCGTATGTCCGTCAATCCACGCGAATTCCACCAAGGACGCGAAGCAAAGACCGTCATTTTATCAAACTCTCGAGCCTTTCCTCCCCTTCGCGCTCTTTGCGTCCTTAGCGGTAAAAAATCCCCTCGTCCGCAGCAAAAAAAACGGCCGGTGCCACCCGGCACCGGCCGCCCAACCAAGGATGTTATAAATTTGTTACTGGTCCGTCTTCAGCACCGCGTAGGTTTTCTGTCCCTTGCGGTCGATGAAAAGCAGGATGCCCTTGCTGGAATCGTGCTTGGCGATGAGGTCCTTGCACGCCGCCGCGTCGGTCACCGGCTGTGAATCAACCTCCGTGATCAAATCGTCGCGCTGGATGCCTGCGAGCGCCGCAGGGCTGCTCGGCATCACTTCCGTGACCATCGCCCCGTGTGTGGTTTTCAGTTTCAGTTTTTCGGCGAGGTCCTTGTTCACGTCTTGGAACTGGAACCCGTAGGAGTTGTCCTTGCTGTCTTCCTCGTCGGCGTTGGGCTCCTTCTTCGGACCGGCATTGGAAACCTTTGTCACATCCCCCGGCAGTTCGCCGGTCGCCACCGCGATCTTCAGGGTCTGTCCGTCGCGCCAGACGGTGAGGCTCACCACCTGCCCGACTTTTTTCTTCAGCACTTCCTTCTGCAAATCACGCGCGGTGAGGACTTCCGTCCCATCGACCTGCGTGATCACATCCGTCACGCGCAAATCGCTCTTGTAAGCCGGCGCGAGAGCCTGGATGGAGTTCACCACCACGCCATGGTCGATCCCCTTGATGAATTCGCTCAGCGAAGGCTCGTCGCTCAACGTCCGGATGCCGATGCCCAGCCAAGGGCGCACGATTTTCCCCGTGGCGATCAACTGGTTGCCGATGTCCTTCACCATGTTCGACGGGATGGCGAAGGTGAGCTTGCGCCCGATGCCGTTGATGAGCGTGTTCATGCCGATGACTTTGCCATCGACATCAAATACCGGCCCGCCGCTGTCGCCGGGGTTCACGAAGGAATCCGTCTGGATGTAATCCTCATACGTCGTGCTGGTGAGCCCGCTGCGCCCCTTCGCGCTCACCCAGCCGCAGGTGAAGCTGTAGTCGAGATTGAACGGCGTGCCGATCGAGCAGACCAACTGGCCCACCTTCACCGCGTCGCTATCCGCAAATTCCAGCGTGGGCAGCCCGGTCGCCTCGATTTTCAGCACCGCGATGTCGCTCTTTTCATCCGCGCCGACGACTTTCGCCGGGAAATGACGCCCGTCCTTCAGGTGAACCTCGATCTTGTCGGCCCCTTCGATCACATGGTTGTTCGTAAAAATATAGCCGTCCGCGCGGACGATGAATCCCGAACCTTCGCTCTTGGAAGCCGAGGGAGGCAGCTTGAAATGCCGCGCATCGTCATCCCTCCCCTGCCCCGGGGGATTGTGAAAAAAGAAATCAAATCCCTGCATCTCGCTCTGGTCGTCGGCTCCCGCCGTCTTGCTGCTATCGACAATGACCACCGACGGGGCGTTTTTCTCATAAATGCCGGTGAATCCGTCATTCAGCTCGTGCAGAAAACTGTGCGCAGGCGCGGCGGGTTTGGCGTCCTCGGCGGGCGACACAGCCGTGAAAAATGGCGAAAGCGATATACAGATGCAGGCGGGTAAAATGGGTAGCTTTGAAATCTTCATGTTGCGACTTGTTAACTTTGACAGGGCCTCCCGCATTTTTGTTCAAACAGAGGAATTTCCTGATCTTTCACGGCAGGCTTGTTTGACAACATCCACCTGTTGCATAAATTCATCAACTCAATCATCTCATGGAACCCAACTCCGCAGTATCCGCGAAGTCATTCACCTCCCACGCCCCCGGCTACTGGCCGGATGTCCCGGCTGAGCAGTGGAACGACTGGAAATGGCAGCTTAAAAACCGCGTCACCTCCCTGGCCCAGCTAGAGAAGCATCTCGTGCTCTCCAAGGAAGAGCGCGCTGGCGTGCTCCTCTCCGGCAACAAGCTCGCCCTGGCCGTGACACCCCATTTTTTCAACCTCATCGAGCGCGATAATCCCGATTGCCCGATCCGCCGCCAGGTGATCCCGCGCATGGAGGAATCGCTCACTTCCCCGCACGAAATGTCCGACCCGTGCGGTGAGGATTCCCACATGCCCGTGCCCGGCCTCGTGCATCGCTACCCCGATCGCGTGCTTTTCCTCGTGACCGACCGTTGCGCCTCCTACTGCCGCTACTGCACCCGCAGCCGCGTGGTGAGCGGCGCAGGCGAGCAGGAGCTCCACACCAATTTCGAGGAGATTTACACTTACCTCGAGCAGCACACCGAGGTCCGCGACGTCCTCCTCTCGGGCGGCGACGCATTGCTCTTCTCCGACGACAAACTGGAGGGCATCCTCAAACGCCTCCGCGCCATCCCGCACATCGAGTTCCTGCGCATCGGTTCGCGCGTCCCGATCTTCCTGCCGCAGCGCATCACCCCCGAGTTGTGCGCGATGCTGCAAAAATATCATCCCCTCTGGATGAGCGTGCATGTGAACCATCCCCGCGAGCTCACCACCGAGGTGCGCGACGCCCTTGGCCGGCTGGCAAATGCCGGCATCCCGCTCGGCAACCAGAGCGTCCTCCTGCGCGGCGTGAATGACAACCTCGAGGTGATGAAAGCCCTCGTCCAGAAGCTCCTCATGTGCCGCGTGCGCCCCTATTACCTCTACCAGCTCGACCTCATCACCGGCTCCTCGCACCTGCAGGTGCCCGTGGCAAAAGGCATCGAGCTCATCGAGGGCCTCCGCGGCCACACCACCGGCTACGGCGTCCCGCAATACGTCATCGACGCCCCCGGCGGCGGCGGCAAGGTGCCCGTCAACCCCGGCTACGTCCTCTACCAGGACGCCGAAAAAATCGTCATCCGCAACTACGAGGGAAAAATATTCGAGTACCCCGAGGTCGGCGCCCCCGTCGCCGCCGAAAAACCCAAAGCGCCCAAGGTCGATCTCGATTATTTATATTCCTGATTAGCGATAGCGGATTCAAAATCCGTTCCCTTGGTTTCGGTGACGTCTTGCTTCGTCCACGCATGAGGCGCTATAACTCACGTGCCTATGAAACCCGTCCTGCGGCGTGTAATCGTGATTTTGTTCCTGGCTCTGGCGATTTTATCGCGGGGCGCAGGCGCGTCCATGCCCGCGCCTGCTGTCCAGGCATCCCCCTCCCCTGCGCCGCCGGATCCCGAAATGGCCCGCCTGAACCACAATATCGCGGTGAACCCGGCCTACCCCTTCGCCTACACCGTGCGCGGCGATCTAAAGAAAACACGCGGCGACCTGGACGGCGCACTCGCCGATTTCAACAAGGCCGTCTCCCTCGATCCCAAAAACGCCGGCGCGTACAACAATCGCGGCCTCGCCAAACAGGCAAAGCGCGACCTTCCCGGCGCCGCCGCGGATTTCACCCAGTCCCTGCAACTTAGCCCGAACTACACCGACCCTTGGTATAACCGTGCCCGCGTCCGGAAAGCCTCCGGCGATCTCGACGGAGCCCTGGCCGACTACAGCCGCGCCCTGGAGCTCGATCCCCATTACTCCGACGCGTGGCTGCGCCGCGGCAACGTGAAAAAGGCAAAAGGCGACATCGACGGGGCGCAGGCCGACCTCCGCCTCTGCTACAAATACGCAGACCCAAACTGGA
>JBAVPB010000286.1:0-4594 GCA_049692655.1 Chthoniobacteraceae bacterium | reverse complement strand
GGGTGCGCACCATGCGATAGGTGTCGTAGGAGGTTTTCTTTGCCGGCATGCCCGCTTGCGCGGCGAGAAACAGGGCGGCGAGCATGAAGAACGCGGAGAATATCGATCGCCTGGTCATTTGGATTTTCCCCCTGTATCGGCGAGTTGCAGGAAGCTGAAACGCGCGGTGAGCATGAGGAGCGACCCGTGGGTATCGTGCGTGGTGATTTCGATTTCCTCGAGGTTCACGGGAGCGGGGTCAGTCTCGAGTTCGTAGATAAAACGGCCGATGGTGGCCTGATTGCCATCCGCGGTGAGGCGCATCTCGAGGGTTTTGTAGCCTTTTTCGTGATTCTGCCACTGCTGGGTGAGGCCGGAGAATGTGATGTGGCTTTCCCCCTCCCAATGGGAGACCGCCCTGGCCGCACGGCTCTCCGCGGCGGCGACTTCCTGCGGGAGATTGGAGCGCACCATCTCCGCCCACTGGGTGCGGATGGCGTCCTCGCGATGCAGCAGGCCTTTCCCGCGCTGGACCTTCACGGAAAGGGCATCGATGCGGGCGCTTTGGTCGTGCCAGTTTCTGGCGAGCGGCTCGATAACCACAAGGTCGAGGAGCCACAGGCCGGCACCAGCAGCGGCCAGGATCGTGAGTATGAGCTTGCGGTCAGTTTTCATGCACGGCCTCCCATTTGCAGGTGAAGGAAAATTGGACGGGGTTATCGCCGCGCATCGGGCCGCGTTGAAGGTCATTCACGCCCGGGAGAGCCCGGAGACGCTCAAGTAGCGCGAGGAGCACGGCCTGGTTGCGGGCGAAGCCGGTGCAGGTGAGTTTATTGCCATCGGTGACCTGGATGCTCTTCGCCCAGACATCCCCCTGGTCCGGGAACGCGGCGATGACGCTCTCCATGATTTTGAGGATTTGCGGCTCGGGCTCAAACCAAGGGCGGAACTGATGGATCTTTTGCTGGAGGCCGTCGAGCTCGGCGACGTTTCTTTTCATGTCGTTCCATTCATTCTCGAGGTGGTTTTCCTGCTCGTGGCGGATGAAGAGGACGAGCAATGGCAGCACAAGAAAACAGACCACGCCCCCGACGATCAGGCGATGCCGCTTGGAATCGAACCGCTGGAGCATGACCTGCCAGCGGTTGACCTCGGGAACGATGAATTCAAACGGGACTGGCTGCCCGCTGAGAAAGGATTCCACGGTCTGGACGGTTGCTGCGTCGGATTTTCCCTCGACGATGTTGCTGTCGAGGCCGGCGTTTTCGATCCCCAGCTTGCGGAGACTGTCGCGGGTTTCGGTAAAAAGTCTTCGCGCGGAAGATGGCGTGCCGCCGAAACGGGCATCGCCGAGCTGCTGGCGGATCGGCTCCGGAAGGCGGCCGAGCGTGATGCGGATCTCACGGTAAAACGAGACGGGATCGAACGGCACCTCGTCGGAATGCGTGAGGCCGGCCAGGGAGCGCATGGAGACCACGCCGCCGCCGGCGGTGATCACGACATCGGTGTGGGTGCCGTTTGCGAGGAAGTAGAGCGTCGGCTTTGATGTCGAAAGGCATTCATAAAGCGACAGAGAGATGGACACCGGGCGGCAACCGGCGGCAGCCAGCATTTTTCCCACAGCTTCAATCCGCTTGGCCGGAACAGCGGCGAGCGTGGCGCGGCGCCGGCCATCGGGCATCGTGTAAGGCGAATGCGCGAGGCGAAGGTCCGAGACCGCGACGGGAAATTCCCGCTCGGCGCTGAGTTCCAGGTAACTGCGCAGATCCTCAGCACTGACGTCCGGCAGATCGATGGAGGCTGTCATTGCCCAGCCCGGGGGAATGCGGACCACCGCTGCGCGATGACGGACTTGCGCTTCGTTGAGCGCGGCGGCGAGCATAGCGCCGGCTTTTTCCGGTTCACGGGAAATTTCGTCGGAGCCGACGGGGATCGAGAATGTCTGGAATACGCCGTCGCTGCCTTCCTGTTCTGACAAGACGCTGACAGCCACTCTCTCGGATTCGAGCGTGAGGGCCAGCGAGGTGCGGGGCTGGAATCGTTTTTTAATTTCGGCGATGTTTAAATTCATTGGGTCGCCTTTTGTGTTTGAGCAAGTTTCTGGAGCGCGTCCGGGCCGATGGCGAGGCCGAGGGATGCCATGTTATGCCGGTAAACTATTTGGGGCGTACCGGTGCTGCCGTCGATAACAAAAAGCGTGCGCCGGTAACCGCGTCCGTAACGCCCCACAGCGGCAACATCCGCAGTAACCTGGTAAGTCTGCGTAGTAAGATAAGGCCCGGCCTGGATGGCGGCAGCATTGCCGAGGATTTGAGCGATCCACGCGAGGTTCGTGGAGGGAATAGCCTGGGTGGCGCGGGTGGATACGATTTGCTGCGCGAATTGCTGGGTGATGCCGGGAACACATTCCAGCACGGCCGCGCTGGCGGTGTTCACGTTGATCAAGCCCACGGAATAGGTGTTGCTGCTCATGGTCAAGTATGGCGTGACTTGATCGAGTTCCGCCTCAGTCATGCCGCTACGCATGTAAAACTCCAACACACTATGGACAGTGGCACCCCGGATGCTCCTTGCGATCGCCTCGCCCCGGGAAGCGCCTAGTGTGCCGCTGAGGAGGGTCGCAAGTGCCGGGGTAGCCACAGTGACATTCACGCGTTTTGTCCCATCGGGAAGTGTGTTGGGCTCACGGCTGAATACGGTGACGTACTCGAGGATACCTGGGTTGAACTGCCCGCCGGGGCTCTCGTTGGCATCCTGGACGTGGTTGAGATTGGTGTCATCCCCATAAAGGATGGTGGGGTCATCGCCATCGACGCTGGCCACCTGAGCAAGCTCATAAATCGATTCAAACGGGCCGCCTTTTGCGTTGGCCATCGAGGAGGAGTTTGTCGCACTGGTACCGGTGGTCGTCGTCGATGAAGTTCCGCTCGTTTTCCGCCATGCAACAATCGCCTGGGCCAGATTTGTGGTCATGTTTGGCAAATTTTCAAGCATGGTCTCGGTGGCCGTGTTGAGATTCAGTTTCGATGCTTCATCCACGAGGCCGTAGGAAGGAAGACTGCCGGTGGATGTGCCACCAGTGGCGGAACCGCTTTGCAATGGATCGCCGATGAACCAGAACGTGGCATCTCCCAATGGAACAGCCTCGCTCTGATAAGTCGTGGGATCCGGCAGCAGATAGTAAGGTGAATTGGAAGTGCCTGATGTGCTCGAGACCGTGGAAACACCAGTCGAGCCGGACGCGATGATATTCGACATGAGATAGCTGGTATATTGCACGGCGCCTTCTATTGCACGATCCGCCTGCCGCCCCGCCAGGTCCGTTTCGGAGCCGCGATAAGTCATCATCATCGCATGACCGAAATAGAGTGTAAGACTCACGAGGCCAAGGCAGACGATGAGCACTATGATAAGCACATAGCCACCCGCTGCCTTGCGATGAGTTGGGAGCCTCCTGTTCATTCGTCCTCCGGAATGGGGGCTACGGTGCCGCTGCCGATGGTGTAATTTGTTCCCGAGATAAATGGCGAGACCTCCCAGGGCACCAGGATTTCCACGGGAGCAGGAGCCGCCACGGGTTGCTGTGCTTTGCTGGCGAGCGCTGCATTCCCCGCCGGGGCCACCTGCTGGATATCGACACGAATGGCGGCGGGAATCGCCTGCGCATTGCTGTTACTACCGGAAGTGGTTGTGCTGGTGGTCGATGATGTGCCGCTGGCGCTTCCCGTGCCGCTGATCTGCCAGCTCGTCTGCCAGGTCGTGCCATCGTAGAAAGAAACTTGGAAGGACTGGACGCCGGGCAAGAGCTGCTCCTCGTGCGTCACTGTCGGCTGGCTGTCGAGAAGATCCCGGGTGACCACACGAACCAGTGTGCCTGCATTGGAGTTTCCAGAGTTTGCCTGGTCCTTGGCGATGTAATACTCCACCTGCTGGACATCACCGTAGGTTTCATCGGCGGTATCCTTGCCTGTCGTGGTAGTGAATTTCAAATAACCGGGAGATGCGGCGTCACTGACGGAGCCGGTGCTGTCGGTACTGCTACTGTCCCCTTGCAATGTGGAAGCCAGGATGCCGCCGGAGATGAGCGCATTCTTCAGATCGTTGCGAATGACATTCACCGCGCGAGCCCTGAGACGCGCCTGGTGGTTACGCTCCGTGGCGCTGTCACGCATCTTGATTGCGCGATAGAAAATACCGTAAATGGCGGCGAGAACAATGGCGGAGGCCACCGCAGCCACCATGATTTCGATCAGCGTAAACGCATTTCTCCCATGCCGGGAGCCTGATAACAGAGCCGGAAATCGAGGGAAAAATGGATGCGCGAGCGTCATTTTTTGGTTGAAGTCGAGGCCGGAGTCGGGGTCGGGGATGAGGTTCCGCTACTCACCGCGTTTGGATTTACGAGCGTGGTGAGGCGGACACTGTGATCCTTGCCTTGCACCGGAAAAAAAACTTCCACCGCGAGTTCAGTCATGATGTTCGTGGAATCGCCCGCCCAGTTCTGCTGGGTCGCCTGCCAGCGGTAACCGGGATAGCCGGCGCCGAAATCACCAGCGTTATTGGAAGTCGCCTGCCAGTTATTGCCGATCAGTTGCTCGTTCAGCTTGTTTTCGGC
>JBAVPB010000285.1:0-8889 GCA_049692655.1 Chthoniobacteraceae bacterium | reverse complement strand
CCGCACGCGGGACCGGCTATGATGCCTTCGAAAATGGCGTCACCTGCTCCGCTTCCGAAAGACCCGCGTAGTGTTTCAAGTTCACTGATGACAAAATGCCCTGCGTGCAACGGTTTGATTGCACCGGGCCAGAGTCCATGTCCGCATTGCGGCGCGACGCTCGACTGGTCGAATTAATTTACCATCGTCATTCATGCACAGGCAAAGCCAGACTCAGAAGCGTCAGCACGAGCGAAAGAATCCTGTAGAAGAGGATCCTGAGTTTCAAATCGCTCCGATGATCGATATCTTGCTGGTGCTCCTGGTATTTTTTATGACGATCAGTTCCACGGAAGTGCTGAAGCCCAACAGGAACATTTCACTGCCTGTCGCGGCGGATGGCAAGACTGCAAAAAAAAATGCGGGCCAGGTGGTTGTGAATATCACATGGGCTGCAATCAATAACCTTGGTGCTCTTGAGGTGGACGAGGTTCCGTACGCACAACCCGAGGATATCCTGCCTATTTTACAAAGAAATCTCCAGGTCAATCCTCTTGTTCGTGTCCTTATCCGCGCCGATAAGGCAGTCAATTACGAGTACTTGCGTTCTGTTTTAAAAGTCGTCGGAGATGCAGGCATTACTAACGTGACATTTTCAGTCGTGGACAAGGAAGCGGCAAAAAAATAGAAATAACTATCACTTATGGCAGGCTCAGTAGGATCAGAAGATGGTGATGTAGGGTTTCAGATAGCCCCGATGGTTGATGTCGTATTTGTGTTGATGCTATTTTTCATGGCAAGCGCAGGAATGCAGATCGTGGAAAAGGAACTCGGCATAAACCTTCCGAGTGGAGGCGCTGCAAAGCCTGGTGGACCACCTCCCACGCCGATCGTTGTCGAGATCAGTGCGGATGGGCAGGTGCAAATGAACAGCACGGTTTACGGAACGCCGACGGACAAGGTTTTGCAGCCTCTCCGTACCAAGTTTAAAGATATGATCGATTCGTTTGGCGATAAAGACCCTGTCATCATTCGTCCAAAACCGGATACGAAGTATGAACGCATTATTGATGTGCTTAATGCAGCGGGCGCCTCGGGTGTTAAAAATCTTACATTTGGTTAAAGTTATTAAAATATAGTACTGACCCCAGAGCCTTGGACATTACGAATATCCTGGTGCTATTAGCCACAATCTCACTTCTTGTTGATCTCCAACTTCATGAAAGCCCGCTTATTAACCCTCCGATTTGTTGCATTTTTTATACTCTTCAGTCTGGGGATTCCCTGCTCGCATATCCAAGCCCAGTTGCCCCCGCCTCCGACTCAAGGTCCGGCAGATATAGCACTTCAGCAGGCGCTGGAGCTTTTTAATGCGGATAAAACCGCAGAGGCGATTGCAGCTTATGAAAAGATCGTACATGACTATCCGACATTGACGCTTGTTTCGGAGGCGCAATTCAGGCTTGGCTATCTTTACTACAGGAACGGCGATTTCGATAAGAGCCTGGCAATGTTAAAGAAGGTTGTGCAGCCACCTGCTTCCCCTGAAATCCAGGAACTGGCCTCCTCCATGCTACCCCAGGTGAGCATGGCAAAGGCCGATAAGTTGCCCGCCAGTGATCCGGCCCGCAAGGCTGCCTTCGAGGATGCGATCAAGCAATTTGATGCATTCATTCAAAAATATCCGAATAGCGACGAGATTGAGGCAATTGTCTATGCAAAGGCATTGTCGTCTTACCAGATCGGAAAATACGACGAGGCTGCGGCTGGATTGCGCTCGAATCTTTTGAAATTTGCCAAAAGCGACTCGGCTCTTGACAGCCAGTATCTGCTGGCGATCACGCTGGCTACGCAGGCTTCGACGATTTTGCAGGATTCCCCCGGAGATCCCAAGGCGTCTGCGAAATATGATGAGGCCGGGAAACTGCTGGGTGATATCATCCAGAAACGTTCGGACATAGCACTTGCCAACGACGCGCAATTTCAACTTGGTGAAATTTTGTCCAACCGTGCTGCCTTGACGGATAAAGCGGCGCAAGGCGAAATGTACGGCAGGGCGATTGATGCTTATCGTGCGGTACAACCCAAAGAACTTGTGATAAAAGCGCAGCAGGATCGCATCGCCGGATTTCTTCAACGCATGCATGATCCGGCAGTTGCAAAGAGTTTGCCTGCAATAAAATATTACCAGAGGGTTGTTGAGCATGAGCGGGAAAAACTGGACGCGTTGAAGTCCAAACCTGACCAGACTGTAACCGCCAAGATCAAGGTGGCGGAGGCGTTTTATAACCAGCAACGTTATGATGAGGCGCGCCTGATGCTGGATTTCCTCAAGCAATTTGCGGAGGACGACAGCCAGAAGAAGGAAATTCTTTATTTCACGACGCTTACCTATGCGGAACAGAAGAATGTGGACAAGGCTGTTGCCGGGTACAATGAGTTTAATGAAAAATACAAGGGTGATCCGATTGCCGAAAACCTGCCGCTCGCGATCGGCAGTTTGTATTTGAGTTCTGATCCCAACAAAGCGATCCAGTATTTCAAGGAGTCGATGCAGCTTTACCCGAAGGGCCGGTTCTATAGCGAGGCCCTTACACAGCAGGCCGCTGCGATGGTTCAGTTGAAGCGCTTTGACGAGGCTTCCACGGCGTTCAAGTCGCTGCTTGCCAGCCATCCAACCAAGGAAATCGCAGAAACGGCGGAGCTTGGCCTTGGGACTATTTATACGATGTCCGGGAAGCTGGATGAAGCAATGAGCGCTTTTAAAGAAGTGCGGGACAAATACCCCGGTACACCGCAGGCTGAGCAGGCCGCCTATTATGTCGGACAAACTGCCATTCAAAAAGGGGACAACAAAACGGCCATTGCCGAACTGACAGCTTTTATTGAAAAATATCCAACGGGCGAACTGACTCCGAATGCGATTTTTTACCTGGCCAGCGCCGAACTTGCGAGTGCTGACAAGGAAGATGCACTGACGAAGTTCAAGGAGGTGGGGGATAAGTTTCCGAAAACCCAGGTTGCCCAATTCAGTTACTTCAAGCGCTCTGAAATCCTGGGAGGGGAACAGAAGTATGATGAGATGACGGCCGTGATGAAGGAGTTCATCTCGAAATATCCGGACAGTGAGAATCTTTACTTCGCCTATGACTCCATCGGGCAGATCCAGGTAAATGCCAACCAAGCGCAGGACGCGATCGCCACTTACACGGAGTTTGTCGATAAACGAGGGCAGGATCCGCATGCGGCCGAGGCCCTGCTGAAGATTAGCGACCTGTGGCGCCGTTATGCAGATGCAACGGGACGCTATCTTGTCTTGAACGAGCAGCAACGCGTTGAATGGACGAAGGGAGTGAATGGAAGTATTGCAGCCGCAGAAAAATTGATCTCCGATTTTTCCGAAAGTCCGCAAGTCGCCCTTGCGCTCCATACGCTTCTCGCGGACCAGCAACTGCTCCTGACTGCCAAGCTGAAAACGGACTCCGATGTGGAGCAATATTTCATGGATCTGTCGAAGAAGTTTGCGTCCAAGCCGACCGCACGCAGCAAGATCATATTTGCACTTGCCTCCTACACTTATCAAAAGGACAAGGCGAAGGCGCTCGAGCAGATGAATGCCGCCTATGATCCGAAGCTTATCTATTCGCCTGCGGATATCGATTTGTACGGCCAGGCTTTGCTTGAGGAAAACAAGGTGGCTGATGCGCAAAAGGTGTATGCAAAACTGGCTGCCGATTATCCGAATCCTCCCGGTGTTGCTCCAGACAAGGCGCCCGCGGATATTGCGGAAGCGCAGTCGATCGCGCTGTATGGAACGGGCACATGTCTGCAGAAGCAGGGGAATACGAAGGCTGCGGGCGATGCGTTTGACCAATTGAAGAAACTTTATCCCTGGTCGCCAAAGATTCTCGAGGCGAGCTTTGGTATTGCGCAATCGCTTTACCAACAAAAGAAGTATGACGAAGCGATCGCGTTGCTCATCCCCATCATGCGCGCGCAATCCGCATCGGCGACCGCCGAGTTGCGCGCCAATGCGATGCTGCTTGGAGGCCAGATCCAGGAGGACAAGCATGATATTGAGGCCGCGATAGATTACTACATCAAGGTGGCCTCTTATTACGAGAGCGTGGCTCCTGCGGCATCGGAAGGATTGTGGCGTGGAGGCCAGCTTTTGGAACAGCAGGCTGCCAAGCTGCCCGATACTGGAGCTGTCACCAAATCGGGTCAGCTCGCCAAGGCGGTGAAGGCGTATAACGATATCATTACCAAATATCCGACTTCGCCCTACGTCGATAAAGCCAAACAGCGGCTTGCTGCCTTGAAACCCGCCGGCAAATAACTGAGCGGGTTCCCAAGCTGGGCCGAGACAGCTTGTCGATGGGAAGCGCCTTTCCATACGAGGAGTCGTTCTTTCCGGTTCAAGGGAGATGACGGGTGAGTTCCGTCAACGGCTTGCGTGGGGCTGGAGTTGGAATGTTTGCGGGATAACCGAAGAAGAGCAGTCCCACGATTTCCTCCCGGGCTGCATTGACTTTGAGCAGCTCATAGACGCTGGAATTCCGGATCACTTTGCTGGTGCTCCATTGCATTCCCAAGCCTTCACCCCAGGCTGCGAGCTGTATATTCTGGATTGCGCAGCAGGTTGCCGCGTAGTCCTCGCGCTGTTGCTGCGGGTCGCTGTTGAGCTGGCTGGTCACTGCGACGATGAGCGGTTTTGAGAGGATTTTTTTCCGGCCGTCCCCGAAAAGTTCGGCCAAGGCATTGTGGGTTTCCGGCCCGAGAATGATGAAGCGCCAGGGTTGGGTAAGGCGGTGATTTTGTGCCCAGATTCCGGCGGTGAGCGCAAGTTCCAAGATCTCCGGGGTAACCGGACCGGATTTAAAGTCCTTGATTGTCCTTCGTTTGTAGATGGCTTCGAGAAGTTCCATGGATAGTTGTCTTTTCTAGTTAGTTTTCACGTTATTGTTGACGGGCGCTGAATGTTTTACTTCAGCGCGGTATTGTGTCGGTGTTTTACCGGTGATCGACCGGAATCTCCGGTTGAAATAGGCGAGGTCATTGAAGCCGGATTCGAATGCGATTTGAATGATTTTGTCGTCGGTGCTACGGAGATGGATCATGGCGGCCTGAATGCGCCGCATGTTGAGATATTCCATGAGCGTCACGCCTGTATATTGCTTGAAGGCACGGCAAAGATAGCTGGGGTTCATCCCGGTCGCGCTGCAAATTCCCGGCAGTGTTTGAGGCTTGCGATAGTCAGTGTCCAAGTGCTGTCTTAAGCGTTCGAGCCAGCCGGTTGATTTGCTTTTTGCCGAGGGCGAGTTGACCAGACCGTGCCGGAGCGCGGAGCGGCAGAGTTCCACGAGGAAGACGCCCATCAATGAGCGTATCACCTCGTCGGAGGCTTCATCCTGAAGGCTTTGTTCGTGGAGGATTCTTTTCAGCAACTGGGCAGCCTCCTGTTCGTTGTCCAGGTGCAAATGCACGCGGCGATTCAGGCGATGGCAGAGTTGCGGGTGCAATGGAAGAATGACGGCAAGCACGTCGCGTAGCGCGGCCGGCAAGGCGGGAAGGGGATGATTCCTCAGATCCAGATAAACATTGAATATTTCAAGGCCATCATTGCTGGTTACGATGTCGTGGGCCTGGTCATAGTGGGTGATTCCGATGGAACCGGGTGTTTCCTCATATTCTTCATCGTCCATGAAATGCGTTCCGCGTCCGCTGATTGTAAAGCTCAGGAGGACCACGTCCAAAGTATGCAAGCGCCGCTCCTTGTTGACGTAGTTTTGGAAATATTCGACCGCGATGCCCACGCGTTTCACGGTTTGAAATCTCGATGTCAGGGGAAATCGGTGATTTTTGGCTATTTTTTCGGGGCGTAGCATTTGCTTTTGCTGTTTAGACTTTGAAGAGTTTGTTCGCATTCACACCCCCTCATTTGGCCGGACTTGGGCGGACTGACCCGGACCTGGCCGGACGCGGTTGGGGTTTTGGAGAAGAAAATTCACAACCAAGGCACCGAGACACAAAGCTGGGAGGGAATTGGATTGGTGTGTCAGGAAAAATTTTGGTGACTGGGGAAGTAAATCGGAGAGGGGGGGGCATGGGGTCTATGAGGCCAATAGGCCGTGATGGCAGAGCTGGAATATAACTTAGCATTATTTGGTTTTATTGCAAGTAAAATGTTATCTTTTTGTAATTTATAAGAGTAATTATTTTGTGGCAAGTGTTAAGAGTGGTGTATTTTCCCGCTTGGGGAAGTCAAAACTGTCTTTATGAAAAGTCAATATCAGCTTGGTAATAGTGTTATGGCGCTGCATATTCGCCTGATGAATACACAGCTATCTCCCGAACAAGTCGCCTCCTATAAAAAAGATGGATTTCTTTCTTATCCGAATTTTCTTTCGGCGGAGGAGGTTGTGGAACTGAAGGCGGCGGTGCTTCGGGCGGTGGAATCGATGGGGAAGAAGAAGATCGCCGGCGGGGGCGCGAATTTTGAGGAAGGGGACAGCTATTACGACAAGGTATTTACCCAGCGTCTGAATCTCTGGCGCATCGAAGAGACGGTGAAAAATTACATGCTGAACCCGAAGCTGGGCCGCATGTTGTGCGAACTGGAGGGGATCGATGGCATCCGGGTCTGGCACGACCAGGCGTTGATCAAGGAGCCTTACGGCAATCCCACGGCATGGCATCTGGATAATCCTTACTGGTCGTTTTCTTCACGCCATGCGATCTCGATCTGGATCGCGCTGGAGGATGCGACGCTGCAAAACGGTTGCATGTATTTCGTGCCGGGTTCGCAGGAGTTTGCGACGTTTGAAAATGTGGGGATCGGGTCGAACCTGGGTGAATTGTTCAAGATGTATCCAGATATGGCGAAGATCGATCCTGTCGCGGTGCCGATGAAGGCGGGGGATTGCAGTTTTCACAATGGGCTGGCGGCGCATGGTGCAGGGGCGAATATGACGCGAGGGCGGAGGATCGCGATGACGTCCGGCTATATGCCGGTGGGTTCCACGTTTAACGGGAAGCAGAATATCCTGTCGGACAAGTATTTCCGGTCGCTCAAGGTGGGAGATGTGCTGGAGAATGATGATTGGAATCCGGTGGTTTAAGGGGAGGGAGCGTCAATCGGCCCCGGTTGAAACCGGAATGTTAAGGAGAGTTCGCAGCCCCGCCGGGGCTGCGTTGAATTTTGTTCAGGTTACCTGTGGCTTGCGCCAACCAGCTAAATGTTCATAAAGCCTCCGGCTTAAAGCGTGTATCGATATATTCATTGCTCACAGTGGACAAGAAAGGGGGTTATTGGCATGCTCGTTGGGAAGTTTACAAAACCAAATCCACCCCAACCCGAAGGCGCCTCCCTCTATTCGTTAAAGTCGTATGAGCAAGAAAAGCATGTTTGTCACTGCTGATGGTAAGAATCTGTTCTTTACCTTCCTCCTCGTCAGCTCACTGTTTCTTCTCTGGGGATTTTGCAATGGGATGATCGATGTGATGGACAAGCATTTTCAAGAGGAGCTACACTTGAGCCTGTCCCAATCGGCATGGGTGCAATTTGCGCATTATCTCGGATATTTTTTGATGTCGATGCCGGCTGGTTGGCTGGCAAGCCGGTTAGGATACAAATTCGGTATTATTACCGGTCTTCTGCTGGTTGCGGTGGGCGGATTCTGGTTCATTCCCGCGACCCATATCGCGTCTTTTTGGGCTTTCTTGCTGGGTGTGTGCGTGATTGCTTCGGGCCTGACATTTTTGGAAACAGTTGCGAATCCCTACACCACTGTCCTGGGAGACCAGCAATACGCGGCCACGCGCATCAACCTTGCGCAGTCGTGCAATGGCATTGGCTGGATATTAGGACCGATGGTAGGAGGAGCATTTTTTTATGGAGTGGACTCCCAAGGCCATGACACCGGCAGCCAGACGCTATACATTCCGTATGTGGCCGTAGGGATCGTAGTGGTTGTCCTCGCCATTGTTTTTTTCTTTGCAAATGTCCCTGATATCAAGGCCGAGGATGATTATCACCTCGATGATTCCACGCCCGGAGCGTCTCACTCCATCTGGACACACCCGCATTTTGTTTTCGCCGTTGCCGCCCAATTTTTGTACGTGGCGGCTCAAGCGGGCATTTTCAGCTTTTTCATCAATTACATGACTTCGCAAACACCCGCGATTCCTGATTCATGGCAGTCAGCGATGACAGCGTTCGCCAACCACTGGCATGATATGATGGTGAGTTTTTGGATCTGGAGCCATGCTCCCGGTTTGATCAAGGAGAGGCTTTCGGTTGGCTTCAGGATTGGTTTTTCGGCTGGTTTAAAACGAGTGCCACCGGTTTTGTCTCCATCAGCAGCAAAGGGGCATCCAACCTGCAATCCTTGGGATTTCTCTGTTTCTTGATCGGACGGTTCAGCGGGGCCGCTATCTTGAAAAAATCGGCTGCTCACAAGGTTCTTGGTTTGTATGCGCTGATCAATATTTTTGTGTCATTGATCATCTTCTTGAAATTTGGATGGTTGTCGGTGGCTTGTGTTTTTCTGAGCTTTTTCTTCATGTCGATCATGTTCCCGACCATCTTTGCGCTTGGAATTTTCGGTCTTGGCGTACGTGCAAAAAAAGCGTCCTCATTTATCGTGATGGCGATCATGGGAGGTGCAATCCTTCCGAAGCTGATGGGATTTGTTGCTGACAGATTCGACATGTCGCGGGCGTTCATTGTGCCGCTGGTGTGCTTTGCGTTTGTGGCGTTTTACGGATTTGCGTGGTCGCGGCTCAGCCAGTCCGAAGGGGTGAGGGGACTTGCTGCGACGAGCGGGCATTAGAGGCTGCATTCAGGGTAGGGTTTAACCCCATATCCCATGCAGTACTGATGGCATATTTTCACGGGTGCCAGAGCCT
>JBAVPB010000284.1:0-10314 GCA_049692655.1 Chthoniobacteraceae bacterium | reverse complement strand
CACGCATCTAAATTTTCCTCTCTGTAATTCTGAAAATCTGATAATCAAAAAACAAAAGAATCCGTTGTCCCCTGCACCCAATCACAGAGAGGAACGATTTTTCTCTGATTTAGATGCGTGGACCCTGGAGGTTTCCCGGAGTTCCGCTACGCTGCACTCCGGGCTGTAATTCCGTCGCGCCTCCGGCGCTGAGGGGAGAAGGGCGTTTTTTGTTAGAGTGGCTTGAGTGATGATGCGACTACGTACTGCTAGTGACGCGTGCCTCCGCTGGGGACAGCGGACGCTACACCGGCGCTACGCGCCGTTCATAATAAGTGCGGCTTCGCAGGTTTGTTCGCATCGTGCCCGGAGGTCAAGATCCACCGGGTTTGCTGCGTGGCCAAGGGTCGATAAGGACTTATGGAGAAGGAGATGGCGCGGCTGTTGCGGGTGTCAATGGTATTGATGCCGGGCGATGGCCTTGAGGATTTCCTCGGGGACGGGCATGCCTTCGGATTCGTAGAATGTCTTTGCGCACTCGGGACAGATGCCGTGGCTGAAGGAGGCCTCGGAATGCTGGGTGACGTATCGTTCGATCTCGTTCCAGTAGCCGCCGTCGTCGCGGATGCGCTTGCAACCGGCGCAGATGGGGAGCAGGCCGCTCAATTTCCGGACCTCGGCCAGGGCTGTCCCCAATTCATCGTTGAGGAGGGTGGTTTTGCGCGCCTGGGCGGACCATTTTTGAGCCAGATAAACGATCAATGCCAGCACGATGGAACGAAGCAATCCGGCAAATAGCAGTGTCTGGGGAACGGAGGAACCCATCTGCTTCACCAGCGCAGGGCCGGGCCATACACGCACCTCCCAGACAGTGCCGGGGAGTTCCTTGGTGGAATTGAAAACCCAGTCCCTGTTTCCCGGCTCAGGAGCAGGATGGCGTGTGTAAAATGTGCGTCCACCCTCGGAAATGGCGATGGTGTATCCCGCTGCGATGGAGGCGGGCAAATAGCGGTCCAACAAGGCCCGGGCCTGGAATGCGCCGACGATGCAGCCATCGAAGGTGTCCCCCGTATAAACCGGAACGCAAACAATGAAACTGGATGCGCCCCGGAGCTCGATCATGCGTGTAATGACAGGCGCGTGCAACTGGCGCGCAGTCCGCATGGCTGTCCACTGTTTTTCTTCCAGCGCGATGTCCCGGCCTGCCGGGGCATCGCTGCCGGCCAGCGGCACGATCCAGCGGACGACATGCGAGGGATCGATCCACTCGACGGCCTGAAAATCCGGAAAATCACTTGCATAATTTCCCCATGCCGCCTGGGTGGGATGGTCGGAGAAGCCCCAGCGTTTCGCCATGCGCTGGAGCGAATGAATCCGCGCCTCCATGATCACATTGATGATGCTCCCCACGCTCTCGGCGCTGGCATTGATTTCCTGGACGGTTTCCTGGGTTTGTTTTTTCTCCAGCGCCAGGCTGAATACCAGCGATATGGCTAGGACGGCGAGCCCCAAGGGCAGAGGCAGCCAGCGGGGGGTCAATTCCTCCTTTTTGCGGCCCCCATTCCAAGCGATCACAAAAATACTCACCCCCAGGAAAGCAAGTCCGCACGCCGTGTGGAGGGCGATGCGGGTGGACCGGCCCCAGCCGTAAGTTCCCGGAAGATCGATGGCATAGCCCAATATCGCCCCCACGCAGATCGCGATGACGACCGCCCCGAGCGAACCCATGGCCGCCGTGCGCCATTTGGAACCGGCGCGAAGGCCCATGAAAAACAACGCCAGCCCGATTTGCAGCAAGCAAAGCGAGGCGGCCGGCGACATTCTCCCCGGGTGGAAAGTCTGGGTGGTGATATAGGAGTGGAAAAGAAATTGATCGATGCCTAGGTCGAAACCGCACAAATCCTGGCACAAGGTGAGGCCGGCGATGAGGGCCACCATGGCTCCGAACACCTGCGCCAGCCGCAACTGCCGCCAATTAAATGCACAAAGGCCGGCGCCTGAGAATAAAATGCAGAGTGCCGCATTGTACTGCATGGGCACGAAATTCGAGCGCACCTGGAGAATAGTGGGAAGATGCGCGTACCAGGCGATCAGGACAGCGAGGCCCAATGCGGCGGAAATGATTCCGGTGGCAGCCGTGAAAACCCTTGATGGGGCGACGGAGGCGAAGGGGTGATTTGTGGCAGGTGCGTGCATGGGTCTTACTACTTAGGGCGATTCCTTATGCAATAAGCGTGCCTGATGCGGGGTGAAAAAGGAGCGAAGGGCGAACTTCCAACTTTGAACGTTCAACTCCGATGATGATTGGAAGAGAAAATTTGATGCGGCTCTTGCCACCCACAAACCTCTACTATCCCTCCCCGCCATCCGGATCTCCACAACCAACCCGCGAGACGTGGGTGTATCCCGGAGGTCGCTGCGATGCGCTGTCAGGGATGCGGTTTTTTAACGGAAGGTTGTATTTGTTGTGGCGGAATGGAGGTGTAGCTTGCGGCTCCAGCGAGCATGCATGTGAGAAATCAGGCATTCCAGTCGAGACAGAATAAACCTGAATATTTAAATTCAAAACAGTCACTTTAGTCGTCCCATCGGCCCGGCTCGAGAATATTGAATTTGGCAAAAAATTTTGGCTTATATGTCGTCGGGAACCGCTGCGTCAGGTTTTCCATCATGAAACCATCAGCATGGTAATGGTTCATAAATTGCATGGTTCGCAGTATCGAACCACGAACAAAAAGTTGTTGCACCCCGACGTGACATTCCTTCATGAATTCCGGCTTGGCCAGCAGGGTGCTGGTTCCGGGGCAACCGGTGCCCGCCGGAGCGCGATTTCCACGCTTCATTGAGACCACAACAAGCTGTGAATTTGTCTTGGAACGAATCATGTCCATTACATCAGGTTCATAGCCGTCGTCATCGTTCATGAAGCCATACCAGTCGGTATCGACTATTGGCTGTGTGGCGATCCAATGGTTGTGCTTCCAGTAGCAGGCATCCCATTCCGGCGGCGGTACTGCAAATATCGGGACGATCCACGGTGCGTCGAAATCCACCTGTACATCACAGATAGGGTGCCAGATCACACGCATCGGCTCCAGATGCGCCACCAAGGCAGGGACGTTTTCAGGCCGATGAAACGGAGTCAGAATATGGACTTGCGCGCCGGAGCTATTGGCGAATATTTTTTTGCACGCACCGCGGATGAGGGAGAATAGGTTTTGACTGGAATTTTTCATTGGATTTTTGCTACTGTCGTCATTGATATTTTTGGCATTTTCCTTTCGTTCCACAAGATTTCAAGCAGGAATGCACGAATCACCATTGTTTCGTTTCACACACCTGTCCTTCCGCCGTTGGAGCGATTTCGTGAGTTCGCAAAGGATATAAAGCTCACAAGCTTCCAGCCTGTGAGCTTTCGACGGCAAGCAGGAGGCATGCGCCACTTTAAAGCGGGCTACGAGGCGTCTGTCAGGGCCGGAACTTGAGTTGGGCTTCGAGCTCGGCGATGCGCTGCTGGAGGGGGGTGACGATGCCCTTGATCTCCTCCGCGGTGTAGCGGGGGGTGATGTATTGCTGGCAATTCCAGTCGAATGAAATGACGTCGATGAAAAAGAGGCGTTCCACGTTACGCTGCACTTTGCCGGTGGCGAGTTGCGCGACGAGATCGGGGTGCGACCGGGCATCCTCGATGCGGGCGTGACCGAAAATCTTGAGCCGGGTGCGCTGCGGGTAATCCATGAGGAAGAGCATGACGCGATCCTTTGCGGCGATGTTGCCGGTGGAGATGAGCTGGCGGTTGCCCCGGTAATCGGCAAAAGCGAGCAGGGACGGGCTGATGACGTGGAGGAACCCGGGCTCGCCGCCGCGATGCTGGACGTAGGGCCAGCCGGTCTCGCTGACGGTGGCCATGTAGAAACTGTCGCGCGCCTTGATGAAATCGATTTCGTCCTGCGTGAGGAGGTCGGGGGCGGCCTCATTTGGCACGAAGCGGGTCTGGCCGTAATATTCCTGCTGTGCGTTGCGCACGGAATCGGTGAACGCGAGTTCGTGGAATTTGGCGGTCATGGGTTTTGTTTGTGAGGCATGGGTGGCACGGCGGAGAAAAGCGGGACGAGCCCCTCGACCAAGGTCGGGTGGGTAAGGATGGCGTCACGTAGGGCCGTGTAGGGAAGGCCGGCGATGATCGCGATCTGGACGGAGGCCATGATTTCGCCGCCTTCCACGCCGAAGACGGTGAAGCCGAGGATGCGGTCGCTATCCGTGGCGACGAGCGCTTTCATGAACCCGCGCGTCTCGGAAAGGGTGCGGGTGCGGAGGACTGTGGCCATGGGGATCTTTGCGAGCCGGTAGGGAATGCCCTGCGCCCTGGCCTCCGTCTCGCTGAGGCCGATGCGGGCGAGCTCGGGATCGGTGAAGAGACAGAACGGGACCTGGCGGCCGGTGGTGACGCGATTGCCGCCGGCGATATTGTCGCGGACGATGCGGAAATCGTCGAAGGCGATGTGGGTGAATTGCGGGCTGCCGGCGCATTCGCCGACCGCCCATGTGCCGGGGGCGGTGGTCTCGAGGCGTTCGTTGACCTGGATGTAGCCGCGGCTGGTCAGCCCGACGCCGGCCAGGTCGAGACCGATGTCTTTTGTATTCGGCGTGCGGCCGCTGGCGATGAGAAGATGCGAGCCTTCGAGCGTGATGCTGGTTCCGGATTGATCCGCGTGGAGCTTCACTGTTTCGCCGGATTTTCCCTCGACTTGCGTGACTTGGGCGCTGGTGACGATGTCGATGCCTTCATCGCGGAAAAGAGCGTGCAGCGCTTCCGAGACGTCCTGATCCTCCCGGTGCGCGAGACGGTCGTTCCGCTCGATGATAGTGACGCGGCTGCCGAAACGGCGCATGGCCTGGGCGAATTCCAGGCCAATATAACCGCCTCCCAAGATGAGCAGGTGATCCGGCACGATGTCGAGTTCGAGGGCCTCGATGTGCGTGAGAGGCGCTGCCCCGGCGAGGCCGGGTATGGGCTCCAACGCGGCATGCGTGCCGGTGCAGATGACGACATTTTCGCCGCGCATGATGCGCGTGCCGCCCTCGGGAAGCGCGACCTCGATGGTGCGCGGAGCGATGAAACGGCCCGAGCCCATGATGAGCTCCGCGCCGCTGGTCTTGAAATTATTGCGATGGATTTCGACCAGGTCGTGAACCATCCGGCGCTTGCGATCGCGGATGCCAGCCATGTCGATTTTGCAATTGTCCTTGGTGATGCCGAATTCCGCGCTCCTGAAAAAATAGGAGGCGACCTTGGCGCTGTGGACCACATTTTTGGTGGGAAGGCAGGCGATATTCGGACAGGAACCGCCGATGTATTTGCGCTCGATGGCGGCGACGCGCTTTCCCTGCTTTGCGAGGGTCCACGCGATGTATTTCCCGGCTTCGCCGGTGCCAAGCACCAGGACATCGTATTCCTCCGGTGTTGAAGCGTTATTTTCCATGGCGTTTTTCCGGTGTGTCTAAAAATGGCGGTTCAGGAGGCGACTCCATAAACGCCGGCGAGAAATGCGTGGATCTCGGCGCCGATTTCCGCCGCGTGGGTTTCGAGAGCAAAGTGGCCGGTGTCGTAGAAGACGACCTTCGCGGCAGGATTATCCCTGCGATAGGCCTCGGCGCCTGCGGGGAGGAAGAAGGGATCGTTCCTTCCCCAGACGGCGAGCGTGGGAGGCTGGTGTGTGCGGAAATATTCCTGAAATTTGGGGTAGAGCGCGAGGTTCGACTTGTAGTCGCCGATCAGGTCAAGCTGGATCTCGGCGCTTTGCGGGCGGTCGAGCAATGCCTGGTCGAGGGCGATGGCTTCCGGGGCGATCCGGCGGTCGGCGTCCTGAACTCCGTGGGTGTATTGCCAGCGGGTGGTCTCGATGGTTTGAAGGGCCCTGAGGGCGTCGCGGTTTGCCTGGGTGGGGTTTTCCCAATACGCGCGGACGGGAGCCCAATCGGGGCTGAGCCCCTCGACGTAGGCATTTCCATTCTGCGAAATGAGGGCGGCGATGCGATCGGGATATTTCAGGGCGAGGCGCAGGCCCACGGGCGCGCCGTAATCGAATATATAGACGGCAAATTTCGTTAATCCGATCTGCTCGATGAAGCGGCCCATGACTTCGGCGAGGTGATCGAACGTGTAGGCGAATGTCTTGTGATCCGGCGCGTCCGAGAACCCAAAGCCGGGAAGGTCGGGGGCGATGACATGGTATTTGGCCGCAAGGCCGGGGATCAAGTTGCGGAACATATGGCTGGACGTGGGGAAGCCGTGGAGCAAAAGCACCGCAGGAGCATGCGGATCGCCCGCCTCGCGGTAAAAGATTTTAAAGCCGTCAACCAACGCCGTTTGGTAGGAGGTGGGTGTTGTTTTCATATAGAAATATATGGTTTGAGGTTAAAGAGCCCTTGGCTTGGACAATAAGGCTCCTGGCGGCAGAAGGAAAATAAAAAAGGCATCGCGGTGAAGCGATGCCTTTTTTGGTTTTGAGTGATTGTTGTCGTTGCCGGATTACAGCGTGCGGCAGAACTCTTCGAACCGGTCGAGGCCTTTTTTAATGACGTCCATGCTGGTGGCGTAGCTGAAGCGCAGTGTGCGGTCGTCGCCAAAGGCGATGCCGGGGACTACTGCGACGTTTGCCTTGCTGAGGAGACGGTCGGCGAAGTTCTGCGAGGTGAGCGAGAGCTTGCTGATGTTCACCAGGATGTAGAACGCGCCGAGGGGTTTTACAGCGGTGATGTTCGGGATCTTTGAGAGGCGGTCGTACATGTAGTTACGGCGCATGTCGAATTCCGCGCGCATGTCGCCCATGGCCTGCTGGCTGCCCTTGAGAGCGGCGAGGCCGCCCTTTTGTGCGAAGGAGCAGGGGTTCGATGTGCTGTGGCTCTGGATGGAGTCGATGGTCTTGGCGATTGCCTCGGGTGCGCCGAGGTAGCCGAGGCGCCAGCCGGTCATCGCGTAGGCTTTGCTGAAGCCGTTGATGGTGATGGTAAGATTGTAGAGCTCGGGCGAGATGGAGGCGATGCTGACGTGCTCGGTGCCGTCGTAGGTGAGCTTCTCGTAGATTTCGTCGGAGAGGATGATGATGTCTTCACCGAGGGCGACTTCGCCGAGCTTCTCGAGTTCGTCGCGGGTGTAAACCGATCCGGTCGGATTGCCGGGGGAGTTGATGATGACCATCTTGGTGCGAGGGGACATTGCGTTTTCGAATTCCTCGGGGGTCATTTTCCAGCCGTTCTCTTCCTTGGTCTGGACGAAGATGGGTTCGGCTCCGGCGAGGCGGACCATTTCGGGATAGCTGAGCCAGTAGGGAGCGGGAATGATGACTTCGTCGCCGGGCTCGCAGACTGCGAGGATGGCGTTGTAACAGGAATGCTTGGCGCCATTGCTGACGATGATCTGGCTGGGCTTGTACTCGAGCTTGTTGTCGTTCAGGAATTTCTCGGAGATCGCCTGGCGGAGTTCCAGGATGCCGGAGCTCGGGGTGTACTTGGTAAAGCCGGTCTCGAGGGCGGCCTGCGCGGCTGCCTTGATGTGCTCGGGGGTGTCGAAGTCGGGTTCGCCGGCGCCGAAGCCGCAGACATCGATGCCTTCAGCCTTCATGGCCTTGGCCTTGCTGTCGATCGAAAGAGTCAGCGAAGGAGTGAGTGAAGTGGCGCGTGAGGAGAGTTCCATAGGATTTTGTGTTGTTGGGTTATTGATTGCTGACGTATTCATCGATGATGGGCTTCAGGTTGTTTTCCTTGATTTTGACGATACCCATCTCGCGGATCGCGTTTTCAGGAGAGTCGGAGGCGTGGGCTGCATTGACCATGATGGTCTGGCCAAATTCCTTGCGGATGGAACCGGGAGGGGCCTTTGAGGGATCGGTGGGGCCGAGGACTTCGCGGATCTTCCGCACCGCGTCGATGCCCTGGTAAACCAGCGCGATACATTTCTCGGTGCCGGGGGCATTGCGCTGCTCGTCGGATTTACACTCGCTGGGGCGCGAGCCGGCCATGAATTGCACGATGGACTCCCAGTTCTGCAGGCCATTGATGGGGCCGAGGAGTTCGCCGAGCTGTTTTTGGATCTCGTCGGTAAGGGCGATGCCGGTCTGGTCCTCGATGGCGAGGCGGGCGCGTGTGCCGGCGGGTTCGCGGAGCTTGTCCTGAAGCACCTGGAGGACGGGGCCGTAAAATTCCTCGGCCTCGGCGACGCTCATGCGATGCACCTTGAAGCCGATGATGTAGAGGCCGCTGCGGGAGAAGAGGTCGATGACGCCGCCGGGGCGGGCATTTGGGAAGCGGAAGTTGTCGGGCTTGATGAGGACGAGGGTCTTCTGGACGTTTGCCCCGGCTGGAAACTGGATCGTGTTGTCGAGGAGGCCGCCGTCGGCATCCGAGAAATCGGCCCAGAGCTTGAGGTTTTGCACGGCGGAATCGAGATCGGGCGGGGCGATGACCGCAGGCTCGAAATAGATGACGTCGCCGGCTTCGTTCGTCACGTAGTCGCCGTAAGTGTCGCGGATGGTCTCTCCACTGGTGCGTTCATTCACGATATGGCCGACCGTGGAGCGGATCTTGTTGATCGCATCCTCGCCGCGAAACACGAGAAAGAGGACGCGGGAGCGGGTGCCGGAGGCATCGGGCGCGAAATTCTTGAGCACGTACTGGCGGATCTGGTCCTGCGTGGCGCGGTGCCGGGAGTCCTGCGCGGTGACAATGACGGACGCGTATTTTTCCACCAGCTCCTTGCCGGGGGCATACATGCGCGCCGCGACGATCTCCAGCCCGGTGCGGGAAATCAGACGCGAAATAATTCCCCCCGTCCGCGATTTGCGGATCGAGTAGGGAGTGACGATTACATACGAAAGTTCTTCAGCCATAGATAAAAAGTGCCTGCGATGGCCCGGCGGAAATGGTATTTTTCCCGCACGGAATCAACACAGGCAGAATTTTTTCTTACAAAATTTGGTGAAAACCTAAACAGCGAACGCGGAGGGCGTCAACACGATTTTATGGGAGGGCTCTCAAACCTTCGTGGCGAGCGCGGCAATCCACTTGCCTTTGCGGATGGTTTTCCGCACGCGGAAACCGTGCGAGACGAACGCTGCGACGCATTCCTTTTCCTGATGGCGCATGACGCCGGAAAAAATGAGCGAACCGCCGGATTTCGTGGCGTGGGCAATTGCAGGAGCGGCCTTGATGAGGACCTCGCTGAAGAGATTTGCCACCACGACATCCCACGTTTTCCGGGGAGTCCATGCGGTGACGTCCGTTTTTTTGAAATTGATGCCGGATATCTGATTCAAGGCGGCATTTTCCTTGGCGACACGCACCGCATGAGGATCGAAGTCGAATGCGTCCACGTTTGATGCGCCCAAGAGTTTCGCGGCGAGGGCGAGGATGCCGCTGCCGGTGCCGAGATCGAGGATTTCCCATGTGCCTGAATCCGATCGGGCCCTGGGCGTTTTTCGCAAATCGACCAAGAGCCGGAGGCATGCGGCTGTGGTCGCGTGATCGCCCGTGCCGAAGGCCATGGCGGCAGGGACTTGCAGGATTTTCCGCTCCGGGAACTCGCGCGCCACCGATTTCTTCTGACGAGCGGAGGAAACCACGATGATTTCCTGCCGGATGCGGATCGGCTCCCGGGTGGAGTCGCTCTGATGGGTAAAAATGCGGTCCTGCAGCGTGCGCAATTGACCGCCGAATTGCTTAACAAGGCCGGCGCCCTCTTTTTTAGAGAGCGCGTACACTTCGATGCGGATCGCCTTGCCGCCGGGGAGGCTGATAATGGCGAGGCGCGATTTATTGGCAAAGCCGAGGCGCTCGACCCAGGAATCCTCCCACTTTGCTGAAGTCAATTTTCGCCAGACGAGCATGGAGGATAATGAGTGGGCCCGAATGATGGCGTGACTAACTTCGAATGCCGGAGCCGGGCACTTTATCTGTCACCAAGATCCCAACTTTTGAAGACACTCAGGAAGCTGGAACTGTTGGGATTTTCCCGAAGGTAGGTGATGACGTCGCCCTTGACGTTCTGACGGGCAAGCTGGCGGGCGTCCTCATTGGTAAGCGGGATCTGAGTATCCGAATAGGCGAGGTAAGTCATGATCTCGCTGCTGTGTACCTGGTGTTGCGAAAGCTCGACGATGTCGGGTGTATTTAATTTCCGGTGTGCCTGCATTTTGGCGTAGAGGGAATCGGAAATGCCGTAATCCTGGTAGTGGGAAATCTGGTGGTGATTCAGCGAGGAACAACCGGCAAGCGGCACCGTGAGCAGGCAAATGAGCAGAGTGGGTTTCATAAATTTGGTCTCGATGCGAGCAACAT
>JBAVPB010000283.1:0-3733 GCA_049692655.1 Chthoniobacteraceae bacterium | reverse complement strand
CGTCTAAAAAGGCGTTTTTTTCCACAGATTCCACAGATTTTCACAGATTAAGGAAATGGACGTCATGGGGAAATCTGTGTTCGTCTGTCAATCACTGCTTTCCCAGCTTACTTTTTAGACAGCCTCTGAGAGATCAGACTGCCTGTGATGCTGGTGAGGGAATTCCGTCACCCCTTGCCAGGGGTTTGAGATTTTTTTACAACGGACGGGCCCCGGGGTTACGCTGCGCTGCACCACGGGCTTTAATTCCGTCGCACCTCCGGCGCTGAAGAGAAGTCCGAAGAAGCTGTCGCGGACTGGGACCTGACAGAGCAGGTCCCTCCATGGGCGCGCCGTGTGAATCGTGACTTCACACTTTTTTTGTCCGGTCACTGTGGAAAGAACTGATATTTCTTAACTAAATGGGCTTTAGGTAACACCTTCCCCTATAGTTAAAAATCGCGGGCGATTTTTGTTTGAGGCAGGCGGTTACTTGCTGCCACGACGATTTTCGTGGATTGTTGGGTATGATCAAGGGGGAGATTGGCGGGGGTGCGGCTTTGCGCGCGGAGGAGGCAAAGCATGATACGGCATCTCTTGATGACTCTATTTTTAAAATCGGGACGGAGATTCTGGGGATGGTGGATGAGGCGGGGGCGCCTTCGATTTTCAGCAGGAAGGGGGTTTATGGGCCGCTGATGGATTGGGCAATGGCGGATGCGCAGTTCAAGACGCAGCTCTTCAGGTTCGTGGATGTGCTGCCGGCGCTTCGCTCGTCGGCGGAGGTGACGCGGCATTTGAAGGAGTATTTTGATGAGGAGCGGGTGAAGCTTTCCGCTTCGCTGCAAGCGGTGCTCCATGTGAGCGGTTTCGCGGCTCCGCTGGTGAGCGGCGGGGTGCGGTCGCAGGTGGCGGGGATGGCGCGGATGTTCATGCTGGGGGATGACGGGAAGGAGATCGCGGCTACGTTGCGGAAGCTGAATGACCAGGGGGTGGCGTTCACGGTGGATGTGCTGGGGGAGGCGGTGGTGAGCGAGGCGGAGGCGGATGGATATGCGCGGCGCTATCTCGACTTGATGAATATGCTGGCGCGGGAGGCGGCGGTGTGGCCCGGGGTGCTGGGAAAAAATCCGACGGGGTCGAGTGAGGTATTTCCACGGCTGAATCTTTCGATCAAGATTTCGGCGCTTTATTCGCAGATCCATCCTGCTGATCCGGAGACGGCGGTGGAGAAGATCTCGGGGCGGTTGCGGCCGATTCTCAGGCGGGCGAAGGAGCTGGGGGCGCTGATCAATTTCGACATGGAGAGCCATGTGCTGAAGGCTCTCACGCTGCGGTTGTTCAAGGCGATTTTTTCGGAGCGGGAGTTTGCGCAGGGGCCGGTGTGCGGGCTGGCGATGCAGGCTTACTTGCGCGATGCGGAGGGGGATTTGCGCGACTTGATTGCGTGGGGGCGTGCGCGGGGCCGGCGTTTTACGGTACGGCTGGTGAAGGGGGCTTATTGGGATTATGAGACGATCATTGCGCGTCAGCGGAGCTGGCCGGTGCCGGTATTCACGCGGAAGGCGGAGTCGGATGCGAATTTTGAAAATCTATCGCTGATGCTGCTGGAGAATGGCGATGCGGTGACGGCGGCTTTTGGCACGCATAATGTCCGGAGCATCGCGCATGCACTGGCGCAGGCGGACCGGTTGGGGATCGCGCGTGGGACGTTTGAATTTCAGATGCTGCATGGCATGGCGGATTCGCTGAAAGGGACGCTGCTGCGTCTAGGGCTGCGCGTGCGTGAATATTGTCCGGTGGGGGAACTGCTGCCGGGCATGGCTTATCTCGTGCGGCGTCTGCTGGAGAACACGAGCAACGAAAGTTTCCTTGCGAACAAGTTTGCCAGGGGCGCGGACCGTGCGGCGTTGTTGAAGGCGCCGGAAAAGGCGTTGCTGTTTGAAACAGCAGATGCCGAAAGTCGGGATCACAAGGCGGGTGAATTCCGGAATGAACCGCCGGTTGATTTTACGATTGATGCCGAGCGGGAGAAAATTCGCGCGGCGATTATTGCGATGCGCAATGGGATCGGGCAGAGGCATCCGTTGATCATCAATAACAAGGCGGTGAAGACGAAGGAGTGGGATGCGTCGTTGAATCCCGCGGCGCAGGGCGAGATCATTGGCTATGCGGCAAGGGCCATGGTCGCCGATGCGGAGGCGGCTTTGCGGGCTGCGCGTGCGGCGCAACCCGGCTGGGCGCGGCGCACGGCGGAGGAACGGGCGTCGTGCCTGGAATGCGTGGCGGGATTGATGCGGCGCGACAAGGCGGCGTTGACGGCGCTGGAGATTTTTGAAGCGGGGAAGAATTGGACGGAAGCGGATGCGGATGTGGCGGAGGCGATCGACTTCTGCAATTTCTACGCGGCGGAAATGCGGGCGATGGGCGGCATGCAGACTACGCAGCGGGTGCCGGGGGAAACGAATGTGCAGCACTGGCTGCCGCGCGGCACGGGTGTGATCATCGCGCCGTGGAATTTTCCGCTGGCGATCCTTACGGGTATGACGGTGGCGGCTGTGGTAGGCGGGAATGCGGTGATCATGAAACCTTCCGAGCAGACGCCGGTGATCGCGGCGCGGCTGATGCAGTTGTTTATCGAGGCGGGGATGCCTGCGGGGGTGGTGAATCTCATCAGCGGGCCCGGCAAGGAAATCGGCGCGCATCTTGTGGCGCATCCGCAGGTGGATTTCATTGCGTTCACGGGGTCGATGGAGGTGGGGCTGGGGATCTGGGAGACGGCGGGACGCACGGCGGAAGGGCAGGTGAACTTGAAACATGTCGTGTGCGAGATGGGTGGTAAGAATGCGCTGATCGTGGATGCGGACGCGGATCTGGATGAAGCGGTTGCGGTGACGCTGACTTCCGCATTTGGTTATCAGGGGCAGAAATGCAGCGCACTCTCGCGGTTGATTGTGCTTGCGAAAAATTACGACCGGTTCCTTGAGAGGCTCATTGCCGCGACGGCGTCGTTGCGTGTGGGGCCGGGGGAGGAACCGGGCAATGTGATCGGGCCGGTGATTGACCGGGAGGCGCATGAGCGCATCCTGGCGATGATCGAGGTGGGCAGGCAGGAGGCGACGCTGGCGTGGGAGGGGGAGAGCGTGGGCAACCCGGATGCCTGTTTTGTGCCGCTGGCGATTTTCACCGATGTGAAGCCGGGGTGCCGGATTTTTCGCGAGGAGATTTTCGGGCCGGTGCTGGCGGTGTGCAAGGCGAAGGATTTTGATGAAGCGATGGCCCTGGCGAATGATTGCGCGTTTGCGCTGACGGGCGGGATTTGTTCGCGCAGTCCGGTGAATATCGAGCGGGCGAAGGCGGAGATGGTGTGCGGGAATTTGTATATCAACCGGCCGATCACGGGGGCGATGGTGGGGCGGCAGCCGTTTGGCGGGTTCAAGATGAGCGGCGGCGGAACGAAGGCGGGCGGGCGGGAGTATTTGCAGCAGTTTCTGGTGGCGCGGGTGGTGGCGGAGAATTGTTTGAGGAATGGGTATGCGCCGGCATGAAGAGGTTAAATTGTTAAAAGAGAGTGGATGGTTAAACTTTGCGCCGGTAATGCGGGCAGGGAAATTTCATCATCAGGATTCCTAGTGGAGTTGGGACCGGGGAAGGTAGCACCTCACTGGCATTTAGTTAGTGGTGTTACAGGTGGACGCCGGTTTATTCCGTAGGGTCGAGCTCGCTTTTTAAGAAGCATCGCTGACGGGGACAC
>JBAVPB010000282.1:0-2520 GCA_049692655.1 Chthoniobacteraceae bacterium | reverse complement strand
GTGATTGCGCTCTCGGCAATTATTCACACAGCCTCCCGCAGGAAAGCGAAGGGTGCTGGAAACAAGGCCGGATTGCCCAAGCTATGGTGGCTTAGAGTGGTGCAGCTTGGGTTTGGTCTGCTCTGTCTCATTGCTTTAAGCTGTCTTTCAACACCGCAGGAAAGGAATTTTCTCTGCTTCTGGCTCGTTTTGATGTCGTTGACGCCGGTTGTTGCGGGCGTTCTTTCTTTTTTCGGGATCAAGTCGGTGTGGGTGCTTCATGCGCTGGTGGTTGTGGTGTCGATTGGATGTCTGGCGTTTTATTTGTGGCTGACGATTGTGCGTGGGATGTAATTTGTGACGGTTTTATTCCATCACCCCTTTCAGGTGTTCGGTTACTTCATATTTTGGGATACCGGGAGTTTCGCGGGGCTTCACTCCGGGCTTTAATTCCGTCGCGCCTCTGGCGCTCTTGAAGAGAAGTCCGAAGAAGCTATCGCGGACTGGGACCTGACAGAGCAGGTCCCTCCAGGCGTGCGCTGCGTGAATCGAGGCCTTACACCTTTGTGTCCGACCACAGTGGAAAGGGTTGATGTTTCTTAACTAAATGCCAGTGAGGCAACGCCTTTCCCTTCAGTTGCGGGCTGACGCCCACCCGCAGGGAAAAGCATGATGGCTCTACTGCTTTGGGCTGGACTCCTCTGGCTACTTCTGGGAAGCTTCGGGGCTGGAAGGAAGGCTTCCGGTTCGTTTTAAAATTTCATCGAATTTCACCGGCTCAAAACGAAAAAAATCCCGTCTAACCCATACGACGTATCATGAAAACCGAATTGCCGATCATCCTGGAGACTAAGCTGGCGGATTTCCGCCGTCGTGTCTGGATGGTGAAGCTGCTGGAGGGGATACTCGCGGCTGCGTTTGGGATCGCGCTTTCCTACCTGCTGGTGTTTGTGCTGGACCGGTTCTGGGAGACGCCGGGGTGGGTGCGGCTGGTGCTGCTGATCGGCGGAGCGGCGACGCTGGGGCTGGGGTTGCCGCTGAAATGGCACAAGTGGGTGTGGCGTCAGCGGCGGCTGGAGGATGCGGCGCGGCTGTTGCGCCGGAAGTTCCCACGGCTGGGCGACGAGTTGCTGGGCATCGTGGAACTGGTGCGGATGCACGAGGGGTCGGCGGGCCGGAGCGAGCGGCTGGTGCAGGCGGCGATCGCGCAGACTGCGGAGGCTGTGAAGGACAAGGATTTCACCCACGCGGTGCCGGATGCGCGGCACCGGCAATGGGGCTGGGCGGCGGGATCGGTGGCGGGCGTGGCGCTGCTGGCGTTCCTGGTGGTGAACGGGGCGGCGCGGAATGCCTTTGCGCGCTGGCTGATGCCGTGGCGGCATGTGGAGCGTTTTACTTTTGCGAATGTGGAGACGCTGCCGTCGCATCTCGTGGTGCCGTACGCGGAGCCATTTAATTTTCCGGTGAAGTTGAGCGGGACGACGCAGTGGTCGCCCGGCGAGGGAACGGGAAGGATCGGGAAGCAGCCGCCGGTATTTGCGGCGTTGTCATCGGGCGCTTACTCCTTCGCGTTTCCGCCTCAGAAGCAGGATGCGCAGCTTTCGGTATCGCTCGGGGATTTGAAAAAGAGCGTGCTGATCGAGCCGCGCACGCGTCCGGAACTGGCGGAGCTTGCGGTGCGGCTGCGGTTGCCGGCGTATCTTGGTTATAAAACGGAGCAGGTCGTCGAGGCGCGGAGCGGTGCGGTGAATGTGCTGCGGGGATCGGAGGCGGCCTATGAAGCGAAGGCGAGCCGGGATCTGGTGGTGGCGGAAATGGACGGGAAGGCGCAGAAGGTGGCCGGGGAAAAGATCGTGACCGATTTCGAATCCGTGGCCGGGAATGCGACGCGGAAATTCACCTGGCGCGACCAGGATGGGCTTTCGCCTCTGGAGCCGCTGGTGCTCAAGGTGCAGGCGGTGGAGGACGAGCCGCCGAGGATCGTGGCGAAGCGGGATTCGCTCGAGCAGGTGGTGCTGGACTCGGAGGTGGTGACGTTTGACCTGAATGCTTCGGATGATTTCGGTGTAAAACAAATGGGGCTCGACTGGATCGGGTCGGAAATGGGCGATGACGGAAAGCCGGTGCATGGCGAGAAGGTGGCAGCGGTGGGCCAGGCGGAGAAAAGGGAACTGGCGGGGCGCGCGACATTTTGCGCGACGCGCGAGGGGGTGGAGCCGCAGACGCTGGAGGTGCGGGCGTGGACGGACGATTACCTGCCGGGGCGGAAGCATGTTCACTCGGCGGTATTCATCCTCCATGTGCTGAACAAGACGGACCACGCGCTATGGCTCACGGCGCAATTTGGCAAATGGCTGGAGGTGGCGAAGGAGAGCTACGAGAAGGAGCAGCAGCTCAACCAGGCGAACAAGGAATTGCGCGCACTCAGCGCCGCGGAGTTGGACAGGCCAGAAAACCGCCGCAAGGTTTCGCAACAGGCGGCTGCTGAAAATGCGAATGCCGCGCGGCTCGACAGCCTGACGCAATCCGGCAGGGAGCTGG
>JBAVPB010000281.1:0-1949 GCA_049692655.1 Chthoniobacteraceae bacterium | reverse complement strand
TCATGCAGGCCGCGATAGATCGGGATCACGACCAGGAACCCCATCTGGTTGCCGGTCTCCTGCACGAGCCGGATCGGCACCGTCGCCGCCGGTTGTCCCGTGTCGCGCGCCATGTCCAGCGCCTGCTTCCGTTGCGGGCTCGACGCCAGGTCAAACCCCAGCGCAGGCTCGTTCCGCGCAAACGGCGCCTCATAAAACACCGGCACGTATTCTTCGCGCTTCGCCGCCGGCACGAGCTTCCCGCCCTCGGTCATCTCACTGAATTTGAAATCCGAGTAGCCGTCCCGCCGCGCATTCGCTTCAAATTCATCCCGCTGCGCTCCGGTCACCCTCGGGTTCCACGAGATCCCCTGCAACTCCGGATGCCGCGAGCGCGCATCGGCGACAAAATGGTCAAAATCCCCGCGCGTCACATGCTCGTTGGCGGAATAAAACGCCGCCACCGAGTGCAGCACCTCCAGCGAACAGAGCATCTTGTTTTGCAAGATTTCCACCCGCTCCTGCGCGAGATTGTTAAGCTCGTCCTCCAGATTTTTCCATTCCCATCCATGGATGACAAAAAACAACGCCGCCGAGCACAGGATGCCCAGCGCCACCGTGAGCCAGAGCGCCGGCGACCGTCCCGCCACAACCGGCCCTTCACCCTTTCGTATTGAGATTGCCGAAGACTGGTTCCAGATCACGCCCCGCACCGCAGCATAATTTACGCCATTTTCCCTGCCGCCCGCTTGTCAGGGCTAATCAACCTTTGCCAACCCTTACCAACCGTCAGCCACCCCACATCCCGGCAGTTTCATATTGACCACCCCGCTGTCGCAATTGTCGCATTTTGCGACATTCGGAACAGTTCCGTCCCTCCTTCAAAATTCCCATCCGGCGCCCCCCGTCATTTTAATCATCTGTAAACAAGCCACATACACCATCCCTCCTCTTCGTGGCACGCTGGAAGCTAAGGCAGTCCGCCGTTATGGGCACCAATGGCAAAAATGGAATCTTAAGCGTGGACGCCGAGCCGTATCCCTACGACTTCGACCCGGCACACACCGCGCTCGTCATCATCGACATGCAACGCGATTTCCTCGAGCCCGGCGGCTTCGGGGAAATGCTCGGGAACGACGTCTCGCAGCTCCGCCGCACGATCGAGCCGAACAAAACCCTGCTCGCCGCATGGCGCGCCGCCGGCCTGCAGGTCATCCACACCCGCGAAGGCCATCGCCCCGATCTCACCGATCTTCCACCCGCCAAGAAAATCCGTGGCCGCAGCGCCACCTCCATCGGTGACCCCGGTCCCATGGGCCGCATCCTCATCCGAGGGGAGGAGGGCCACGACATCATTCCCGAGCTTTATCCGCTGCCAAATGAGCCCGTGATCGACAAGCCCGGCAAGGGCGCATTCTACGCCACAGATCTCCATTCCATCCTGCAGCACCGCAGCATGAAGCACCTCATCGTCACTGGTGTGACTACCGAGGTCTGCGTGAATACCACCGTGCGCGAAGCCAACGACCGCGGTTACGATTGCATCGTCCCCGAGGATTGCGTCGGCTCCTATTTCCCGGAATTCCAGGAAGCCGGCCTGAAAATGATCAAGGCCCAGGGCGGCATCTTCGGCTGGGTTTCCGATTCCACAAAAATCATCGCCGCCCTCAAGGCCAGCACCACTCAAACAGCATAGTCACATAGCCACAACAGCAACCAATGAACCAAAAATAATGACCACCATCACAAAACCTAAAATCTGGGTGCCCGGAGACTGGAATGCCTTTTTCGGCTTCGGCACAAACATTCTGGTCAATCTGCTCACGCTCACCGCCCTGCTGCGGTTTGTGTTGAAAATGCCGGATAATATCGTCTTCGGCCGCATCCTGCCTGCCGCAGGCATGATGATGTGCATGTCCACGTTTTACTATGCGTGGCTCGCATACAGGCTGGCGAAAAAGACGGGCCGC
>JBAVPB010000280.1:0-14993 GCA_049692655.1 Chthoniobacteraceae bacterium | reverse complement strand
CTTTCAAGCGGCAGATGCCGGGGCGGCTCGTGGGGGTGTCGCATGATGCGCAGGGGAATCCGGCGTACCGGCTTTCGTTGCAGACGAGGGAGCAACACATCCGCCGGGACAAAGCGACGAGCAACATATGCACGGCGCAGGTACTGCTGGCGGTGATGGCTTCGATGTATGCGGTGTATCATGGGCCGGAGGGGTTGAAGGAAATTGCGGAGCGTATTTACAAACTGACCTCGATCCTATCGGAAGGGTTGGTGACAGTTGGATATCCAATGCAAAACGTGAGGCAAGTTTTCGATACTTTGTCTGTAAAGGCTGCGGATGCATCTTCTGCCAAACAAATCATTCAGGCGGCGCGTGAGCGGAAAATCAACCTACGTGATTTTGGTGATGGAAGCATCGGCGTCACCCTCGATGAAACGACGAGTCTTGAGGAAGTGGCTACGTTGCTGGTTTGCTTCACTCCGAACGGAGGGGTGGGCATTGGTATTGCCGATCTAGCAAAGGAAACGGACAATGAATTTGATGGGCCACACATGCGCACGAGCGAATTTCTCACGCATCCGGTTTTCAACAAGCATCACACCGAGACGGAGATGCTGCGCTACATCCGGCAGCTCGAGGCGAAGGATTTGTCGCTCTGCCATTCCATGATCCCGCTCGGTTCCTGCACCATGAAATTGAACGCCACCTCGCAGATGCTGCCGGTGACGTGGTTCGGCTATTCGAAATTGCATCCTTTCATCCCTCTCGACCAGGCGGCGGGCTATCAGCATATTTTCCGCGACCTTGAGCAGTGGCTGGGGGAGATCACGGGATTCGCGGGCATTTCGCTGCAACCGAATGCCGGTTCGCAGGGGGAATACGCCGGGTTGCTGGCGATCCGCAGCTATCACGAGAGCCGGGGCGAAGGGCGGCGCAACGTCTGCCTCATCCCGACGAGTGCGCACGGGACGAATCCCGCGAGCGCGGTGATGGCGGGTTTCCGCGTCGTGCCGGTGCAGTGCGAAAGCGGCGGCGATATCGATGTCACCGACCTCCTTGCAAAAGCGAAACAGCACGAGGGCGATCTCGCGTGTTTGATGGTGACTTACCCGAGCACACATGGTGTTTTTGAGGAAACGATCGGCGAGATTTGCAAGATCGTCCACGCCCACGGCGGGCAGGTCTATATGGATGGCGCGAATATGAACGCGCAGGTCGGCCTTTGCCGGCCCGGCGACATCGGCGCGGACGTGTGCCATCTCAATCTGCATAAAACATTCTGCATCCCGCACGGCGGCGGCGGTCCCGGCATGGGGCCGATCGGCGTCGCGAAGCATCTGGTGCCGTATCTGCCATCGCCCGCGGGCAGCGGCGGGCTTGTCTCGGCGGCGCCGTGGGGGAGCGCGTCGATCCTCGTGATCCCATGGATGTATATCCGCATGATGGGGGCGGAAGGGCTCAAGGAGGCGACGAAAGTGGCGATCCTGAATGCGAACTACATCGCCAGCCGGCTCGACGCTTATTTCCCGGTGCTCTACAAAGGGAAATCGGGACTGGTCGCGCATGAGTGCATCCTGGACCTGCGGGACTGGAAAAGCGCCGGGATCGAAGTCGAGGATGTTGCCAAGCGCCTCATGGACTACGGGTTCCACGCGCCGACGATTTCGTGGCCGGTGCCGGGCACCATGATGATCGAGCCGACCGAGAGCGAATCCCGTGAGGAACTGGACCGTTTCTGCGACGCAATGATCGCGATCCACGCCGAGATCCAGGCCGTGGCGTCCGGCGTGGCGGACAAAAAGAACAATGTGTTGAAAAACGCCCCGCACACCGCGCAGGTCGTGATTTCCGATCAATGGGACCGCCCCTACGCGAGGGAGACGGCGGCATATCCCGCGCCATGGACGCGGGTGCATAAGTTCTGGCCTGCCGTGGGGCGTATTGATAATGTTTATGGCGATCGCAACCTGATCTGTTCCTGCCTGCCCGTGGAGGAATATGGGACGTAATTTGCGGACGGTGGCATAAAGATCATGCGTACATGAAAAAAAGAGGCTTTCGAAATCATAAAACTTATATCGAGAACATTTTATGCTATTGATGGAGTGACCGATGCATTTTGAACCGCTGATGACCAATCTTGATTCCTTGTTTCCCCTCGCGACGGTGGTCGCCGGTTCGTTTCTGTTCCTCATCGTGCTGGTGATGGCCGGGTCCGTGGCTTTGGCCGTTTATCAATTCCGCTTGCGCAGGGAAGCGGGGGAATCGCTCCGCAAGTCCAACCAAAAACTGGCGCTCCACCTGGGGCAGACACCACTCGCGGTGATCGAGTGGAACAACCGGTTCGAGGTCACGGAGTGGAATCCCGCCGCGGAACGGATTTTTGGCTACACCGAGGCCGAGGCATTGGGCAAGGGGCTGGATTTCATCGTCCCTGCATCGGCGCTGAAGCAGGTGGAAGAAGTCAGGAGCCAGCTCTTCGACCGGAGTGGCGGCATGAAGAGCACGAATGAAAACATCACCAAAGACGGCAGAATCATTCTCTGCGAATGGTTCAACACCTCCCTGGTCAACAGCAAGGACGAGGTGGCCGGAGGCGCTTCGCTGTGCCAGGACATCACCGAACGCAAAAAAGCGGCCGCCGAGATCGAGAACCTGGCGGCGTTCCCTCGATTCAATCCCGACGCCGTCATGCAATTCAGCGCGGACGGAACTCTGATCTACTCGAACAATGCGGCGCTGCAGCTTGCGCGCGCTCTTGGGAAGCTGGAGGCGGCGGACATCCTGCCCACGGACACGGCTGTGATCGTGCGGCAATGCCTTGCGGGAGCAGCCGGCGCGAACGAAACCATCAAGCGCGAGACCACGCTGGCAAAGCGGACGATCTCGTGGGCGTTTTTTGCGATTCCCACGCTGCAATGCGTGCATTGTTACGCATCGGAAATCACCGAGCGGATCAACCTTGAGGCGCAATTGCGCCAGTCGCAGAAAATGCAATCGGTCGGCCAGCTTGCCGCCGGTATCGCGCACGATTTCAACAACATCCTCACCATCATCCAGGGGCACACCGAGCTCGTCTCCAGCGAGGAAGGCCTGCCGCCGACCGCGCATGAATCGCTCGAACAGGTCGCCATGGCAGCCCAGCGCGCGGCGAACCTCACGCGGCAGCTTCTCACCTTCGGCCGCAAGCAGTTCATGCAGGTCGAGCTGCTGGACCTGAACGAAGTGATCAAGAGCGTCACGCAGATGCTGCGGCGCGGCCTCGGCGAAAATATCACCCTGCGCTGCAATCTTTCGCCCCGCCTGCCAGCGATCGAGGCGGACACGACCATGATGGAGCAGGTCGTGATGAACCTCTCGCTGAACGCGCGCGATGCGATGGCGGAAGGGGGATCGCTCATCATCACCACCAACCCCGTAAAGGTCGGGCGTGAATACGTCGATCGGAATCCCGAGGCGCGCGAGGGGGTCTTTGTGTGCCTCACGGTGAGCGACAATGGCTGCGGCATGGACCGCGCGAAGCTCGGCAAGATTTTTGAGCCGTTTTTTACCACGAAGGAAGTCGGCAAGGGGACCGGCCTCGGGCTGGCCACGGTGTACGGCATCGTGAAGCAGCACATCGGCTGGATCGAGGTCGAGAGCGAACTGGGCAAGGGCACAGCGTTCAAGATATTCCTGCCGAGCAGCGCCAAGAACGTGGCGATCGCGGCAGCCAAGGGCGCCGGGAAGACGGTCAAGGGCGGCAAGGAAACAATCCTGCTCGTCGAGGACGAACCGGGCGTGCTGATGCTTGCGCGCGGGGTGCTGAAGACCTACGGCTACCAGGTGCTCGAGGCACAGTCCGGCATCGAGGCGCTGCGGATCTGGGCGCAATTCGACACGCGGATCAACCTGCTGCTCACCGACATGGTGATGCCCGGCGGCATGTCGGGCTACGACCTCGCGAAGAAGCTGCGGGCTGAGAAACATAATTTAAAGGTTATTTATACAAGCGGTTACAGCATGGAAACGCTTGGGCAGGATTTCACACTGGGCAAGGGGATGCTGTTCCTCAAAAAACCGTACCAGCCGCAGATGCTTGCGCAAATGGTAAGGGATTGCCTGGACGCACGGGTATAGAGTAAAACCGGAAGGAAAAGGGGGATTTGTTGGGACAACAAGTTGACAAGATAAATTTGGGAGATGGAAGCCGGAGGATTCCTGCTCGTGTGCGGGCTCTTTCCGCGACGCTTCTTTTCCTGCTGGCCGGCATCACTTTCTTCCCCTGCCGGTGCAAGGCTGCGACTCCCGGAGAGGATGCACAGCTTGCCCCGCAGTTCACACCCCAGGTCGCGGAATTGATCCACGACGGGGATATGAACGATGCCCGCGCCAATACGAAGGCGGCACTCCTATATTTCGAGCAGGCGGACAAATTGAGCCCGGACCAGGTGGTGATCCTGCTCCGCATCGCGAAGCAGTATATCGATCTCGCAGGAGGGACGAATGCGCCCGATGAGGCCGGAAAAGCCGCCAAAAATTCCCTGGAATACGCACAGCGCGCGGTGGCGCTCGACCCGAAATGCGCCAAGGCCCATCTCGCGCTAGCCGTGGCCTACGGGAGGATGACCGATTTCAGCGACAACAAGACGCGGCTGCTCTATTCCAAATACGTGAAGGAGGAGACGGAGAAATCGCTCGCTCTCGACCCGACCGACCCCTACGCGTACCATGTGCTCGGGCGGTGGAATTACTGCGTGGCCAGCCTCAACCCGATGTTGAAGTTGATGGCAAAATACATCTACGGCGGCCTTCCGGAGGCGTCCATGGAGGAGGCGGTGAAATATTTGAAGAAGGCCACTGAGCTTGCCCCGCAGAGGGTTATCCACCGGTTTGAGCTCGCCCGCACCTACAAGGCGATGGGCAGGCCCGATCTCGCGACCAGGGAATGGGAGACGATCCTCGCTCTGCATGCCGCCAGCAAGGAAGAGGAGACCGCGCAAAGGACGGCCCGGGAGGAACTCAAAGGCATCCCGGCCTACGAGCGGTCCACCTCGCCCGCGACGAGTGGTTTGACCGCCAGCAACGCCCAGCCTGCGAGGAAGCAGATGCCACCGATCGGCGTGATCGCGCCGAGCCAGGGGATGCCGGACACCGCCAGTAAATAAAGACTGCCGCTGAAAATCACGATCCCTGCACCGAACAAGGCCCACGGTATGAAGGAAAAAGGGCGTCGCGTTGCGATAAAGAGCATCACCACCGCATGGACCAAATGATAGGTGGAGGCCGTTTTCCAGACATCCACGGTGAAGTATTTTTCGAGGACGGGTTTCAGCGCATGGGCGCCGAATGCGCCGAGCGCGACCGCGAGAAAACCGAGGATTGCGGAGATGCGAAACGCGTTGGTTGAATTCATGGTGCGAAACGTTATCATCTCCGGCGTTGTCTTGAAGTCATAAAAATATGGATTGGAAAACCTGGAAACCCCGCGAACTTGCCACGCTCTGCTTTATCCAAACCGGCGGGCAGTTGCTCCTGATCCGCAAGAAGCGCGGCCTCGGCGCAGGGAAGATCAATGCGCCGGGAGGCAGACTCGAGGCGGGCGAGACGCCGCTGCAGGCCGCGGTCCGCGAGACGCAGGAAGAGGTCGGACTGATACCGCACGGGCTCGAAAAGCGGGGGGAATTGCATTTCCAGTTTGTCGATGGCTACAGCCTTTTTTGCACGGTGTTTCTCGCGAGCGGATACGAGGGGGAACTGTGCGAGACGGACGAGGCGGATCCGTTCTGGGTGCCGGCCGATGCCGTCCCCTATGAGGGAATGTGGGAGGACGATGCGAAGTGGCTCCCCATCGTGCTCGATGGGAAAGGGTTTCGCGGATTTTTTGAATTCGACGGCGAGAAGATGCTTAGCCATCACGTCGATGTCGTCGATTACAGCCAGAACCCCGTGCCGGCCCACTGAACCATGGCGCGCGTGCTCATTGCCGGTTGTGGATTTGTCGGGAAAGCGGCGGGACTTTTGCTGAAGGCGGGCGGCTGGGAGGTGATTGGCGTGACTCGCTCGGAGGAATCGGCGGTGCAGCTTTCGGCGGAGGCGTTTCAGACGGTCGCGTGCGATATTTCCGATCCCGCGATGGTGCAGGAAAAGCTGGGCGGGTTTGAGGGAATCGATGCCGTGGTGGATTGCGTAAGCTCGGGACGCGGCGGCGAGGAGGCTTACCGGAAGAACTATCTGGAGGGGGCGCGGAATCTTCTGGAGATACTCAAGCCACAACGATTTCTTTTTACAAGCAGCACGTCTGTCTATGCGCAGAATGACGGCTCGTGGGTTACCGAGGAGAGCCCGGCTGAGCCTGTGCGCGAGACGGGGCGCATTCTGCGCGAGACCGAGGAACTGGTGCTGGGGCACGAGGGTATTGTCACGCGTCTTGCGGGGATTTACGGGCCGGAGCGCTGGGCGCTGCTGCGGAAATTTCTCGATGGCAGCGCAATCATCGAGGAGGACGGCAGCCGGTGGGTGAATCAGATTCACCGCGACGATGCAGCGGGGGCGATCGGGTTTTTGTTAAACACGGATGCGGTGTCGGATATTTACAATGTGGCTGATAACACGCCGTTTTCGCAGGTGGATTGCTATCGCATCTTCAGTGAGCATTTTAGAAAACCGCTGCCGCCGGCGGGGCCGGTGGATGTCAATCGCAAGCGGGGTGTGACTAACAAGCAGGTGAGTAATGCGAAGTTGAGGGCACTGGGGTGGGAGCCGAAGTTTCCGTCGATGCGGGAGGCGGCGCGGGATTGTGCCGCAAGTTAGCGAAGTGAAGAGATTCGTCCACAGATTACACGGATTTACACAGATTTTTGATTTTGGGCTTTCAGCCAAAAGCCTTCCTCAATCTGTGTTAATCTGTGAAATCTGTGGATGATTTCAACAAATCGAGGACTTGCTTCCGCTTCACGCTCGGAAAGCCTTCCAAAAAATCGTCGATGGTTTCTCCCGCTTCCAGATGATCAAACAGACTGCGTGCAGGCACCCGTGTGCAAAGACGGGCTCCCCGCCAAGAATATCCGGGTCTTGCGTGACGACCTGACTCATGCAGGGAGTTTGCCGTCACGGAAGGTGGATATCAACCGCAAAGGCGTATTCCCGGGAATACGCTGTTTAAATGGTGAGTGTGAATTGCTGCCACGTTTGCGAAGCAAAGCTTCGAAGACAATTGCGTTACGAGGCTGGAGCCTCGTAACGAGGAATTGCACTATCGCGTAGGAAAGCCTCGATTCGCATGATTCCAGTCAGGCCACTCAGACGCTTGACCGGCAACGAAACCTCTGCGACTGTTTTTCAATGCCAAAGGCACTTGAAGAGGTCACCAAAGAGGCGATGGATCTTCCGCTGCATCAGAGACTCGCTCTCGCAGAATTCCTGCTTGAGAGTGCAGATTCCGCAGCAGATCCCGAGGCTGAGGCTGCATGGGATTCCGAGATTCGTGATCGCATCCGCGCCATCGACGAAGGCCGCGTCTCCGGCATCGCCTACGAGGACGTGATGCAGGCGGCAGAGAAGCGATTGGCTCCGTGAAGATCCGCTTTGTCGATGAGGCTCAGAGCGAGTTTCTCGATGCAATCTCCAACTACGAAGAAGCTCGTGCCGGATTGGGACGGCGATTCAAGGATGGGGTGGAACGATGCGTTTTGTGGATTGCCGACCATCCTGAGCTTTACCGACTCCGTCCCGGCTTGTATCGCCGCATCAACCTTCGGGTGTTTCCTTATTACATACCCTATATTGTCAGGGGAGATACTCTCTGGGTTTTGGCTGTCGCCCAGGCCAGCCGAAAGCCGCTCTACTGGATTTCCCGGCGCGACGAGGTCACCTAATCCAACAGCCTCCTGAAAAATTCAGGCGAAGAGATTCGTCCGCAGATTTACGCAGATTTTTAACTTGGAGATTTGAATCCGGGGTTTTCGTTAGAACGTTTCAATAAATGGTGTCGCTCATTGAAAAGCGCGGCTTCGCCGGTGTTGTCACATCGCGCCCAGAGGTCACGATCCGCCATTCTGGGGCTACGTCTATATTTGATTCGGTCTAATTTGTGGCGACGTTCGCGAAGCTGGAGCTTCGGGGACAATTGCATTACGAGGCTGGAGCCTCGTAACGAGGAGTGGTTTTTGACAATTGGGCTAGGAGATCAGAGCGTGTCGGTGTCCGCGAAAGGAAACCATGTTGGCGTTGACCGCAAACTTGATCATCCCTGCTGCGCGGCGTTTTCCGCAGGTGTCGTATGCTTCAGCGATCAGTTCACCGAATGTCAGCACTTTTTGTTTCTTCTTGAGAGTTGTTTTCATGGCGCGATCTTAGGCTGCGCGCATGCTAACGCCATGGGGTGTAACCCTACCGCCACTTCGTTATGTCGAAGTTTTACGCCCTCGGGTGAAACTTGTGATGCACGGACTTGAGATGGCGCTGGTCCACGTGCGTGTAAATCTGCGTGGTGGAGATGTCGGCGTGGCCGAGCATTTCCTGGATGATGCGGAGGTCGGCGCCATTGCCGAGCAGGTGCGTGGCGAAGGAATGCCGGAGCATGTGGGGGTAGATATTTGCCTCGAGGCCGGAAAGCTTTGCGATGCGTTTGACGATCTGCCAGACGCGGGCGGGGGTGAGCTTTGTGCCGCGCACGGAGAGGAAGACGTCACTGCCGGTCCGGCGCTTTACGAGCGAGGGGCGTTCGCGGTCGAGGTAGGCGTTGATGGAATCGCGCGCCTGTTTCCCGACGGGGACGAGGCGCATCTTGTTGCCCTTGCCGGTGACGCGGATGATGCCGTCGTCGAGATTCAGGTTTTCCAACCGCGCGTTTGTCAGCTCGGAAATGCGGAGGCCGCTGGCGTAGAGGAGCTCGATCATCGCGCGGTCGCGCAGGCCGAGCGGCTGCTTCACGGGGACTGCATTCAGCAATTGCTCGACCTGGATTTCGTTGAGCGTCTCCGGCAGGTAACGCTCGATGCGCGGCATGGGCAGCACCTCGGCGGGATCGCTCCCGGTGATTTTCCTCGCGAGGAGGAACCGGAAGAAAATCTTGATGGCGACGACGATGAGCTTGATGGATGCCGCGGCGAGGCCGCCTTTTTTACGGAACGCGAGATAGTCGCCGATGTGCGCATGGGTGACCTCTCCCGGGACGGTGACGTGTTTCGCCCGGGAGAGCCATTCCTCAAATGCCTCCAGCGATATGCGCGTGGAGATCTGGTAGTTCGTGGATAGCCCGCGCTCAGTCGCCAGATACAAAATGAACTGGTCGATCTCGGCGCGCATGGCTCACACGCCCTTGAGGTCGGAGCCGGTGATGAGCTTGTAGGCGTCGCGGTATTTCTCGCTCGTCTTTGCGATGACGTCGGCAGGGAGCGCGGGCGCGGGCGGATTCTTGTCCCAATCGAGCGTCTCGAGGTAATCGCGCACGAACTGCTTGTCGAAGCTCGGAGGGTTCGAGCCGACGGCGTATTCATCCGCGGGCCAGAAGCGCGAGGAATCGGGCGTGAGGCACTCGTCGATGAGGATCACCTTGCCATCGAGCAGGCCGAATTCAAACTTCGTGTCCGCCACGATGATGCCGCGCTCTGCGGCGTAGCTGCGGCCTGCCTCGTAAATGCGGATGCTCAGGTCGCGGATCTGGGTCGCGACATCCTCGCCCACGATCCTGACGCATGCATCCCAATCGATATTCTCGTCGTGGCCGACGTCGGCCTTGGTCGATGGGGTGAAGAGCGTCTGCGGAAGGCGCTCGGCCTGCTGCAGGCCGGCGGGCAGCGCGTGGCCGCAGACTTTGCCGGTCTTCTGGTAATCCTTCCAGCCGGAGCCGACGAGGTAACCGCGCACGACGCACTCCACGGCGAGGGGCTGGGCTTTTTTCACGATCATCGAGCGGCCGCTGAGCTGCGCCTCGAAGGGCTTGAGCGATTCCGGGTAATCGGCGAAATCGATGGCGAGCAGGTGGTTCTGCACAAAGTCGAATTTCTCGAACCAGAATGCGGAGAGCTGGTTCAGCACCGCGCCCTTTGCGGGAATAGGCACGGGGAGGATGCAATCGAACGCCGAGATGCGGTCCGTGGTCACGAACAGCAGGCTGTCGCCGAGGTCGAAAATTTCGCGCACTTTGCCGGTGCGCACTTTGGGGATGCCGGGAAGATCACAAGTAAGAATGTCCATGGCGTGGAGTTAAGCAGGAAATGGCGGGATGTGAAAACGAGAATTTTTTGGGGTTGCCAGCGGAGAGCTTTGGGATGGGGAAATTTAACCGCAAAGGGCGCGAAGGTCGCAAAGGGGGGAGAAGTCGAGTAGAGAGGGGTGATGTAATTCTACCGCAACGCGGTTGCATCCTATAGCCCATGGTTGCACCGGATTTTTCGGTGCTACCATGGGATCAGTTAAAAAACAGGGATCTACCCCGAAGTGGGTTGCATCGGTGGTTGTTCCAAGAATTGCATGTTTATGGAGACCTGATGCAACCCGCTTCGGGGTTGGTGTTTTTGTGTGGTTTTCCCCAAGGTAGCCCGACAAAGCCGGGCAACCTTGGGCTATATGATGGAACGGCGTTGCCGTAATAATTCAGGTCGCCCATTCACTGAAAACAGCAGCGAAATCATTTTTTTGCAAAAGAAACTTGCGCGGCAAACTGACTTCCTTTATAAGGTGTGCTGTAACTAGATAGAAATGACATCCCTATTTTCCAAGGCAGCGAAAGCAACGGCATCGAGCATTACCTCGATGGCGCTTGTCTCCGTCGTCGTCATTACCGACGACTCCAGCCGTGGAAAGGAAATCCTCTAGTTCACTCAAACAGATTTTCCAAAAAAACCACCGCTGGCTCCCAGCGGTGGTTTTTTTTTGAGACCACGGGCCGGGATTCAGCGGTTGGGCAAACCCAAAAAAAACAGAAAGCACCAACCATGAACACCATAGAACGAGAAAGACCGACACAGACATACACCCCGCAATTTGGCGGCAACAGCGTGACCGAGAGCGTGAGCTTGATCGACTTGCTGTTCGAGACCTATCTCGACGCAGGCTTGCACCAGGCCGATGCCTGGGACGCCGCGCTGGCCGATTTCAGCCAGGGATTCGGCACGCCATGCTAGGATGCGCGGGCAGATTGACCGGCAGGGACGTCTTCGGAGATCAGGAATTTCTAAAGAAATTCATCGACGAAGGCGTAGGGAAGGCTTGTGCCGGATGCCTGGGGCCGGGCCTTTTGAGGATGCCCCGCCACAGCAGGATGATGACGACGAGATTTACAATCGCGACAAAAATCATCACGCCTTTCAGGAAATTTTCGAACGGTTTTAATGGCTCGCCCAGTCGCATAACCTTGATTTCATGATAGCATTCTTCCAGACGAAAATCAATGGAGCGGGATGATCCTGCCATCGCACAAACCGGCGGCTTGACGAAACCGCGTGTGCAGAAAGAATGCGCTCCACATGGAGCACGACATTTCACTGGTATCCACGATAGCGGTAGGACTGGTGTACGCCTTGATCGGCGGATACATCGCCTCGCGCCTGCGTCTGCCGCCGCTGGCGGGCTACCTGCTCGCGGGCGTCGCGGTGGGGCCGTTTACGCCGGGATTTGTCGCGGATGTCCACCTCGCGCCGCAGCTTGCGGAGATCGGCGTGATGTTGCTGATGTTTGGCGTGGGGATGCACTTCTCGCTGGGCGATCTGCTCGCGGTGAAGTCGATCGCGTTGCCGGGGGCGGTATTGCAAATGGCGCTCACCACGGGCTTTGGCATCGGCGTGGCGTGGCTCTGGGGCTGGCCGCTGGGGGCGGGCTTTGTATTCGGGCTGGCGCTGTCGGTGGCGAGCACTGTGGTGCTGCTGCGCGCGCTGGAGGCGGAGCATGCACTGCACACGCGCGAGGGTCGCATCGCGGTGGGGTGGCTCATCGTGGAAGACCTGGCGATGGTACTGGTGCTGGTGCTGCTGCCGGCGCTGGCGGTGCCGCTGGGTGGGCATGCGCTGCACGCGGAGACTGGTGACGGGCGGAGCCTCTGGCTCACCATCGCGATCACGCTTGGGAAGATCACGGCCTTTGTATTTCTCATGCTACTGGCCGGGCGGCGCCTGCTGCCATGGATGCTGAAAAAAATCGAGCAGACCGGTTCACGTGAACTTTTCACGCTCGCGGTCACTGCTCTGGCGCTCGGCGTGGCGTTTGGCTCGGCGGAATTTTTCGGGGTGTCCTTCGCGCTCGGGGCGTTTTTTGCAGGGTTGGTGATCAATGAATCCGACCTGAGCAAGCGAGCCGCAAAGGAGATGCTGCCGCTGCAGGATGCATTCTCGGTGCTGTTTTTCGTCGCGGTGGGGATGCTCTTTGACCCGATGATCCTCATCCGTGAGCCGGGGAAGGTGTTGGTGACGGTGCTGATCATCATGGTGGGGAAATCGCTCGTCGCATTCTGCGTGGCGATCGCTTTCCGCATGAAGGTGCGCAGCGCGCTGGTCATCATGGCCGGGCTGTCGCAGATCGGGGAGTTCTCGTTCATCCTCGCGGTGCTGGGCCAGCAACTCGGGCTGCTGTCGGAGGAGGGGAGCCACCTGGTGCTCGCGGGGGCGATGATTTCCATCACGCTCAATCCATTCATCTTCCTGCTCATCTCGAAGGCGATCCCGCATGATGCGCCGGGGATTGCGGCGGCTGGAGTTCATTGACATTCCCATGGCGTTCAACCAGAAAACGTGGCTTCCATGAGTGACACAACCGAGTTGATGCGGGCGCATCGTCCGTGGGCAGTGCGGGCGCTGAATCGCGCGGCTTCGCTGCTGGAAAAAACGGGGCTGCTCAATCTCGAGGCGCGCGAGGAGGCGCTGCTGGATGCGGCGCGGAAAAAGGCGGGCGGGCGGGATTTTGAGGATACGGGTTTCCTGGAGGCGCTGGGGTATCTGCTCGACTCGCTCAAGCGCGAGGCGCGGCTGAATTTCATCGGGAAGATGGCGGCGCGCGAGGACCTCCTGCAACTCCTCGTGAACCGGCTGCACCTCGAACGCGACCGGGCGCTTTATCCGGATATCGCGTCGCAGCCCATCGTGAAGCCGCTCTTCATCGTCGGCCTGCCGCGCACAGGGACAACATTGTTACACAGTCTGCTGGCGCTCGATCCCGGGTATCGCGCACCGCTGACGTGGGAGGTGATGTATCCCTCGCCGCCGACCGGGGAGGGGGAGCGGGAACGGATCGCGAAGACGGCGCAAAATTTCGTGTGGCTGGACAGGCTCGCGCCGGATTTCAAGAAGACGCACCTCGCCGGCGCGGAGTTGCCGCAGGAGTGCGTGGCGATCACGAGCCACGCGTTCATGAGCGACCAGTTCGACACGATGTATAACGTGCCCACGTACCGGACGTGGTTCGAGGCGCGGGAGATGGCGCCCGCGTATGAATTTCACCGGAGGTTTTTGCAGCATTTGCAGCACCGGCATCCCGGGCGGCGATGGGTGCTCAAGGCGCCCGCGCACATGCTTTCGCTGCCGGCGCTGTTCGCGGCGTATCCCGACGCGCAGGTGGTGCAGACGCATCGCGAGCCTCTGGAGGTGATCGCGTCCACGGCGAGCCTCACCACGATCCTGCGCGGGACGTTCAGCGATTTTGTCGATCCGGCGCTCATTGGGCGGGAGATGTCCGAGTTCTGGTCGGGGATGCTGGAGACATTCATGCAATTGCGGGAGCGGCAGCCGGCGGGGCAGTTTTTTGATCTCGATTACCTGGAGTTTGTGCGGGAGCCGGTTGGGTCGATCCGGCGTTTGTATGAATATTTCGGCAACACGCTTTCGGCGGATGCCGAGGGGCGCATGCGGGAATTCCTTGTGCGCAATCCGAAGGACAAGCACGGCGCGCACCGGTACACGCTGGCGGAATTCGGGCTCGATGCCGCGCAGGAGAGCCCGCGCTTCCAGCGCTACCGGGAGCAATACAATCTGGCTGCGCCAAAATCGCTGGCGGCAGTGTGAGTTTTTTCGCATGAAAACCTGGCTGCAACTTTTTCGCGCTCCAAATTTGTTCACCGTGCCGGGCGATCCGCTCGCGGGGTTTTTGCTGGCATCGGGTGCGGCGGTGAAATTCCGTCCAGAACTGTTGTACGTGATCGTTGCGAGCATGGCGCTGTATGGGTTCGGGCTGCTGTTGAATGACTTGATGGATTTCGGCATGGACCGTGTGGAGCGTCCTTCGCGGCCATTGCCCAGTGGCAGGGCGAACCGAGGTGTGGTATGGGTTGTGGCGGTTTTGCTTGTCGCGCTCGGGCTGGGATTGTGCGCGATGGCGAGTCCGATGACGCTTTATTTCGGCGCTACGCTGGTGGTGGCGATCGTTGCCTACAATTGCGGGTTGAAAAAAATTCCCGGCATCGGCGCGGTGGTCATGGGGATTTGCAGGGGGTTGAATTTGATGTTGGGGGCGACGCTTGTTGCGCCTTTCTCGGTCTTTGCGATTGCGGCGGCGCTGGTTGTCACCAGTTACATCACGGCGGTGACGTCGCTGGCGCGCGTGGAGACGTCGAATCCCGCAATCCCTCCGCTCATCGGCAAACTCATCCGCGCATTGATATTGATCCAGGCCGTTTTCTGCGCGATTTCGCGCACGGGCGCGGCAGGCTGGGTCGCTGCGTGCGTTCTCGCCCTTGCGCTCTGGCCTTTAAGCCGCATAGTAGGCAGGAAGTTTTACGGGAGCTGAACAATGCGCTTGCCGTGAGACTGATTAACCACCTGAATCCCGAAATTTCCTTCCGTGCCCCGTAAAAAACTTCTCATCATCAACGTTGCCGCACTCGGCTCGAATCTCGCCGGGAAAATTCCCGGGTTTTCCTTCAGCAACGCCGCCTCGGAATTTCCCGCGGTCACCTGCACGTCGCAGGCATCGTTCCGCACCGCATCGCCCTCGCAGGCGCACGGGATGGTGTCGAACGGTTTGTTTTTCAAGGATCTGCGCAAGGTGCTTTTCTGGGAGCAATCGTCGGCGCTTGTGCAGGGCGGACGCATCTGGGAGAAATT
>JBAVPB010000279.1:0-2861 GCA_049692655.1 Chthoniobacteraceae bacterium | reverse complement strand
CCGGCTGCGGCAAAGACGCCGCCCTGCTCGTGACGCGGCAGGATCGTGCGGATCTTTTTCGAATAGGTCAGCGCCTGGTGCATCTGCATGCTGGCGCCGCCGGGATAGGCAAAAATGGTGTCCACACCCTCGCGTTCGAGGCAGTTGACAAGGATTTCGGCTCCATTCATGACAGCGCCGCGTTCGAGTGCGGCCTTGGAGGATTTACTTGTATTTTTGGACGGAGTGGATTTTTTGCTCATAACGATAGGAATGTCGATGCTAGGGCAAAAGAGGCGCGGAATCAAGCCGTAATCCCCTCCCGCAACACAAACCGGGAAAGCCGCTCTAGTTGTAGCGTCCGCTGTCCCCAGTGGATATACGAGCGGCCACATCGAGCGTCACGCGACGGAATTAAAGCCCGGGGTGAAGCTCTGCGAACCCCGGGAATCCCATTGCAAAAAAATCAAAACCCCCGAAGCGGGGTGACGGAATTCCCGCGACTCGACTCGAAAAAAACCTTCTTATCTTAGTGTGGCTCTGGCAAAGGAGTGAGATCAAAGGGCGCTGAATAGCATTCGAAAACCTTGTTTGTATCCGGGATTTTCCCACCCACGACGACTATGATTTTGTCACCTGGATGATAGCCTTGTTCCACCAACTCCTCCATTCTGAAATAGGATCTTCCTCCGGCATGGGTCGAATCCCCGGGCTTCAGAACAGGCTTGGTGGCCTTGATTGTCTCCCACAAATCAGGGAGTTGGTTTTTCGAACCGGCATGCACCACATAAAAACTCACGCGTTCCGAGGCGGCAATATAAGTCTGCGCCGTTGTGTTCGTTATTGTTATTGGCAATATGATGAATAAGTACCCCTTGATAACTTCAGGCTTTGTCGGATCGATTGTCACTGAAAAGTAATCCTGTTTTCCCAAGTCAGTCCACGGAGGCCTAGCGAGCTCGGGAGGGATGGCAAATGGCTCGGAGCGCGATACAAATGCCCGGTTTGTATGTGCAGTGTGCCCGGAAATCTTCCCAAATATCTTCTTGTTCTTCCCTGCAACGAAGGCGAACGTATCCATCGAAAACGGACTGTCATAAGTCTTGGATTCACCGGGCTTCAACACGATTTGCACAGGCCCCCCTCCCGAATGCCAGTGAGGTCCGAAGGGGTTTTTAAAATCCTCGATGGGCACTTCGTGGCCCGCGTCATTCACAGTTAATAAAGAAACTGTAAGGCGCCATTGTTCGATGAACACCACGTCTTCATCGGAATTATTCTTAACGATGAACGGTATTTTTCCATAACCCTCGTTGAGCGTCGCTTTGGCCAGGTCAGGAATCAAACTGAGGTAGTTTTGTCTTGTTATGGGGGATTCGGAGTACCCCGGCCTCCAAAAAAGAACGAACGTAATGAAGATCAGGAAGCATTTGGTTTTCATTGGGAGGAAGTTGCGTCCATTATACGGATAGATGGCGCCCGAGTGGTGCCAAGGATGCTACGGCGTGCCGGATAATTGACAAATGCTTATTTCCCATTTCTTGAACTGGATTTTCAACATTTCATCCACCTCCATCCGGAATCAACACCATCGGCACTCGCCAAATATCCTTGAACACCAACGGTGTTCCGCCCTCCAGCCCAGGGTTGCCGCAAAGCGGCTACCCTGGGTTTTGAATCCCATTCCCCAACTCTGAAGGAGTTGCGCCCGCCCTCGCCACTCAATCCCTCTTCATCCTGTACATCCTGTCCAAAAATTCTTACCCAACCACCCCGTTTTTCCGCAACAAGCCGTTGCCCCCTCCCTACCCTGTATTCCCTTTGCGTTCTTCGCGCCCTTGCGGTTTATTTTTCCTTATCAACTGGAAGGATACGGCTTAGCATCGTTCCCGCATGACCAAAGACGAGATCGCGGATATTCTGGAATCCATAGCGCAACTGCTCGATTTGAAGGGCGAGAACCCCTTCAAAATCCGCGCTTATACAAACGCAGCCCGCGCGATTGAGACGTACGCGGGCGATTTTCTGCAAATGGCGCGCGACAAAAAGCTCGAGGAAATCGACGGCATCGGCAAAAACCTCGCGGAAAAGATCAGCGAACTCGCGATCACCGGCGAGCTCCCCTTTTATACCGCATTGAAGGCCGAATTTCCCCCCGGGCTGTTCGATTTATTCGAATTGCAGGGGCTCGGCGGGAAAAAGATCAAGATGCTTTACGAGAAGTTGAACATCGCCTCGCTCGAAGCGCTCGAAAAAGCGTGCAACGACGGCACCGTGGCTGCGCTTCCGGGATTCGGCGAAAAAACCGCCGCAAACATCCTCAAATCCATCGAACAGCGAAAGAAACACGCGGGCAGCTTCCGGCTCGGCGACGTGGCGGCCGATGCGGAGCAGATTTCCAGCGACCTGCGCGAGCATCCCGAGGTGATCCAGATCGCCGTCGCGGGGAGTTACCGGCGGCGCAAGGAAGTGGTGCATGATCTTGATTTCATCGTTTCCACGAAGTCGCCGGAGTCGGTGAGCGAATATTTTGTCACACATCCCCTCGTGGAGAGCATCCAGGCGCAGGGGCCCACAAAATCAAGCGTCCGCTTGAAATCAGGCGTCCAGGCGGATCTGCGGGTGGTGAGCAACGAGCAGTACCCGTTTGCGCTCGTTTATTTCACCGGCAGCAAGGAGCACAATATCGTGCTGCGCAACCGGGCGCTGCAAAACGGCTGGACGCTGAACGAATACCGGCTGGCCCCCGTGGAATTGAAGGCGAAGGGGACGAAGACGCAGGATGCCTCGCTTCCCGTGGTCCGCGAGGAGGCGGATCTTTACAAGGCGCTCGGGCTCGACTTCGTGCCGCCGGAACTGCGCGAGGATCGCGGGGAATTCGC
>JBAVPB010000278.1:0-4717 GCA_049692655.1 Chthoniobacteraceae bacterium | reverse complement strand
CGACACTCTAAGAGACCGATATCGGCCGGAGTTCTTCGACCGCCATACGAAGCTCCTCGAGGACGAAGGGTTTTTGCATGATTTTGTCTGCGCCTTGGGCGGTGTATTGGGCTTCCAGGGCGGCGGTCAGGAAGGCGGAGATTACGATGATTTTGCCCTTGAAGGGGGTCTGTTTCGCTTTCTTTATCAAGTCGAGGCCGGTCATGCCGGGCATGAGGTGGTCGGTGATGAGGATGTGATAGCGGCCGGGGTATTGGGTGAGTCTTTCCAGGGCGGTCGTGGGGCTGTTCAGGATATCGATGGAGTGTCCCCGGGATTTGAGGGCAAGATTAATGGAAATGGTGACCGATGATTCATCATCGACCGCCAGAATGTTCAGTGCTGCCCCATTTGTCATTCTGCACAAGAGCATAAATGGCGGGGGTTGCAATGGGGTGAAGACCCCATGTGTGTGGAGGTGTCGGAATCCGCCGGGGACAGCGGACGCTACAACGAGTGGTTTTGGGGATGCTCGAGGTCGTGGACTTTTTGATGTTGCGCTGCGGGGGGCGTCGCCAGATAGCAGGCGGGGGTTTTGGAAAAGTTCGTGACGGCGGGACACCGTCACCAGCACGGCTGGAGCCATGCGCTCCCCGGAAGGAAGAGGTCACGCGCTGTGTGAGGTGGAGTTCTTGGGTGAATGGCTCTTCTCTCGTGGGGCTTTTCGGCGGGCCGCCGAAAAGGGCACCCGGGCGGTTCGGGTGCGCTACACCGGTTTGTTTCGGATGATTGATTTCGTTTGGCCGCTATCCGGGACCCGGGTTGGCGCGGTTATTTTCTATGCGGAATGCGATTCCTGAGAAGAGAGGGGGGTGGCGATGCTTTCGAGGGACTGGCGCTCGGCTTTGACGCCGATGCAGGCTTCGACGATGCCGGCGGCGATCATGAGCGCTGCGCCGGTGAGGTAGCCGGCACAGAGAGCTTCGCGGGAGCCGGTGCCGATGAGGTATCCGAAGAGGACGGGGGCGAAGACTCCGCCGATGAGTGTGCCGATGGCGTAGAAGATGGAGATGGCCATGCCGCGGATCTCGAGCGGGAATATCTCGCTGACGGTGAGGTAGGCGGAGCTGGCGGCGGCGGAGGCGATGAAGAAGATGACGCTCCAGAGCAGGGCCTGGGTCTGGGCGGTGAGCATCTGTTTTTCGAAAAGCCAGCCGCTTACGGCGAGGAGCACGCCGCTGGCGATGTAGGTGAGGGTGATCATGGGTTTCCGCCCGACGACGTCGAAGAGGCGTCCGATGAGGATGGGGCCGAGGGCGTTGCCAAGGGCGAGGGGGAGGAGGTAGTAGCTGACGCGTTCGGCGGGGACGTCGTAGAATTTCGCCAGCACGAGGCCGTAGGTGAAGAAGATCGCGTTGTAGAAAAATGCCTGCGAGGCCATGAGGACGAAGCCGAGCGCGGAGCGACGGCGATGCACATGGGCGACGGTGCGCCAGATTTCCCGCCAAGGGGTGTGGTGGCGCATGCGGATGCGGGAGACTTCGGAGCCGGGGTCGGGGAGTTTTCCGGTATGCGCGCGGATGGTTTCCTCGACGCCGGAGACGATTTTTTCGGCCTCGTCGGGCCGGCCGTGAACCATGAGCCAGCGGGGGCTTTCCGGCACCCACATGCGGAAAATGAGGATGACGAACCCGAGCATGGCGCCCATGCCGAAGACGAGGCGCCAGCCGAGCCAGATGGGGACGATTCGCGGATCGAGCAAATAAAGCGTGAGCACGGAGCCGAGGGCGGCGCCGATCCAGTAGGTGGCGTTGATGGCGAGATCGACCTGGCCGCGGAGGCGCGCGGGGATGAGCTCGTCGATGGCCGAATTGATGGCGGCGTATTCGCCGCCGATGCCCGCGCCAGTGAGCGCGCGGAAGACGAGGAAGCTCCAGTAATTCCACGCCACGCCGGAGAGTGCGGTGGCGACGAGGTAGAGGCCGAGCGTGATGAAGAAAAGGCGTTTGCGACCGAGGCGGTCGGTGAGGTAGCCGAAGAAGAGCGCGCCTATCACAGCGCCGGCGAGGTAGGCAGTGGCGGTGCCGCCGACCTGGGCATCGGTGAGGCCGAGCGCGGCGGGATTCTTCAGCGTCGCGCCCATGGCGCTGGCGAGCGTAACTTCAAGGCCATCGAGAATCCATGTGATGCCGAGCGCGATCACGATCATCCAGTGCCAGGAGCTCCACGGGAGTCGGTCGAGGCGGGCGGGGACCTGGGTTTCCACGTATCCGTCGTGGGATTTTGAGATGGAGGGTTCGTGGGGATTCATCGCGGCTGTTCCTTCGTGAGTAATCGGATGCCGCGGGGCGTGTGGTTCGCTTTGGAAACACCGCTGGTGATGCCCTGATATTTACGACAGGGATCGGGCCGATGCCGTGAACCCCTTCCTAGCGTGTAATGCTTCCCTGATCGAACATCGCCCAGGGATTTGCGTACAGTTGGGATGCTTCCTGGGCGGTCAGGACACGGTTGTTCCATACCCACCAGGATGAGAAATTGGCGTTGGGCATCATGGCGCCATTGCCGGTGGTGTTGTAAGAGAGCTGGCCTGTTTGATTGCCCCAGGATTTGGCCAGGTCCACATGGGTATCCCGCGCGACTTCCTTCCCGTTGATATACATCACCCCCAGGCCCTGCTGAACCGTGCAGAGCACCAGGATCCATTCGCCTGTCTTGAATTTGACGGTGGGGACGATGGGGGCGTTGGCTGCATTACGCCAGGTCGTGGCCACCATTCCGGGTTGGCGACGAGGGATGTTCAGATAAAGGGTGATCACCGCCGCGCCGGTGGCATCCATAATACGACCGAAGGTCGTCTCGTCCAGCGGCTGGACCAGGACGGCGTAGGAATAGCCGGTCTTCACTTTCTCGATGAACTGCGCGTCTTTCAATGTGCTGTTGATCGCCTGGGCGGTGGCTTTGTTGTTGCTGATCGCCGGCCCGATCCACGGGTAATCGGGCGTTATGGGCGGGATGATCCATGCCGGGGGCTGACCGCCCCTGGGCGTGCCAGCGAGGGTGCTGGCGGTGTAAGTCTGTTTCGTCACGGCATCGTGAAACGTGGTGCCGATGCCTTCATTCAGCGGCACTAAAGTAACCAAGCCTTCCGCCAGGGGATGCTGCCAGTTGATCTGGCTGCCTACCGGCGGCTTGGAGACCGGGAGTGCCGCCGTAACGCTGGCGCAAAGCGTCGCGATCAATCCCAAGCTCGCGAACAGGAAATAGATCCTCCATGGCCTGGCTGAATGTAGTTTCACGCCATTCATTCGATTCGCGAGTATGCTCATGGGGGGACTGAGGGGAGGATGCTTTTCGAGGATGGCGAAACGAGGCAGGGATGTCAAACCCGGGGTGTTTGTGAGTATGTGGCGGGCTTGTTCTTGCCCGCGCAAAAAAACCACGGCAAACTGATGGCGTCTGTTTTCCCCACGCCAAATATGCGCTCATCCCCATCCCTCTCCATGTTGAAATCTCTCGCGATTGCCGCCGTGTTGTCGCTATCCGCCGGGAGGGCTCCCGCGCAGGATGAATTTGTGGAAGGGCAGGCGCGGCCGGAGGTGGTGTCGATCGGGCGGATGGTGAAACCGCCGGTGCTGGATGGAAACCTGGACGACTGGCCGGCGGATGCGACGGGGATCATGCTCGGCTCGGAGAAGAACGGGATGCGGCGGCATTTCGCCTGGACGGGGACGCGCGATGCGAGCGCGGTGGTGCGGCTGGCGTGGGATGACGATGCGCTCTATCTCGCGGCGGATGTGTGCGATGACAAGCTGGTGCAGGTGACGAGCACGGCGGAGATTTACCAGGGGGATTCGCTGGAGCTGTTCTTCAATGTGAACCCGGGGCAGTATCGCACGGATGGATTCTGGCAACTGGCGATCGCGCCGCCGTTGAAGGAGGGGGAGAGTCTGCGCGTGGTGGGGGCGCAGAAGGAATTTGTGGGCGTGGAGGGGCAGGCGAAGGTGTATCCCGGCGGCTACACGCTGGAGTGTCGCATTCCGTGGAAGAACCTGACCGGGTTCGCGCCCGCCATTGATCACGATCTCGGGTTGCAGATCATGCTGGATGATCGCGACGGGAAGGGGCGGAAGTCGCAGCAGATCTGGTATCCGAGCGGGATCACGTATTCCCAGCCGACGCACATGAATACGGTGCGGCTGGCGTATCGCGGCGACACGGCACGTGCGCGGGTGGTGGCGGGGCCGAATACCTGGTGTGTAGCCGATGCGAAGAAGATGGCGGTGAGCGTGCTGGCCGATGTGCCGGGGGCGAAGAATGCGGTGATCACAGCTGTATTGCCGCTTTCTAAAAAGGAAGGCGTGCAAGGGGTGGCGGCGCCGGCTTCCATTCCGTCGCTCACGCTGCCGCTGGAGGGGATCGGGCCACGCGTGGCGATTGCGGATGGGGCGCTGACGGGGATCGATGATCTGGACGGGCTGTGCAATTTCGATGTCTCGGTGACGGATGCGCAGGGGGCGGTGCTGGCGACGGGCAGTTTCCAGGCGGAGCTGTCGGCGCGTCCGCTCGCGCGGATCAAGGAACTCGCGGCGCAGCTTCCCAAGCGGATTGACGCGCTGGCGCAGAATCCTGCGATCGACCCGATGGCGCGGCAGGGGCTGGCGTTCTGGATGGCGCGTTGCAACGGGTTCATCGCCAACGAGGCGCGTCCGGAATCGACGAGCCGGAGGTTGCTGGA
>JBAVPB010000277.1:0-5423 GCA_049692655.1 Chthoniobacteraceae bacterium | reverse complement strand
CAAAATCTAAATTTACACAGTGCCTGTCATTCACTGGTTCCGGCGCGACCTGCGCATCACCGATAATACCGCCCTCACCGCCGCTTCCCGGGGCGGTCGCGAGGTCGTTCCCCTATACATAGCCAGCGGCTGGAAGCGGGAACATCGCTGGACCGGCCCCGCCCGCCAGGAATTTCTCTGCGGCTGCCTCGCTTCCCTCGCAAAAAATATTGATGCCATCGGCGGCCAGCTCGTTATCCGGCGCGGCGAAGCGGACAAGGAACTCGAACGCCTCGCCATCGAGATGAAGGCCGATACCATCTACTTCAACCGCGACCCCGACCCCTTCGGTCGTGAAATGGAGAAGCGTGTGGAAAAAATGGCCCATCGCCTCGGCATCGAAGTCCACAGTTTCAAGGATATCGCCATCCACGAGCGCGACGAAGTCCTCACCGGCACCGGCGGCCCGTACCGCGTCTTCACCCCCTACGCAAATGCATGGATGAAGCTGGAAAAACCCGTCATCCAACCTGCCATCCGCAAGCTCACACCGCCCCGCATCAAAAGCCTCCCCCTGCCAACGCTGGAGGATTGGAACCTGAAAAGCACCGCGCAGATCCCCGGCACCGGCGAAAAAGCCGCGCGCAAACGCCTCGCCGAATTCCTGCGAGGTCCGATCCTCGTTTACGGCGTCAATCGCGACATCCCCTTTGGCAAAAATAACTCCTGCCTCTCCGCTGATCTCCGCCACGGCACACTCTCCATCCGGGAAATCCACGCGAAATGCATCCACCTCGCAAAAGGAGAGACCGCCGCCCATCGCAAAAGCATCTTCACCTTCATCAAAGAACTCATCTGGCGCGAATTCTACATGCAGATCCTCTGGCATTTCCCCGAGGTTCTGGAACTGGAATTCAACCCCAAGCACCGCAGCCTCCCGTGGAAAAAACTTGGCGCCGATTTTCAGCGCTGGTGCGACGGCGAAACCGGCTTCCCCATCGTCGATGCCGGCATGCGCCAGCTCAACGCCACCGGCTACATGCACAACCGCGTCCGCATGATCGTCGCCATGTTCCTCACCAAGGATCTCCACATCGACTGGCGGCACGGCGAGCAATACTTCATGCAGAAACTCATCGATGGCGAGATCGCCTCCAACAACGGCGGCTGGCAATGGAGCGCCGGCACCGGAGCCGATGCCGCACCCTACTTCCGCATCCAGAACCCTTGGTCGCAAAGCGCCCGCTTCGACCCCGAGGGAAAATACATCAAGCAATGGGTGCCCGAGTTGCGCGACACCGACCCCGCAAAGCTAGCCCAAGCTCCCAGCGACAACACCCCCATCGCAAAAAACTACCCCGCCCCCACGCTCGACCACGCCCGCGAGCGAAACATCACGCTGGAAATGTTCGCTCGCGACGCCTAGGGCGTGTTTCTACAGTGATCGTGCCGATAACGGTAAGTCATGATTCAGAAAGCGCGCCCCTGGAGGGACCCGCTCTGTCGGGTCCCAGTCCGCGATAGCTTCTTCGGACCTTTCTCCACCCCTGTAAGGGCGATCTAATTCCCTCGTAAATATCAAACAAAAGTGCATAACACGCTCCAGACCCATTAACCTCCAAATTCTATGACCCATCTCATCCCACGCCTGCTCTCCCTGTGCGCCCTCTCCATCTGCATCGCCACCGCTGCCATCGCCGAGGACCCCACACCGGCACCCACGCCCGCCCCCGCCGAATACAGCAATGCAGTCCACGTCACCACATTGCTCCGCACCACCGTCACAGCCACTGGCCAGCCCATCGAGTACGTAAAGACCGACAAACCCCTCGTCACCACCGTCCTGGTCGAAATCCCACCCGGCAAGGAAACCGGCTGGCACATCCACAAGATGCCCTGCTACGCCTACGTACTCTCCGGCAAATTGGACGTCGAGATCGCAGGCGGCAAAACCCTCACCTACGAAGCCGGCCAGGCCATCGCCGAAACCGTCAACACCCCCCACAACGGCAAAAACAACGGCACCGAGCCTGTCAAAATCGTAATGACCGTCATCGGCGAACGCGGAGTCCCCATCGCCGAAAAACTCGCCAAGCCTCCCACTGGCGCCCAGTAACCAAACAGGACGTCGCAGCAAATTCCTGATAGCGCATTCCGCCCGAATGCCCTTTTCGGCGGCTCGCCGAAAAGATCCGAGGGACGTTTTTTTGTAGAGCGTTTCACGCGCTTTTCAAAACGTGTTTTTCCCAGCCCCAACGGGGTGTCATGTGAAAGCCCGGGGTGAAGCCCCGGGTAGCGTTCCAAAAATCCTCCCAGCCCTGTAAGGGCGACACAAAGTAAGTCTGCATAGCGTGAGCGCGCGGCTAATTATGCCACTTGATTAAATGAAACCACTGAAGCGCGAATACGATGATACTCAGAACGGAAACGGATTTCGTATATCTCACGACCATTTGTCTGAAGCCTCTCGTATTCGCGACATCCAGACCCGTAGCACACGGTATGGTTGATGAAGTTTGTCCAAAGCGATCAGCCAATAATCGGAAAAAGTGCCTGAGCAAAAGTGCCGGAAGTGCCAGCAACAGACAAAGCGCGGCAAATATTGAAACAAATTGCACTGCATTGGCCGTTATCTGAGTCATCTGAGTGGCGTCCTACCCATTGTTCAACTCCATCAGCGAAACCTTCTCCCCCGAGTAAAGCCACCGTTCAAAATTCCCCCTGCACCGCGGCCATTCCTTGTCCGTCATTGCAAACCAATCCGTATCCCGGTTTTTCCCGCGCAGCATCATGTGCTGACGGAACCGCCCCTCAAACGAAAACCCCATCCGTGCCGCCGCCGTCCGGCTGGGATGATTCAGCGAATCGCATTTCCACTCCGCGCGCCGGTATCCGAGGTCACCGAATAGATACTTCAGCAACAGATATTGGGATTCCGTATTCGCCTTCGTCCGGTGAACCGCAGGCGTAAACCACACATGCCCGATCTCCGCCCGCCCATGCGCCGGCACCACAGCCAGCAACGCAGTCGTCCCGATCTGTTTGTCTCCCTCACTGGAAAACACCGTCCACACCATAGGATCTCCCTTGTCTGTCATATTCTCTGAATAGTAAGCCCTCATCTCCTCCTGCGAGCCAAACGGCCCATACGGAAGATAACTCCAGATCGCCTCCTTCTCAGGCGCCCCATGGGACCCAAAGTACAACACCGCAATATCCCGCTCCGGAACAAGCGCCCGCAAAGTCACAAAGCGGCCTTTCAATTCAATTGGCGAGGGAGGCATCCAGGAGTTCGGCATAGAAAATGGATTTTGTATTTTTTCACCGCATTTTTAAATGACAAAAGCGAATTACAATTCACGCTGCATTCCGGCTTGCCTTGACCTCATAAAACCGCTAGCGTCCCCGCCATTCCATCCATGTCCGATCCATTCATGCATGCGGCAATTGAGGAAGCGCGAAAGGGACTTGCGTCCGGTGGCATCCCCATCGGCTCCGTCCTCGTCCACAACGGAAATATCATCGGCCGCGGCCACAACCAGCGCGAGCAGCAGGGGAGCGTCATCCACCATGCCGAGATGAACTGCCTCGAAAACGCAGGCCGTCTCCCCGCAAGCGTTTACCGCGAATGCATCCTTTATTCCACACTCTCCCCATGTCCCATGTGCAGCGGCGCAGCGCTCCTCTACGGCATCCCCCACATCATTGTCGGCGAAAACAAAACCTTCCAGGGCCCCGAGGAATACGTCCGCAGCCAGGGCGTAAAACTAGAGATCGTCAACAACGTCGAGTGCATCGCCCTCATGGAAGCCTTCATCCGCAAACACCCCCTCCTCTGGAACGAAGACATCGGCGTCTGAAAGGTTCCGCCAACGCGCAAAAACACACTCGGCGCCGCATAAATAAAAGCGCATCCAAAAAACAAAACCCGGTGGATCGTGATTTCCAAGCACAATGCGACCAAACCGGCGCAGCCGCACTTCAAAATAGGCCGACGTTAAGTTAAACAGGCTATTCCTTGTTTCTTCCATGAAGAATACTGCGGCCTCGCGATTGCTTCTACCGCAACGCGGTTGCATTGTATAGCCCATGGTTGCGCCGACAAAGTCGGGGCTGCCATGGGGATCGATGAAAATCATGACCAACCCCGAAGTTGGGTTGCATCAATCGCCATATTCTCGCTTCACGTATCCGGACTGTGATAGGTGTCTTAATACGTTTTCTGGAAATCTAACCCTAAGGCCAGTGTGTAATGGCGCTAAAACAACGCGCTTTTCCGGGAATATTTTCCGGGGCCAACCCGGAGGGTTGCCGGAGATTAGCCCGGGGATTCGCTCCCAAATGAATGCGTCATCACATCGCCGGCGATTTTTCTGAACCGGTCTTATTCCAGTTTGAAGTTACCTTTCCCACGAAAATTTCCTTCTAAGAAATGCCCTCAAACAATTTCCCCTCGATGGCAGAGCCATCGCAGCTACAGCAGCCGTGGGTCGAGCGAGGCACGAGCGACACCCACGGTTACCACACAAAAAATGAATCCGATCCTGAAGGGATCGCAGCCATCGCCTTTACAAATTTATCGCCCATCAACCCCGACGTTGTAGCCACGGCCCTGTGGGCCGTCTCCCCCCCAGCGCTTGAAATACACAACGGGATACTTTCAATACTCCCATATCGAAACCCCCAGGGCTATCCTCACGCCTTGCTCAAAACCTTCAGCGCCTTCTTCGTATCGCTCGCGCGTAAAATCAACAGCCCCTTTTTGGATCCCGGGCTGGTGGCCAGGTAAGCATATTCAATATTGATCTTCGCCCCCGAAAGCCGGTGCGCAATGTTCGCCAGCGACCCCGGCTTGTTGCTGTTCTCGATCATGAGCACGTCGTTTTCGACGACAAGCACTCCACGTTCGCCCAGGATCATCAGGGCTTTGTTCGAGTCGCTTACCACCATCCGCACCACGGAGTGGTCCACGGTGTCGCTAATGGTAAGGGCATAAATATTGACCTTCGCCTTCGCCAGCTCGTCACAGACTTCGGCGAGTGTGCCCGGTTTGTTTGCAAGGAAAAGCGCGAGTTGTTTGACGATATCCATATCCGGAAACCTACGTTTTATCAGAGGAAATGGCAATTTTAAAGCTTGGCGTCCTCCCGCATGCTTAACAGAACTTGATATTTACAAAGCGAAATAATTTGAAATAAATTACGTAAAACTAACGAACTGCTTGACAGCTTTTGCGATTTTTGCAATAATGCCATTAATGAAGAACGACTATTTTTCTCATCCCTCCCGCACTCTTGGCGTCTTTTGCGCCCTTCGTGGTAAAACCTTCCCAATCCCCACAAAAAATCTGTCCAACCCGGTAAAGACCTCCACAGTAAAATGAGAGAATCTTACTTCTTAAATGCTAAATGTTACTTCCTAAATTCTTCCCATTTATCCGACTC
>JBAVPB010000276.1:0-8088 GCA_049692655.1 Chthoniobacteraceae bacterium | reverse complement strand
TTCTTGTTGTGGGGGACGCTTGAAACGGGGCGCTTAAGGGGAAAAAGTTCGTTGCGGCGAGGACTCCGCAACCAGCACGCGGGACGAGTGCGCTCCCCGGAATTTGCTGCGGCGCATTGTTATCGGCGCAACGTCCAGACACTTTTTCGATACAATCGAGGAAAAGCTAAGGGGCATGCCGGTATTTTTGGATGAGGGGCAAGGTCTGGTGGGCGAGGGACTGGGGGGAGAGGTCTTCGATGCGGTCGAGGGTGGTCCGGGGGTGCTGGAGGGTGCCGGTGAGGCCGATCAATGTGTTTGAAGGCTGGTTGAAGATACCTTCGAACCACTCGCGGGCGAGGCCCTCGGGGTTGTGATATTCGCTCTGGGACGGGACTATGACCAACTGGGGAATTTTGCGGGATGCGGCGACGTATTTGGACCAGGAGTCGATGGAGACCATGAGGTTGACCTGCTCGGCGACTGCTATGCTTTGGGCGATGTTCAGTCCGCGGGTGCTGCTGATGCGGGGGTCGAAACAGAGCTCCCCCACCCGCTCTTCATGATCGATCAAAACGATGAAGATGCCGGGGGATTCGGCGAGCAGGATGCGAAGGTAAGTCTGCCAGTTTGCGATGCCCCACTCTTTGGAGGGGACGCCGGAGAGGTGGGTTTGGATGCCGATCTGGAAGCCGGGTGGACGCGCAGGGAGCATGGCGCACTCGGGCTCCGTGAGCTGGAAGTTGAAGGGGAAGTATTGGGGGGTGTTGTGGTGCAGGAGTTTTACGATTTCGCGTACGGCGCGGTTGCCGATGCGTTGATGGCGCGGGGGGTTGTCCATTGCGCCGGTCCAGAGGAGGGTGGGGCTGCGTTCGACCAATTCCTGGAAGATCGGGACGGGCGGGCAGTCGCGTTCGCCGGGTTGTTGCGGGCGGCGGACGACGCGGCAGCGGATGCCGAATTTTTGGAATAGATATTGGTGCGGGACAAGGCCGATGTTGCGGAGGGTGTCGCCTATGCCTCCCCAGCTCAGGATGGTGATCATGTCGGCAGATGGTGGGGGGGCTTTCACTGGGGGCACGGGGGTTAGGTCGAGCGGTAGGGGGATTTTTAAGACAGGATTAACAGAATTTACAGGATTATGTTTACCGGCTCACGCCGGGGTTTTTGGAAGTGCGAGGGTAGCTGGGGATTTACTTAGGTCGTCCTTCCTTGTATGATGGCGGCTGGAAGGAATATTGATTTTATGGAGGCTGACAAAAAGAAGATTTGGTTTCCGGCGAAGCGGTATGGCTGGGGATGGGGGTTGCCGTGTTCGTGGGAGGGATGGGTAGTGATGGCCGTGTGGATGATTTTGCTGATAGGAGGGTTCCTGGTTTTTGACGACAAGGTCTTTTTTGTCGCTTATATGGCTGCACTGACGGTGGGTTTAATGATCGTATGTTTTCTTAAAGGGGAGAAGCCGCGGTGGCGGTGGGGCGGAACTGATAAATGACGAAATCCGAATGACCAATGACGAAAGAATGACGAAGCCGGAAATCCAAAAAATATGTCTCTCAGAAATGACATCACTTCGGCTATAAAAAACCAATCGGAAATCGATTTTGAATTCGTACGGTTGAACCGGTATCAAGAGATTCTAAAAAGAATTGCCGAACGTTTTCTTGCAAAGGGCTGCTTAAGTCTCACTCACATCTGGCTTTGGGAAGAGTTTCGCCACACCGTCTGCAATACCCAACCACCAGATGTTATAGCTGCAATCAAACAAAGGCTTTTACCAACCGAAAGATATTGGTTTCTGGCAAGCGAAGAGGATGGGAAGTATTGGGTGGCCAACGCGACTGGTTCCGGAATTATCAGCACATTAAAGGAGATGTATCCCTTTGAGTACTATATCGTGGATCGGACGATGAATTGGATTCTGTGCGAAAATCATCACGGTCTGTTGATTGAGGCTACTGGCACGCCCCTACAAGGCTAAAAGAATCGCGGTGGACGGAAGTCCCAAGGTTGTGCTGCCTTAGACTGGGATTGAATCGTCGCATGGAGATGGGGATGCTCTGCGCAGGATTATTGCGTCGGGGGCATTGTTAAACCGGCGACTGTGCCTAGGTCGCGGACTGTGGGCTTACGGCCGTGGATTTCCTCGAAGCGTTGCAGGGCGTAGCGGGCGGTGGCGGCATCGGCGATGGAACCGCCGGCGGCGCCGATGATGAGGCCGATCTGGTAGGAGTCGGTGGGGTCGATGATCTGGTCGTTGGGTGATGATGGAGCGGTTTTGTCGCCGGAAGATTTGGAGGGGATGAGACCCCAGATGACAAACGCGACCAAGGCGATGCAGATGCAGGTTCCGAGGAGGGTGGACATGGATGGAAGCTAACCCTGGCTGGTGGGTGTAACAAGGGGGGAATCTATCTCCGCTGGCGTTAAGTTAAGGAGTTATCGTTTATGACGGTTTTTATTCCGTCACCCCTTCCAGGGGTTTGTTCATTTTTTACGTGATGATTCCCGGAGTTTCGCTGCGCTGCACTCCGCGCTTTAATTCCGGCGCACCCTTCGGGCGCTGAAGAGGGAAGTGCGGCTGCGCCGGTTTTGTCGCATCGCGCTTGGAAATCGCGATCCACCGATCGTGGTTGCGTCGTTATTCGTTCGGTCCGGGTGTGAGACTCAGGACGGGTTTTGGAGAAACCACGGCGATGTGATGACGTATTCCAGCGGCCCTCCGGGACGCATGTTTTATTTGATGGCAAAGTCCGGTGGCTTGCGCCGACCGGTTAATTTCCGGCAACCCTTCGGGTTGCTTTGATCGTGGAACGCAATGTCGAAATTCGACACATCAACTTCCAATTGCCAACCATGCCCATCCGGTTTATTAACAAAATCAATTACGAGCGAAGAGACAGACAATCTGCGTAGAACGCTGTCCCCAGCGTATGGCGTTGCGCGCGGTTACGCACAAATCCGCTGGGGACAGCGGACGCTACAACGATCAATTTTCAAATAGCGTCCAAGGATTGTTGTCAACAAACCGCATCGGCAACTTCAAGCGTTGAACGTTGAATATTTAGATTATCCGCGGCGGATCTTGGAGCCTTTGAAGCGGATGGTGAAGCGGTAAACTTTTTTCTGGCAGCGGTGGATTTCACCGGTTTGCAGGTCGAAGCGGGTGGGAATCTCGACGCGCTTGATATCGACGCCGGCGTGGAAGCCGCGCTCGGAGAAGACGTCGATGAGCATGGCGAGGGCGGTGGGATCCTCGAAGAGGGGGTCCTCGGAGTTGATGTTGACGCTGCCGGTGATGGCGTGGCGGACGACGATGGGCATCATCTTTTGCTCGATGAACTGGATGACGCGGTCGAGATTCTGCGGCTGCTCGACGACGTAGTTATCAAGCCGGCGGACGAGGTCCTGCCGGGCGTGGCGGATGATCTCGCTGGCGAGGGGGAGACGGCGGAGGGCGTCGAAGGTGCGGGGGTCGAGCTCGAGGGAGCTTTGATACTCGAGCTCGCGGACGATGTTCTCCTGCACGACGTGGAGGGGGGCCTGTGCGTTGATGAAATGGTAGTGGAAAATCTGGTTGAGGGAGACGAGGGCATCGTAGGTCTGCTCCTTGAAGACGCGGTAGCGGTTGCGGGCGAGGGCCTCGTCGAAATCGGTGGCGCGCTCCTCCCAGAGGTCGCCAATGCCGGAGCGGTGGACCTCCTCGTTGTGCTCGACGACTTCGCGGCCGCGCTTCATCTGGCGGGCGATGCTTTCCTTTTCATCGACGAAGAGGACCATGATGTGAAACATGGGCTGCTTGAAATTTGCGGCACCCTGGGTTTCGAGGAATTCGCGGCGCAACTGGACCATCTCGTCGAACAGCATCTTGAGGCACTCGACCTGGACCTTGGTGCGGGGGAAGCCGTCGATGAGTGCACCGTTCTGCTGCTCGGGCTCGAGGAGCTTGCGGAAGAGGAGATTCATGACCTCGCGGTCGCCGACCATGCCGCCGAGGGATTTGATTTTCTGGGCCTCGGGGCTGTCGAGCAACTGGCTGACGACGATGGGCTGGGCAGTGATGTCACGAAGCTCGCGGATGAAATCGGTGTTCGTCCCCTTGCCCGCGCCGGGTGCGCCGCCGAGGAGGATGAGTTCCTTGGGGAAGCGGAGATTGTGCCTGCCGTAGTCGAGCTCGAGCTGTTTCCAGACGCGGGAGAAAATGATCTGCGCGTCCTTGATTTCAAGATCCGCGGGGCGCGCGGGCTTAGCTGGAGGAGGTTGGGCTGGTGAGGTCACTGGGAAGCGACATTAGCGCGGGAGCGGCGGGGCGTCGAGTGAGAATGGAGCAAATGACGAAATGGGAAGAGGTTGAATTGTTAAAGGGGTTAAATAGTTAAACGTTTGCGCCGGTAATTAGTGATAGCGAATGACAAAAATCCAACCCGGAATTGTGTGGCTCAAATATCGGGAACTTCCAACTTCCAACGTTGAACATTGACTATTTAGGGAATCTTTTTAAGGGGAGCCGGCGGGGGCGTTGGAGCCGGAGGTGTCGGGATCCTTGTGGTAGAGGGTGTTGGTGAGGTTCTCGGGCTCGAGCTTCTCGTAGTTAGTCAGAGGCGGCGGGGTGCGCTGCTTGATCTTGAGATTATCAAGATATTTGTGGAGATCCTCCTGCGAGAAGGCTTGCTGGGGGAGCTCGGTGCGGTTGACTTCCTGGTCGGTGAGTTCCTTCAGCTTGTCTGTGCCCTCGACGATGGAGGGGGTGAGGAAAATGAGGAGCTCGGTGCGGGTGTCGCCCTTGGTGGTGTGGCGGAATGCGGCGCCGATCAAGGGAAGATCGCCGAGGATGGGGACTTTCTGGACGGTGGAGGTCTGCTGTTTCTGCATCATGCCGCCGATGACGACGGTGCTGTTATTCGGAGTGACGACCACGGTTTCCGCGGCGATCTTGTCGATGATGGGGGAGCTGACATTTGGGGAGAGCGTGACCGACTGGCTATCCACCGAGGAGACTTCCGGGGAGACGATCATTTCCACCTCGTGATTGGAGGTGATGAAAGGGGTGACGCGAAGGATGATGCCGACATCCTGATACTGGACGGTGTTGATGGTCTGGCCGGTCTCGGTGATCTGGCTATTCGTCACAAAAGGGACTTCCTGGCCGACGACGATGACGGCCTGCTGGTTATTGCGGGCCATGATGCTGGGGCGGGAGAGGACGTTCACATTTCCATGGGAGGCGAGGGCGTAGAGCGTGGCCTGCCAGTTATCGGTGGCGAGGCGGACGAAGGAGCCGTTTGCAAGCTGGGAGAGGCCGAAGAGAGTCTGCGCGCTGGTGGTGCCGATGGTGCCGGGGGAAAGCAAGCCGCTCTGCACGGCTGTGGTGGAGGAGGTGATCGCGGTGCCGCCGGTGGTGCTTGCGGTCGCGTTGGTAACAGTGTTACTCACGCCGCCGGCCGCGCCGTTGCGCACATTAAAAGTGTAACTACCCTCGACGCCGACATTGAGGCTCTTGTTGAGGGTGACCTGGGCGAAGACTACCTTGATGAGCACCTGGGGTTTGGGGCGGTCGAGGTTTTTGATCACCTTCATGATCTCCTCGTGCGTCTCGTCATCCGCGACGATGACGAGGGAGCGGGTCTCGGGATCGATCTGGATGATGGCGTCGCCGAGCATGGTGGCATCGTGATACTGGCGTGTATTGGAGCCGGAGCTGTTGCTGATGGAGGCGGTGGAAGGGCGGGAGGTCGAGCCATTTGCCGCGGTGCTCGGGCGGATGGGCGTGGAGGTCGCCTGCGCCTGCAAATGGGCCGGCAGGAGGAAAAGAAATGCGATGACCGCCAGCGGCAGAAGGATTTTTCCGGGGATTGGGTTCATATAAACAAGTGTTGCACGGAGTTTGATCGCAATATTTCTAGCGGGAGTTGGGGGTGCTGTTGGTATTCAACGTGCCGGTAACGTCCGAGGAGGCGCCGGTGGTGGTGCGCTGGTTCAAAGCGCTCGACGTGGGCTGGCTGGAGGTGGAGCTGGTAGTCTGATTCCCAAACATGCCGCGCAGGATGGTGGCCACGTTATCGGGATCGGCATGCTCGAGGGCTTGCACATAAACGTGCTGTTTCTTGGCATCGGTGGCATCGAGCCTGCCGATGGTGAGGGCGATCTGGTCCATGGTTTCCCGCGAGCAACTGACGATGATGGAATTCGTGCGGGGATCTGCCACTGCTACGACGCGAGCCTCCAGCAACTGGCGTTCGCTGGCCGTGCTCTGCGGACGGTTGTTGTTGTTATTATTGTTGGGCCGCTGTCCGTTCTGGCCCTGGGCGTTGCGGTTTGTGCCGGATACCGTCGAAGGATCGCCGTAGAGCGCATTCAGGATGGTGGCGGTCGCCGTGGAATCCGCATGATCGAGACGGAAGATGCGGGTCTCCGTGATGTCGGTGGTGCTGGTATCGAGGCGGCTCACGATATCGGAGATGGTGGACATGTATTCATCCGGCGCGCTGACGACGACGGAGTTGCTCTGCTCATCCGGCACAGCGACCACGCGGGACGCGGCCTTGCGTGCAGCGCTGTCCGGCGCGGGAGGCTCGCCGCCACCACCGCCGCCGCCCCCTCCCCTGCCAAAGCGGCCGAAAAAGGCGGCTGCGGGGTTCTGGTTATTCTGCCCGGTGCGCGAAGTGCCGGCATCGGGTGAAAAAAGCTGCGTGATGACATTTGCGAAATCCTTGGCATCCGCATAACGGAGCGGAAATACGCGGATGGTGGAGATGCTGGAGATGCTGGTATCCAGCGAATGGATGATCTGCGCGATGCGGTGGATGTTTGTCTGCGTGTCGGTGAGGATGATGGCGTTGCTGCTTTCGTTTGCGCTGATGGTGGCGTTTGACGAGAGGAGAGGGCTGAGATTCTCAACGAGCTTGCCGGCCTCCATGTAGCGGATGGGGAGGATCTGCGTGACCATGCCATCCTTGCGTGGGATGTTCTCGGGATCGCTGCCGACCTCGACGGGAAGATCGTTTTTCTGCGCGTTCTGGCTGCTGACGATCTTCAGGATGCGGCCATTGCGGATCGCGATGTAGCCTTTATCGATGAGCACGGCGTTTAACAAATCGACGGCTTCCTCGGCGCTGACGGGCTGCTTGCTGACGATATTGACGGTGCCGGTGACGGGGACATTCTGGATGATGACGAATCCCGCGGCCTCGCTGAGGTAGTTCAGCACATCGGTGAGGGAGGCGTTCTGGAAATTCATGCGGATCTCGTTTTTGGATGCGGGTGAGGATCCCTTTGCGGGAACGGGCGGAACTGCGGGGGCGGCGTTGACCGGCAGGATTGTGCCCGCGGATGGAGCGGCGGGAACCTGCGGGGCGGTGTTCACCGGCGGTGCCAAGGGAACCTGTGCGGCGGCGGCCGATGGCTGGGGTTCCGGCACGGGCGGCGGCATGATCTGCTGTGGCGAGGGCACGGGGACGATGGTCTGCGCCATGGCAGCCACTGCGGCGAACAAGGCGAGGATTAAAATCGGTAGTGTGGTTGGTTTCATTGTAGTTCTTTCTGGCGGCGCTCCATCATGCGCCGGGCCTGTTCACTCAAACCCCCGGCCGGAGCGTCCGGGGATGATGTTTGCTGACTTGTCGGAGAAGAGGTTGCGGGAGCTGCGACCGGAGCGGCGGCGGGTGCGGAGCCATCCAGCGGGACGGTCTGCCCCACGGCGACGGTGGTCTGTCTGCCATCGCGCTCGACCACGATGCTATCGGGCATGATCTTGAGGAGCTTCGCGCCCGCGATGGCATCCTGGACGGGCAGCACCTTGTTGTATTCCGCCCGTGAGCCGGAGAAAAACGCGAGGGACTTATCGCTGGTGATGAGGATGCCATTCAGCGCGACGTAGTCGGATTGGGTGACCGGCGCGGATGCTGCTGCACTTTGAGATGCGGACGCAGAGGCTGAAGCTGAGACGGCAGCCATGGCGCGGCGGTCGGGATCGAAGATATTGCGGGTGCGCACCATGCGATAGGTGTCGTAGGAGGTTTTCTTTGCCGGCATGCCCGCTTGCGCGGCGAGAAACAGGGCGGCGAGCATGAAGAACGCGGAGAATATCGATCGCCTGGTCATTTGGATTTT
>JBAVPB010000275.1:0-15434 GCA_049692655.1 Chthoniobacteraceae bacterium | reverse complement strand
GCCTCGATGCTGATCTTTAAAGTCGCCTCGTCCGTGATGCCGGTGCCATCGGAATTTGAGAGCGTGACTCCGCGTTGGGCTGCAAGGTCCGCGATCTGCTGGCCGGAGCCGTGAACGAGGATGACCTTGATATTCAGCGACCGCAGCACCGCGATATCGAGCAGGATATTGGAAAAATTCTCGGAGGCAATGATGTCGCCATCGATCGCGACCACGAAAATCTTTTCCCGGAAGCGAGGGACGTATTGAAGAATGCCGCGAAGGTCAGAAACTTTCATCGATAACAGGAGTCATGAAAGAAATGACATAACCGAAAAAATAGCAAAGGGGAAAGTAAAACAAAAACCTGTCGTCCTTATTTTTTTGGCGGGCCTCCGCGAGAAATGGGGAGAGGATTCACCACCAAGGCACCAAGACACAAAGGGGGAGGAGAAAAGTATAAAGGATGAAGTAAAGAAAGGCGCAGACAGAGGCGTGGTTGCAATGGTCGAGCCTTATGTGGAGTTCCTGTTCCAGATGGGCCACAGGCCCATGGCTACAACGACCGGGGTGGCAGTTGTAATTTTTTTAAATCCTACTGCGCTTGAGATTTCTAATGGAAGGTGGCAGAGTAAAACAACGTCACCAATTATGAGCTCCGCGCCTACCCGTATATTAATCGCCGAAGATCACCATGTGTCGCGCCATCTGCTTGAGCGCAACCTTATGAACTGGGGGTTTGAGGTTGTCACCGTGGAGGATGGCGAGGCAGCCGTGCGTGTGCTTGAGAGCGACGATGCACCGCCGATTGCGCTTTTGGACTGGATGATGCCGAAAATGGACGGTGCGCAGGTCTGCGCGCGCGTCCGCCAGCAGACCGGCAGGCCGTACATTTACCTCATCCTGCTCACGGCCAAGAGCCAGAAGGAGGATGTCGCCACGGGATTGGTCGCAGGGGCGGACGATTACGTCATCAAGCCTTTCGATGCGGATGAGCTACGCGCGCGATTGAACGTGGGGGAACGCGTGGTCGGCCTCGAGCGCACCCTGGCCAAAAAGGTATCTGACCTTCAAACGGCGCTGGACGATGTGAAGAAACTCAAGGGGTTGCTGCCGATCTGCATGTATTGCAAGAGCGTCCGTGATGACCAGGATTACTGGCACCAGATCGAAGAGTATATACACAGTGAAACAGGCACTGATTTTTCACACGGCATCTGCCCCAAGTGCATGGTGAAAATTACCGCTGAGCTTGATAAGGCGAGTGGATAAGAGAAGTTGCCGTAGGTGGACGCGTAGCATTTTTTCTCCACAAGGGGGGCGCTGATTCCGGTTATCCCGGATAATCCCTGCTAATCGGGCATTTTTTTGCGGATTACTAATAGTATTATTTTGTCTGTTGACTTCTGTGGGATAAAGATTTAATTCTTCTAGTGGTTATCACCTATATGAGTTCAAAAGATATAGATCCCCTCACTGTAGAACGCATCCGGATGGAGAATTTTGGCCGAGGTTTCATTATTTTGTTATTTGCGGCCCTGATATTCGTCGGTCACTACTTTCTCAATTTCTAGAATTCCTCCTAGCCCATGGTTTAGCCGGTGAACATAAGCGCTTCGTCCCCCCACGAACGCCACCTGCTAAACCATGGTATTTTTTTTCCCGGTGCTACCTTGGGCTTTATGATGAAACGGCTTTGCCGTAATAGGAGACCGCCGTTTTATTTCGCGAGGCAGCTTTCGAGCTGGGTCTGTATTTTTTCCTTATTCAGGTTTTTGCCGATGAAGACTAGCTGGCTTTTGCGGGGCTCGTCCTTGTTCCAGAGGCGATCCCAGAAGATGGTGAAACGGTTGTTCACGCCGTGGAAGACTGCGCGGCGGGGGTTCTGGGCGATCCAGATGATGCCCTTGGAGCGGAAGACTTTTTCCTCGTCGGAGAGACGCTGGATGAAGGACTCGAGCTTTTCGACCTCGAAGGGTTTGTCGAAAAGGAAGGAATGGGAAGAGATATCGTCGTGATGGCGGGTTTCCTTGAGTTCGTCGAGGAAGGCGGGATCGACGGAGAGCTTGTGGTCCACGTCGAAGGCGTTCATGTCGAGGAGTTCCTTGAGGTTTACCTGGGACTTGTTCGTGCGGAAGATCGTGGTGTGCGGGTTCTGCTCGCGGATTTCCTTTTCCAGGGTGACGAGTTGCTCCTCGGTGACGAGGTCGGTCTTGTTGAGCAGGATGAAGTCGGCCATGGCGATCTGCTCGCGGGCGGTCTCGGTCTCGGCCATCTGCTTGTGGATCTGCTCGGCATCGACCACGGTGATGATGGAATCGAGCCGGACGTGCTGCTGGAGCTGGGGGATATTCAAGAAAGTCTGGGCGACGGGGCCGGGGTCGGCGATGCCGGTGGTCTCGACGAGGAGGTAGTCGAAGCCGCCGCGCTTGAGGAGCTGCTGGACGCCCTTGACTAGGTCCTTGCGGACGGTGCAGCAGACGCAGCCGTTATTCATCTGGACGATCTCCTCGGTCTGGTTCTCCACGAGCTGGCCGTCGATGCCGATCTCGCCGACTTCGTTGACGATGATGCCGAATTTGTAGCCGTGCTGTTGCTGGAGGATGAAGTTGAGCAGGGTGGTCTTGCCGGCGCCGAGGAAGCCGGTGAGGATGCTTGCGGGGATGGGTGCTTTAGGTAGTTGGCTCATAAAAAGAAACTGGCGACCCAACATTCCGTCGGGTCGCCAGAAAAGTCCAGAGATGGAAGAAAAATTATACCTTGGCGGCTTTTTTCAAGAGCGGGAGGCCGGTCTTGGTGTTTTCGGAAACTTCGTAACCTGCGGGAAGGGCGTCGATGGCGCCTTCCTTGGCTTCACCCGCGAAATAATAGAGGGTGACTTTTTGTCCGCCTTTGAGCTCCTGGAGGCGCTGGTGGAGGAAATACGTCTTACCTGATTTTTTGCTTTGAACACTGAAGGACATGGTGGGATTTTCCTTTCAAATATTGAGGGTTGCAGTGGTTAAAACCGGGTTTAAATGATTCCGGCTTTCTTCAGTGTGGCATAAGCACCGTTTTTGGTCACTGTTTTAATTGCGCGGCAGGTAAGCTTCACGGTGACGAACTTTTTGAGCTCGGAAACCCAGATGCGGCGGGTTTTCAGGTTCGGCGTGAAGGTGCGGGGTGTATTTGCGGTGACGTGACGGCCCACGCCGCCCTTCTTTTTGGCCATACCGCGACGGTGGATGGCGCTTCCGCGTGAGACTGATGCTTGTGTGATGCTGCAAACCTTTGACATAAATTTTATTCCCTTAATTTGAGGGCGGGTAACTTGGCTCGTCCTCCCTGAGCGGTCAAGAAGAAATTCCACTCATTTAGAGCGTTTTTCGATCCGGAAACGAATATAGGGATGGACGGACGGCTTGTCAGCACCGAAAATTCTGCCATTTATAAAGAGGGAGACAGAGGAAATGCGTTTCACGGGGTTTATTCTAAAATTACTACTTTTAACGGTCGCCGTGTCTGCGGTTCATGCGGTGACCATGATCAAGGAAGATACCAAGGGGATCATTCTGGCCAAGAGCGCGGAGGGGTCCAGCCGGCCGCCCGAGGCGCAAGCGTTTGACCAGCTATTGCAGGACCAGATTTATGTCAACATCACCACGGCGGACGGGTTGCTCATCCATATAAAATCCGAGCGGGTGGTGAAGTATGTGTTTTTTTTGAAGGCAAGCAGCTTCTCATCGCAATTGACACCGGAAGATCTTGCGGTGGTCAAAGCAAAGCTGGATGAGTTGCATGCTTTCGGGGCTCTTGCGCCGGCTGCCAAAAACATGGCGGCGCCGTATTTGAAAAATCTCCAGGCGCTATACGATACGGAATCGGCCAAATACAAGGAATCGGTGGCCGCCGCCTCGCAGCAGGCGATGACCGAGGAGGAAAAGGCGGCTTTTGATAAGAAATGCGACTTGATGAGGCTCGATCTGCTCGCGAACAAGGACAACATCAAGCGCAGCGAGGAAATCGTAAAGGACATGGAGCCGCTTGCGTCGCGCAGCAGCCAGCTTGCCGATGTGCTTGCGAGATGGAATGCGCAGAAAACACACGCCCTGCAGCTCGCGGACGAGGGCAAGGCGCTGTGGAAAGAGGCCAGCACAGCGCACGCGGGGAGTTTTTCTGTTTTGAAACAGTTGAGCGAAATGCCGGATTTCCCCGAGGATGTGAAAAAGAAGGGGATTGATTTATCGGCACGGCTCGACCAATTCCGCACCAGCACGGACTTTCCGCAGCTTATCACTTACTGCCAGGCGGAGATTCCCGCGTATTTCCTGCTGAACCAACTGCCGAAGATGGTGGAGAAAATAAAGGATAAGAAATACGAGGAGGCATCGGTGATCGCTCAAAAGACCACTACGCTGATGGATGTGCATCAGATCGTGGCGCCCTACACGCAGATTTACGTCACATTTAAAAACTACAAGGATCTGGTGGATGATCTGCGGTCGCGCTTTTTGCGCCAACTGGCGAAGGCAAAGCAGGCCGAGGATGATTCCACGGATGATGAATTACTGGCGGAATACCAGAAGGCTTATGACCTCATTCCCGATCCCAAGGTGGGAGCGAAGGTGGAGCAGCTAAAGGCGCGGATCAAGGCGAAGCAGTAGCTGGCGGCGGATTAATTTGCCGTCACAGGGACAGGGATTGCTTCGCAAACCTGTCGCCAGCCGGGGAAGTTCCATTTGTTCGGAAAATCGGTGCATTGCTGTGGTTTTACCGGCTGCACGGAGCAGTTATTGCCCTCGAGGAAGATGCATTCGCCATTGGGTTTGTCGATCAATGCGAGGCCGTCCCGGTATTGCCGGAGGCGGGTGTATTGCTGGATGAAATCGTGATCCGATATGTTCAGGAAACGGGCGAGGGCGTTGATTTCGGCGTCGCCTACTTTCACGAAACCGGGCCAGCGGCAGCAGTTCGTGCAACGCTGGCACTGGTAGTAAACGCTTTCGCTCAATCGAGTTCCTTCAAGTCCGCATCGACCATGATTTTCACGAGCTCGTGAAAACGCACTTTCGGTTCCCAGCCGAGCACCTCTTTTGCCTTTGCCGGGTTGCCGATGAGAAGCTCGACTTCGGCGGGGCGCTCGTAGCGGGCGTCGTATTTGACGAATTCCTGCCAGTCCAGGCCGACATGTCCAAACGCTTCCTCGACAAATTCACGCACGGTATGCGTCTCGTTTGTCGCGAGCACGTAGTCATCGGGTTCATCGTGCTGGAGGATGCGCCACATGCCTTCCACGTATTCGGGTGCGTAGCCCCAATCGCGCTTTGCGTCGAGATTGCCGAGGTAAATATCCTTCTGGAGTCCCTTCTTGATCCTCGCCACGGCGCGGGTGATTTTGCGCGTGACGAACGTGGCGCCGCGCCGGGGGCTTTCGTGATTGAAAAGGATGCCGTTGCTGGCGTGCATGCCGTAGCTCTCGCGGTAGTTCACCGTCGCCCAATAGGAGAAAACTTTTGCCACGGCATAGGGGCTGCGGGGCCAGAAGGGGGTCTTTTCCGTCTGCGGGACTTCCTGCACCTTGCCAAACATTTCGCTGGAAGAGGCCTGGTAGAAACGCGCCTTCACCTTTGCCTCGCGGATTGCCTCGAGGAGACGGATGGTGCCCACGCCGGTGACATCGGAGGTGTATTCCGGAATGTCGAAGCTGACGCGGACATGGCTCTGCGCGCCCAGATGGTAGATTTCATCGGGACAGATACGGTCGATCAGGCGGGTGAGATTCAACGAATCGGACAGATCGCCGAAATGCAGGAAGAGATGCACCCCATGCACATGCGGATCGGTATAGAGATGATCGATGCGGGATGTATTGAAAGTGCTCGCCCTGCGAATGATGCCGTGGACTTCGTAGCCTTTTTGCAGGAGGAGGTCCGCCAGATAGGATCCGTCCTGACCTGTAATGCCGGTGATGAGAGCTTTTTTCATAAATACTTTAAATAGATGGCAAGGGGAGGCGGGGATTTTCAGTTTCCTGCCAGGATTGCCTGCTGGGCTTTGATCAATTCTGCGATACCCTGCTTGCCGAGATCAAGCATGGATAAAAACTCATCCTGGGAGAAGGTCGCCTCCTCGCCGGCACCCTGCACTTCCACGAACTGGCCATCCTCCGTCATGACGATGTTCATATCGACGCTGGCGGATTTGTCTTCCTCGTAATTGAGATCCAGCAAAGGAATGCCGCCGACGATGCCGACGCTGACGGCGGCGACCATTTTTTTGATGGGTGATTTTGCGATGAGACCGGCTTTTACCAATGAATTGCACGCCAGGGCGACTGCGAGGCAGCCACCGGTGATGGAGGCTGTGCGCGTGCCGCCATCCGCCTGCAATACGTCGCAATCGACGCAGAGTGTGCGGGGGCCGAGCAGATCGAGATCCACCACGGCGCGGAGCGAGCGCCCGATGAGGCGCTGGATTTCGGAACTGCGGCCATCGAGCCGGCCTTTGGTGATATCGCGCGGCTTCCGCTGCAAAGTCGAGTAGGGGAGCATGGAGTATTCCGCGGTGATCCAGCCGCCGCCGACCTGCTGCTCTTTCATCCAGCGCGGCACGGTTTCCTCGATCATGGCGCTGCAGATCACGCGGGTATTGCCGGTCGCCACAATGAGGGAGCCTGTGGAGTGAGGGGCAATGCCCGGGGTGAAGGTGAGGGGGCGGAGTTGGTTTGGCGCGCGGCCATCAAGACGAGACATTTAGATTTAAGATTTGGGATTTTGCACTTAGCATTCGGGAAATTTCCGCAAACGCACGCAGAACCTAAATGTTATTTTCCAAATCTTAAATGCCAAAGTCATGAAAAAAGTCACTATTCGCGTCCCCGGGACGACCGCCAACCTGGGGCCGGGCTTCGATTGCCTCGGAATCGCACTCGGCATCCATAACGACATCACGGTATCGAAATCGGCATCAGCCGGCCCGAAACACCCGATGGTGGACAAGGCGGCAGCGGCGTTTTTTGTCTCGACCGGGGTGAAGCCGTTTCCATTTCACTGGGAGATAGCAGGGGATGTTCCGACCGCGCGCGGGCTGGGGAGCAGCGTCACTGTCCGCCTCGGCATCCTGCACGGGCTGAATGAACTCAGCGGTCGCCCGTTGATCCGGGACGATATTTTCGATATTTGCGCGGAACTGGAGGGACATCCTGACAATGCGGCGCCGGGAGAATTTGGCGGCTTTGCGGTGGCGCAACAATCGGAAGAGGGGGCGCGATGCATCACTGCACCGGTGTCGGATGAGCTGAAATTTGTGGTGCTGATCCCGGATTTCGAAATCCAGACTTCGGCCGCACGGCGCGTGATGCCGAAAATGATCTCGCACAAGGCGGCGGTGGCGAGCGCGATCAACGGCATGAATATCACCGCTGCGTTTCTGTATCATCAATACGAACTTCTTCGCGGCTGTTTCGATGATTATCTGCACCAGCCTTACCGCCAGCCGCTGATTCCCATGCTGCCAAAAATCATCGCTGCTGGAGAAAAGGCAGGCGCCTTGGGCGGCTTCCTGAGCGGCTCTGGCTCGACGATCATCTGCGTCACATTGAAATCCCAGAAGAAGGTCGCTGCCGCCATGCTGGCCGCCGCAGGCAAGACATCTGCAAGGGTGATTGTTACGACGGCCGACAATGAGGGTGCCCGGAAGTTAAAATGATTTTCAGTCTGATATCGTAAATTATTTCCCATGCGCCGCTGGCTTGAAGAATTTGAACAGTTTGCAATCGAGGTCATCCTTGACCGGCGACATGGCAAACGTGCGACCATCCTGCGCTGGTTGCTCTATCTATTCTCGTTTGGTTATCGCTTCGCAGTACAAACGCGCATCTTCTTTTTCCGCAAACGCATCTTTCGCGAGCACCACATGGGATGCCTCGTGATCAGCATCGGAAACCTCACTGTGGGTGGCACAGGGAAGACGCCCGTAGTGGAGAGATTTGCCAGGGCGCTCCAGGCGGGGGGGCGGCGGGTGGCGATTTTGAGCCGTGGTTATAAAAGCAGGAAGCTGCCCCTGGGCAAGCGGATCATGGCGCGATTCCGCTCCCCGGCGGAATACAAGCCGCGCATCGTTTCCGATGGAAATTCCGTGCTGCTCGACTCCCGCATGGCGGGCGACGAGCCGTACATGCTCGCGAAGAACTTGAAGAACGTGATCGTGCTGGTGGATAAAAACCGGGTCGGCAGCGGTCTTTATGCGGTGAACAAAATGGGCTGCGACACGCTGTTGCTGGATGACGGCATGCAATTCCTGCACGTAAAGCACGGGCTCGAAATTGTGCTCATCGACCGGCAGGCGCCGTTTGGCAACGAGTTCCTCCTGCCGCGCGGCACATTGCGGGAGCCGCCGGAAAACCTGGTGAGGGCGAGCTATATTTTCATCACGAAGAGCATCGTCGATGGCAATGAGGAACTTATCAAGCGCATACGCACTTACAACCGCACCGCTGAGATCATCGAATGTTCGCATAAACCATTGCACCTCGAGCATGCTTTCACCGGGGAGACGCTGCCGCTGGAATGGCTCAACGGCAGGTACATCGGCGCGTTGAGCGCCATCGCCGCGCCGGAAAGTTTCGAGGACGCCCTCATCAAGCTCGGGGCGAAGATCGAGATTTCCAAACATTTTGCGGACCATCATCGGTTTTCGCATGCGGATCTGAACAATTTCACCACACGCTGCGTCAGGCGCGATCTTGCGGCCATCATCACCACGGAGAAGGATTCCGTGCGTCTGCCGAAATTTGAAAAACTGGAGGTGCCGATCTATTACCTTCGCGTTGAGATTGAAATCCTCACCGGCCACGAAAGCTGGCAACACCTTGTGGACCGTATTTGTAATCCGCTGCCGATGATGCGGCCGGAGCGTTTTTTTGGGTAACGCTTTATCCGGCGCGGCTGAGCGCGATGTGAATCCTGATCTGGCCGTAATCGACTTTTTCCCCGAGCAGTTCCTTCACTTCCTTCAAGCCTCCGACGGTGACTTTCGCAAGTGCGGCTTCGATAAGGCGCTCCTGTTCGGCGCTGAGAACGCCCCGGGCGTCGATTTTTTCGCCAGCCTCGATCGCGCTAGCAAGGTGACCATAAATAGTGGTCGCGGCGAGGGAGCGCGCGCTGGCGATCTGGGGCACTTTTTTCCCGGCACGGAACAGCGTCAGGGTTTCGCGGATGGTATCGTTGACGCGCGGTTTCGGGGGAGGATTGCGGACTTCCTCGATTTCATCGGCAAACATCTGGCGCGGATTTTCACGGAGATGTTTCAGGATGGCATCCATGAACTGCGCGCCAAACTCATCGAGCTTCTTTTCGCCGACGCCCGTAATGCGCGAAAATGCACGCTCCTCGACCGGATACTCGCGGGCCATGATGCGAAGTGCCACGTCCGAAAAAATGATGTAGGCAGGAACATCCCGGGAGTCGGCGATCTCCTTGCGCAATGCACGCAGCTTCGCGAAGAGCGCCTCGTCGCAGGAAATTTCCCCGGCGCGATGCTTTTTGTCCCGGGGTTGCTCGGAAACCATCGGACGGGTAAGCGTGACCGGTTTGCGGCTGCGAAGGATCGCCATGCCTTCGTCCGTCAACTCGAGGACGCTGAATTTTTCCGTGGTCTGGCGGCAATAGCCGAGCCTGATGAGTTCACGTCCGATCACCTGCCACACCCCGCGGGTGTGTTCCTTGCCGATGCCGTAAGTGGAGAGTTTGTCGTGATTCCATTTGCGGATTTTTTCGGTATCCGCGCCGGTGAGCACCTCGGTGACGTGGTTCAGCCCCACGCCGAAACGCGAAGCCTGGCGAAGCCGGTAAACACAGGAGAGGAATTTTTGCGCGGCCAGTGTGCCATCGAAAGTTTCGCGGGGATCGAGGCAATTGTCGCAGCCGCCGCAATTTGGCAACGGATATTCCTCGCCGAAATAGCGCAGCAATTCCGCCCGCCGGCACGCGGAGGAATCGGCATAATGCACCATCTGCTGCAGTTGTTCGCGCGCGACCCGCTGCTCGTCGGGATCGGGCTTTTCATCGATGAAACCGGTCTGCTTGATCGCGTCCGCAGGACTGAAGAGCAGGAGGCATTCGCCCGGCAATCCGTCGCGTCCTCCGCGTCCGGTTTCCTGATAGTAACCCTCGACGTTTTTTGGAAGATCGTGGTGAATCACGAAGCGCACATTCGGCTTATTGATGCCCATGCCAAACGCGATGGTCGCGCAAATCACATGCACTTCGTCGCGCAGGAACATCTCCTGGTTTTCGGCGCGGACCTTGTCATCCAGCCCTGCATGGTAGGCCCGTGCCCGGATCCCATCTTCATTCAATCGCTCGGCCACCGACTCGGTCGCCTTCCGGCTGCTGCAATAGACGATCCCGCACTCATCGCGGCGCTGGCGTATGAAAGCGAGCACCTGGTCGTATGGTTTCGACTTTGGAACCACGCGATAGGTGAGGTTGGGCCTGTTGAAGCTGGCGACGTAGTGCCGCGCATCGCGCAGGCGCAGGTATTTCACTATATCCTCACGCACGCGCTCGGTCGCGGTGGCTGTGAGCGCCATGAAAGGGATCGTGGGAAAAATATCGCGCAGTTTCGCGATCTGCCGGTATTCAGGGCGGAAATCATGTCCCCATTCGCTGATGCAATGCGCCTCGTCGATGGCGATGCGCGTTACATTCCACTGGCGCAGCATTTCTATGGTGCCATCCAGCATCAGGCGCTCCGGCGCGGCGTAGAGCAGGCGGTATTTCCCGGCGAACAATCCACGAAGACGGTTCCGGGATTCCTCCGCACCGAGGGTGGAATTCAGGAAAGTCGCCTCGATGCCGCTGGCCCGCATGGCGTCCACCTGGTCTTTCATCAAGGCGATGAGCGGGGAGACTACGACAGTCAGGCCATCGTCGATGAGTGCCGGCAGTTGGAAGCAAAGGGATTTGCCGCCTCCGGTGGGAAGGAGGGCAAACACGTCGCGGCCCGCCAGAGAATCGGTAATGATTTCCTTCTGCAAAGGGCGGAAGGAATCGAAGCCGAAATAGCGCTTCAGGGTGGGTAGCAATGATTGCCCGACGGTGTTCACTTGTCTATTATTTGCATGGGAGGCGCATCCGGCAAGCGAACTTGGCGGAAAATTTCGGTTCACCATTTTCGCATAACGGTTATGTTGCTGCAATGAGAGCACTGGGTGGAGTTTCGTTCGTATTTTTTACATTAATCTGGTCTGCGCTGGTGATTTTTTTCGACACCAAGATAGCGCCGGCCACGATCAAGCAAGTCGCATCGCAAAAATATGCCGAGGTGGGCGGACATGTCGTTGAAAGCAGGGTGACGAGCCAGCCCGGTATAAAGGGTTCTACGATTTATGGCGCCCTGGTCGATTATCAATACGAAATAGGGCCTGTGGTTTATGGTGCGACACGGTTGCGGTATGACGCCATGTTTTCATCCGGCAAGGCTTGGGCGGATGGCATCGTCGCGAAATATCCGGTAGGGCCTGTGCAGGTGTTTTTCAATCCCGAACATCCAGGGGACTCCGTGCTGGAAAAAGGCATCGGGAGTGACAGCTTGATGTTGTTCCTTTTCCTCACGCCGTTCCATCTGGTGATGCTCGGCTGCTGGGGAGCGAGCCTGTCATGGTGGCGCTATAAGAAAAGGAATCCGGTCGCAGGCGGAGTCAGTATTGCCCGGCTGGCGGCAAAGACGCGCATCCGCCTGTCGAAGATATCGGCCCTTGAAACCGCAGGCATTGCCTTACTCGGGCTCTCGTTCGGGGCCATCTTTATCGTGGGCCTTACCACGAATTTTCATCCCCCCTTTCAAACCATCTCCGCCGCATGGATCACGATCCTGATAGGCGCGGCGGGGTTCGGTCTCCAGCGCTGGCTCAAGATCCATAGCGGCGCCGAGGATCTGATCATTGACGAGGGATCGCGGACAGTTTCGCTGCCGTTAAGCTTTGGGCGCGAGACCCGCGTGGCCATTGATATTTCAAACATCCAGGCGGTCGCTGTGGAAAAGCTCAGGCACAGCACCAAGGGAGGCCGCAGTACTTATTCCTATGCGCCTGCATTGCGCCTGAAAAAGCAATCCGACGTCGATACAACGCTGGTAGATTGGTACGACGAGCCGCGTGCAGTCGCCTTTGCTGCGTGGCTGCGGAAACAACTAGGACTGCCTGCTGAGTAAGGCTCGAAACTCCGCTGGGGACAGCGGACGCTACACCAAGACTATTCTGCAGCAGCGGTTCCTGCAGCGGAATCCTCACCCACCATGTAGCGGGTGAAGCGGCGGATCACGATGTTCTCGCCCAGCTCGGTGACTTTTGCGGTCACGAGATCCTTCACGGTCTGGTCGGGATTCTTGATGAATGCCTGGTCGAGCAGGCAGACGCCGCTGTAAAATTTGTCCACTTTTCCATCGACGATTTTCTCGACGATGTTTGCGGGCTTGCCCTGCACCTGACCGCGGTAAATCTCACGTTCCTTCTCAACTTCCTCGGCGGGAACCTGGTCGCGGCTGACGTAAAGAGGATGCGATGCCGCGATGTGCAGCGTGATGTCTTTTACGAACTCACGGAAAATATCATTCTTCGCGACGAAGTCGGTCTCGCAATTCACTTCGACGAGCACCCCGACCTTGCCTTGCAGGTGGATGTAAGAGGCAACAATGCCTTCCTTGGTCGCACGCGTGGCTTTTTTGCTGGCGCTTGCGATGCCCTTGGTACGTAGGATTGTCTCCGCTTTTTCCGAGTCACCACCGGATTCTGCGAGAGCTTTTTTGCAATCCATCATTCCAGCGCCGGTTTTTTCCCGGAGCTGCATTACGAGTTTGGGATCAATGTCTGCCATAAGAATAAATCAAAAGGTTGAAGTTAAAAATAAAGAGAACGCCGCGTAATGCGCGTGCCTGCCCGAAGATACGGAACGTTGGGAACGTTATTCCGAAACGCCTGCCATTGCCGCTTCCTCGTGCCTGGTGTTTTCACCGCTGGCGGACACGATTGCGTCCACGAGTTTCTGCAGCACGATGCGGATGGCACGGATGGCGTCGTCATTTCCGGCGATCGGATAATTGATGAGCTCCGGATTTGCGTTGGTGTCCACAATTGCCACGGTGGGAATGTTCAGGCGGCGGGCCTCGGCGACTGCGATGGCTTCACGCTGCGTGTCGATGATCACGATCACGTCGGGCAATTTCTGCATGTCGCGGATGCCTTCGAGGTTGCGCTTGAGTTTTTCACCGTCACGACGAAGAGCGGAAAGTTCCTTCTTGCCCATTTTGGAATACTCGGGGGCTTTTTCGATGTCCTCGATGTATTTGAGATGGGCGATGCTCTTGCGGATGGTCGCCATGTTGGTCAATGTGCCGCCGAGCCAGCGCTGGTTCACGTAAAACTGTCCGGCTGCGAGCGCGGCTTCCTTCACGGCTTCCTGAGCCTGCTTTTTACAGCCCACGAAAAGCACCTTGCCGCCGCGACGCACTGCATCACCGAGGAAATCGGTTGCTTCCTGGAGCTGCTTTACAGTCACTCCGAGGTTGATCAGGTAGATCGCATTGCGCTTCTCAAAAATAAACGGCTTCATCTTCGGATTCCACCGTTTGGTTTGGTGGCCAAAGTGCACTCCAGCCTCGAGAAGTTCCGTCATCAGTTCTGTGGACATAAATTCGTTGTGTATTGGGTCTAAATTGAAAAAGGACGGTTAGTATCTACGAAAAAAAAGGGATTGCAAGAGACTTTTAAGCATTCTTTTCCGGGCGGTATCAAATGAGCCTGTCATCGTTGCGAGTTAAAATGAAGTTGGATTACCTTGGATTTGCCCGGATTACTTTGGGGATTTCACTTGGAGTGAAGTTGGATTGGTCAAGGATACACGCCTTTTTTTGATTTTTGATAGGCGCCGGGCTTGATTTGGCTTGATTTACCCTGATATGTTTTATTGCCAGACCTGTCAAATAGGTGACATGCAGTTTTTTAGACGAGGTGATGAGTTGGAAGATGGATAAATAGCGGGTTCGATATTGACTGATAATGCCAAAAACCGCCGAAGAAGTCAAGTGTTGTTTAGGAAATTGTTTTGTTTGTGTGTAAAAATCGTTTTTGGGCACGGTGATTGATCCTCTTTGGAGCATTTATCAATGCACGCCAATAGTTTCGAAGCCGGGAGGATCTATGCTTCGTGACCGTCGGTGACTTACCGGTTGAGAGTGCCGCATGGATATCGGCAACACGTTCCTTTACAAAGCGCGCGCAGGCCTCTGGCGACAGCTTCGCCATGACGTCGAGTCGTGCCTGTTTTCCCCGTTTCGCCGCTTCGTCCGGACTTTCATAAACATGGCGCATCAGGGAAGCCGCCTCCCCAATGTCGGGCTCAGCCCATTCACCCTCTTGCGGGTAATGCTCGCTGTTTTTGCCGACCGGCCGGAGCTGATATGAAACCAGGTAACTGTTTTCCCCGGACATGAATTCAAGGTTGCCGGAGTAACGCGTGGCGATCACCGGTTTGCCGTTGATCATGGCCTCCGCCATGGTCATGCCGAGCCCCTCCGAGCGATGCAAAGAGACGTAACAATCGCAATTTGCGATCATGGAATCCCTGCGTTCGGGCGAGAGATACTGGTCGATGACCAGGATATCGTCACACCCTGCGGCCGCGTACTGGAGTTTTTCGAATGAGGCCATCCGCTTGTCGCCATTGATGGTTTTGATCACAAGCATGGGCCCTTCCCCCGGCGCGAATGCTTTTTTGAAAGCGGCGATCAGTCCCAGGGGATTTTTACGCTCGATAGTGCTGAAAAAATCGAACGCGAAATAAAACATGAACCTGTCCGGAAGTCCCAGGTCCGCCTTGGAGTGGGACGGCGCCGCAGAGGGCTGGAGGAAGGGGTGGGGGAATACATAGACCGGTTTCGACGTCACTTTTCGAAACGCCTCCGCGGTAAAGCTGCTGCCCGTCCAGACCTCGTCCACCAAATCAAAACTCGCGACCATGTCCCGCGGGAAGTATTCCAGCTCCCAGAACCAGAGGCCGATGACATGACGCCCCTCCAAAAAACCGGGGCTCACGCGTTGCATAAAAGCAGGCATATGGTCGCAATTAATACAAAGGATTTTTATGCCGGCCCCGGAATCCCCGGATCCCGTGTGCTGGAACGGATGGTCCTGCCGGCTGAGTATCTCCCGGCTGGTGATACTGGTATAGGGGATGCCCGACGCCTCGATTCCCGAGATCAGCAGCCGCGCCGTCTCCCCGAGGCCGAGTTCCGCCTGGAAATAGCCGACGACATCAATGATGGGCGCCGGCTGCCCGGGTGGGGCAATCTGTTCTTCAGGGACAGCCCCGGTGATTGTTCTTGAGGGCATCAGTTCCAGGGGGATGTCGTGTTCCGTCTGGCCGTAATGGTAAACCCAATGGATAATAGCCGCGGCATCCCTGTTTGCAGGATAGGGA
>JBAVPB010000274.1:0-5058 GCA_049692655.1 Chthoniobacteraceae bacterium | reverse complement strand
ATTGTAAACGAACCCATCCAAAAACACAAGCGGGCGGGTCTGGTTATTTACCAGTTATTCACAGGTTACTCCCACGCTTCTCTGTAAATTGCATTTTCCTCCTGTAACATTTGCGAACGGGATAATCCCGTTACTCAGCTAAGGCCGAAATAGCATCGGGCCCGTCCACTGGCCGTAAATTTTGTCCGGGCCACCGGCAAAGGAGGGTTCGACACGGAGCGAGATCGTATGGACGTTGCTGAGCTCCGTCTTGAAAATTTGCGGAGGGTCTCCCAGCCCGATGGGAAGGCTGCGCTGGATGAGAAACCGGCCGTCTCCATACACGGCAAATGTGAAGTGCGTGCCTGCCGGCGAATCCTTGGGCACCGCGATGGTGGCGGTGAAAACGGTCATTCCCGCCGGAACTGTATAGGTGACCGGCACATTCACCCGGGTCAACAGCGTGGCAGGCGCAGTGGAATCTGTACCCGACACGATTTGGAAATCCTCCGGAGCCTTTGCGACGGTGGCGCCGGGCGCGGCTATCGCCACTGGATCGGAATCCGTGATGATTTGAAACCGCCCGCTTCCCGAGCCAATTTCCTTGATATCCCAAAACTTGAGCTTGATCGGGCCCAGAATAGGATCCTGAAAATTGATCCCTTGCTTGTCGAATTTCAAATCATCCGCCTGAAAGGATGAACCGTTAGTAGCCGTGACCATGTAGAGCGCCTGGGAGGGTTGCCTGTCGTGCATGATGACCGCAGCGATCTGGTCCATGGGAAAACGCTGCGGTCCGAGCAACGGGGAGTTGATACCGATGCGGTAATCCTGAATCCCGGCGAAAGCGCCTTCAAAAAAATCTCCACTTGGGAGGACCGCGCCGGTGCGCCCCGGGGGGACCTTGGGAAACTTATCGAGCGGAATGGGATTTAATATGATCCACGCGATGCCGGTGGCCGGCACGGGTTGCGCCTCGACTTTTATCACGGGTTTTTCGATGTCATGCACGTTTCCGGCGACGAAATCGCCGTTTGTGAGAAATACACCGACGGGTTGCGATGGGGGATGGTCCGGAGCGGCTGGCGCCGCCTGTGGGTCGGGATCGACGAAGATTGCGTCGCGCACTTTTGTGAGATCGATCTTGGTGGAGGAAACCGGAACCCCCGGGGCGGCCGGATCGGGAGTAATTGTCAGCCCTGTCTTGGGGTCCCAGGCAATTTTACCCTTGAGAGTGTCACCGCTCCACAGCCTGACGGAGCCCGCATTACACATCACCAAAGGCAATGCGCATAGAAGAGGGATGAGTATTTTACATTTCATGATCCTGGGGAGGAATACTGGTCGGCATTATAGTGAGACTTACATTTCCTGTATCAGTAAAGTTTCGTGCATGGCTTTCCGCTTACAGCTTGCGGCAGAGATTCAATCCATCGGCCACGGGGATGAGGACTGATTGTACGCGCGCATCGCCAGCGAGTTTGTGGTTCAGCTTGACGATGGTTTGCGTCTCGATGGTTTGCTGGTCCGCGGGCAGGAGCACTTCACCGTGGCGGAGCATGTTATCGAAAATGATAACTCCGCCCTGCCGGACATGGGGCAGCAGGGATTCATAGTAAAGGTCGTAGCCGTCCTTGTTTGCGTCGATGAAAACGAAATCGAGCGGCGCGGAGGGGTGGAACTCAGGAAGCGTCTTTGCCGCATCGCCAAGCCGGAGCTCGATTTTTTTGTTCACGCCTGCCTGCGTCCAGTAACGGCGGGCTATGGATGTCCACTGGTCATCCTGATCAAAACAGACAAGGGTGCCATCCGGCGGCAATCCCCGCGCGATGCTGAGCGAACTGCTGCCGGTGAAAGTACCGACCTCAACGGCGTGCCGGGCGCCGATGGCCGCGACCAGGAATGTGAGAAACCCGGCCTGCTCCTCGCTGATCGCCATCTGGCGCACATCGCCCAGCGTGTTTGTTTCGGTGCGCAGCGCATCCAGCACAGGATCGTTGAGATTCGATCGCTGATGGATCATGTAATCGTAGAGATCGTCGGAGAGCGGGGTGTATTTGCGCATAAGGGATATTATTTGGAGCGTGTCATGCACTTTTATCTGCCATTTCAGGGGGGATTGTGCCGCCCTTACAGGGCTGGAAGAATTTTAGGAACGTTATTCCTGGGGCTTCACCCCAGGCTATCACATTGCACCCCGTTGGGGCTGGAAACAAAAGTGCGTGACGCAGAGATACAGTCGCAAAGCGGGCGCAACCTCGTTGAGGTTGATGGAATGGAACTTGAACCCAGGGTAGGCACTCCTGCGTCGTGCCACCCCTGGGCTGGAGGACAGAACACCTTTGGTGTTCGCGGAGTTGCCTTGGACGTTGGCTCGAAAGTGCATGACGCGCTCCAGACTTCCGTGACATCCCCATTAATGAGATACGGAAGAAACTCATAGCAGTCCTGAAATGATGTTGATGGTAAGTGCAACGATCACGACATTGAAAGCGAACGAGACTATCCCATGGACGAGTGCCAGGCGGCGAATCCGCCGGGAGCTGATCTGGACATCGGATACCTGGCTGGTCATGCCGATGACAAAGGAAAAATAGGCGAAGTCCAGATAGTCAGGATGCTTCTCTTCCGGAAATTGCAGGCCGCAGTTATGCCTCGGGTCCGTCTTGCTGCCGGCCTTGTAAAATATATTGGCGTAGTGAAGCGCAAAGACGGTGTGGACGAGCACCCACGAGCCGATGACTGTAACCCCGGAAAGCAGGATGTGCTCGTTGAGTCTCGCGCGGGAGAGATCCTTGGCGGTATGCAGCAGCACACCCAACGCAAGAAGGCTCGTGCAAGCAGAGATCACTACAAAAACAAAAATGGCGGTCTGGCTGGAGTCCTGCAATTTCGCATTCTGCGAGACACTGCGCGGATTTGCGCGAATGATCCTGATCCACATGAGAGCGAGGATGCAGAAGGAGAAGAAGTCCCATGTGGCAAAGATGTGGGCCATCATGGAAACCCTGCCGCTCAATGCGGCAAAAACGACGGCCGTCAAACCCGCCGAGATCATCAGCCGGTGATGCGCATCGGAGTCCGCGATTTTTTGAAAAAGGCCCATAGCTTGTTTGCCAGGACTTTTGAGGCCTGGCTGGTTATTTCACTTGCCACCCATGAGCCGGGGGAAGACCAGGTGGAGCAGACTGCCTTGGATTAAATTACCGGACGAAGATCGTCCGGAAATTAAAAGTATTTTCGCAAAGCAGCCCGCTTCCTGATTCCAGCAGGGAAAGTGATTTTCCCAAATGCCAAATAGATGCAGGACGATTTACTTCTCGAGATGACCGGATACAAGCTTGGTCATTTCAAACATGCTAACCTGCTTCTTGCCATTGAACACGGCCTTGAGCGCGTCGTCGGCGTTGATCAGGGTCCTCTTCTTGGAGTCCTGGAGATTGTTTTTCTTGATGTAATCCCAGAGCTTCTTGGTGAGCTCCGTGCGAGGCAATGGCTTCGAGCCAACTACTTCGGCGAGTTTTGCATCAGGCTGAACAGGCTTCAGGAATGCTGCGTTTGGTTTTCTTTTTGCAGGCTTGGCTGCTTTTGCGGCTTTTGCGGGTTTGGAAGGTTTTGTTGTCATGGCCTGACTTAATACTGAAATATCGGGTCTCCTGCAACGGGAATTACAGAGTGAGTTACAATAACGAAATCGCCCGCGCGCAAAATAATCATTGACACATTATATGACGAGGATTAGCTGGCAGTTATCTATGTCCATATCCATCGAATCCCTCAAGGAAGCCATTAACATCAAAGAAATGATCGAAAACCTGGAAGCCCGCCTGAGCCAGCTTTTCGGATCCACCCCCGCACCTGAAGCCGTAACTGCCGCGCCCGCAAAAAGGGGACGCCGCAAAATGAGCGCCGCAGCCCGCGCAAAAATTTCCGCATCCACGAAAGCCCGGTGGGCAAGATCCCGCACCGCATCGCCCTCCGCGCCTGCAGTCGCAACCGCAGCCGTGCCCGCGGGCAAGAAGAAGCGCGGACTCTCCCCCGAAGGCCGTGCAAAGATCGTAGCCGCCCTCAAGGCGCGCTGGGCGAAAAAAGGCGCGGCAGCAGCTCCGGCCAAGGCCGCAAAAACTGCAAAAGCGCCTAAGAGCCAGAAAAAGGGTCTTTCTCCCGAAGGCCGCGCAAAGATCGTGGCTGCGTTGAAGAAACGCTGGGCAAAAGCCAAAGCAGCTAAAAAGAAGTAAGTCGAAAGCTGCCCACAGCCATAACCCGCCTGCCCCATGCCCGAGGAAGACGAGATCAGCGACAATGCACTAAGGATGATTGAGGATGCAGCGCCTCAACCCCGCGACGAGATAGAGATGGACCACTCTCTCATCGATGATCTCGGTTTCAACAGGCAGGCGTTGCTAGATCTCGCCTATGCCATCAACAGGGATGAATATTTTAAGCCGCTGGGCGTGGCGTTGATTCCCGATGATGTGGCCGATTGCGTAACCGTCGGCGAACTGGTTGACCTGGTGCATACCGAGTTCAACGGCGAGACTCCGACCCGGAGAAATAAAGATCCCAAGGGCAGGAAGTAAGTCACTGGCCAGGGTAAGGCACGTCTCGAGCGTGTCATGCACTTTCATCTGTCATTTCAGGGGAGGATTGTGTCGCCCTTACAGGGCTGGAGAAATTTTAGGAACGTTATTCCTGGGGCTTCACCCCAGGCTATCACATTACACCCCGTTGGGGCTGGGAAATAATGCGTCGTCAAAGTGCGTGACGCTCTCTAATGACGGTTTTATTCCGTCACCCCTTCCAGGGGTTTTTACATTTTGATAATGGATGTTCCCGGAGTTTCGCTACGCTGCACTCCGGGCTGCTTGATTGTTCTCCCGTTTTCCCCGATGTTAATGACGTTGGTTTTCATATGTCTAGCGTCGCGTTCATCCGCCCGCTAGACAACCCATGCCATCTTTAATTCCGCCGCGCCTCCGGCGCTGAGGGGACGAGGGCGTTTCCTGCCGGAGCGGCTTGAGTGATGATGCGACTACGTACTGCTGGCGACGTGTGCCTCCGCTGGGGACAGCGGACGCT
>JBAVPB010000273.1:0-23967 GCA_049692655.1 Chthoniobacteraceae bacterium | reverse complement strand
AGGGTATTTGATCCTGACCCTGCCGATCTCGCTCTGGTCACAATCCCTGGAAAAGAAACACAAGTTTGAAACTTAAACTCGACCACATTTCCAAGAGCTTCGGCGCACATCGCGTGCTGGACGATGTCTCGTTGCGCTTTGACGACGTCCACTCGCTTGTCCTGATCGGGCCCTCCGGCGGTGGAAAATCGACGCTCCTGCGCGTCATGGCCGGCCTGCTGAACCCAGAGGAGGGATCGCTCGAGATCAACGACGAGCCGGTGAATTTCGACGAGACCTCCCTGCGCCAGCACCGGCGCACCATCGGCGTGGTGTTTCAGTCTTACAATCTTTTTCCCCATCTCACTGCGCTCGAAAACATCACGCTGCCGCTTGAAAAAGTGCATGCCATTCCCCCGGCGGAGGCGCGCGAGACCGCCATGCAGGCATTGCGCCGGTTCCGCCTCGAAAATCACGCGGACAAAAGGCCCGCCGAGCTGAGCGGGGGCCAGCAGCAGCGCATCGCCATCGCCCGCGCCATTTCGATCAAACCCCGTCTGCTATTGTTCGATGAACCGACCTCGGCGCTCGATCCCGAGATGACCGGCGAGGTGCTCGATGTAATCGAGGAGCTCAAGGAGGAAGGCCGCGACTTCGTCCTGGTGACCCACGAAATGGGCTTCGCAAAAGTCGTGGCCGACCAGATTGCATTTCTGGCTGATGGAAAAATCGTGGAATCCGGCCCGGGCGCGCAAGTTTTTGACTCTCCAAAAAGCGCGCAATGCCGCGATTTTCTGGCTCGTATTTTAAAATACTGATTCTAAACCTGTTAAACCCATGAACAAAAAACTCAAGTGGGGCATCATCGGCACCGGATCGATCGCCCGCAAATTCGCGCAAGGACTCGCCACATCAAAAACCGGAGTGCTCACCGCCGCAGGCAGCCGCACACTCGGGTCCGCACAAAAATTCACGGCGGATTTCCCCGCCACCGCGCACGGCAGCTACGAGGCGCTGCTCGCTGACCCTGAAGTGGAGGCCGTTTATATTTCGACCCCGCACCCTTTGCATGCGGAGTGGGCGATCAAGGCCGCCGAGGCTGGCAAACATATTCTCTGCGAAAAACCGATCGCACTCAACCATGCCGAGGCGATGGCCGTGGTGGACGCCGCGCAACGGAATGATGTGTTTTTGATGGAGGCGTTCATGTACCGGTGCCATCCGCAAACCGCGAAGCTCGTTGAGTTGCTCCACAAAAAAGTCATCGGCGACGTGCGGCTCATCCAGACGACATTCAGCTTTCGCTGCGGCTACGATTTAAAAAGCCGTCTTTTAAACAACGCACTCGGCGGCGGCGGCATCCTCGATGTGGGATGTTACTGCACCTCGGGGGCCCGGCTGATCGCGGGAGCGGCCATCGGAAAGCCATTCGACGAGCCGGTTGCGTTTTCCGGAACAGGGCATGTGGGCGCGGAAAGCCATGTGGATGAATACGCGGTGGGATCGATGAAATTCTCCAGCGGGATCGTCGCGCAGCTTGCCACCGGCACACAACTGAATCTCGAAAACAATATCCGCATCTGGGGCACCGGGGGGAGCATCGTCGTTCCCAGCCCGTGGATCGTTACGAACAAGCCGGGATTTTCCAAGATCATCATCTTCAAAAACGGCGTGCCGGAAGAGGTGCTCGTGGAGTCAGACCGGGACCTCTACGCATACGAAGCCGACCATGTCGCGGAGCACCTGGCCGGCAGACAGTCACCCGCCATGTCGTGGGACGACACACTCGGCAACATGCTCGCGCTCGACAGGTGGCGCAAGGAAGTGGGCGTCGTGTATGACGCGGAAAAACCGGACGCCCCGGAGGCAAAATTCACCGTCTCGCGCCATCCCCTGGCGAAGCGCGCGGACAGCCCGATGACTTACGCCCGCCTCCAGGGCCTGGAGAAACAGGTTTCCCGCCTGGTTATGGGTTGCGATAACCAGACCACCTACCCGCACACTGCGGCAATCTGCGACGATTTTTTTGAGCGCGGAGGAAACAGTTTCGATACCTCGTACCACTACAACCATGGCATACCGGAGAAACTGCTCGGCCATTGGATCAAAAATCGCGGCATCCGTGAGAAAGTGGTGATTTTAGGCAAGGGAGCGCACACCCCGTTTTGTGATCCGGAAAATCTCTCCAGGCAATTATTGGAATCGCTCGACCGCATGCAGACGGACCATGTGGACATTTATCTCATGCATCGCGACAACCCGGAAATTCCAGCCGGCGAGTTTGTCGATGTGATGAACCAGCACAAAAAAGCGGGACGCCTGCACGCCTTCGGCGGCTCAAACTGGAGCATCGAGCGCGTCGATGAAGCGAACGAATACGCCCGGAAGCATGGGCTCGCCGGCTTTTCAGCGGTCAGCAATAATTTCAGCCTCGCCCGCATGGTCAACCCGGTCTGGACCGGTTGCATTGCGGCATCCACGCCGGAAGCCCGTGCATGGCACGAGCGCACACAGATGCCCGTACTCGCATGGTCGAGCCAGGCGCGCGGATTTTTCACGGACCGCGCCCATCCCGACAAACGCGAGGATACAGAGCTGGCTAACAGTTGGTACTCGGAGGACAATTTCCAGCGCCGCGAACGCGCAATCGAGCTCGCCGGCAAAAAAGGTGTCCTGCCGATCAATATCGCCCTCGCCTATGTGCTCGCGCAGCGTTTCCCCACATTCGCACTCATCGGCCCCCGCGTGATCGATGAAACCCGCACCACAATGCCGGGGTTGGAGGTCACATTGACAGAAGCGGAAGTCCACTGGCTGAATCTTGAAGCCGGGAGTTACTAGTGTTGTGTGTCGCAAATGACTTTTATTGTCTATGATCGCCAAAGCCTTGCTGGCACACAGTCGAGCAGCCGCGCATGGATTCAATCAGAGGAAGCCATGATGAAACCTATTTACGACACACTACACTAGAGCCTGTCATGCATTTTGATAACGCATCATTCCCCAAGCCCCAAGGGGGCGAATCAAGTCAGCCTGGGGCAACGCCCCAGGAACTCGCGCCCAAAAATTCCTCCAGCCCTGTAGGGGCGGCCTAATCCCCCTGGATAGCGCATGACACGCTCCAAACAAACTCCCATGAAAAAATTCCCTCCCATCAATCCCAAGTGCCCGCACATCCTGCACGGTGCGGATTACAACGCCGAGCAATGGCAGCCGGACGTATGGCTGGAAGATATGCGGCTGATGAAGCTCGCTCATTGCAACGTCGCAACCATCGGCGTTTTCTCATGGGTCAAGCTTGAGCCCGAGGAGGGGAAATTTACGTTCGACTGGATGGACCGCATCATGGACCTGCTGCATGCAAACGGGGCCTATGCAGTGCTGGCCACGCCGAGCGGATCGAAACCCGCGTGGATGTCGGCCAAGTATCCCGAAGTCCTCAGCGTGAAGCGCGACCGGCGGCGGTTGTTGCACGGCTTCCGGCACAATCACTGCCTGACCTCGCCGGTTTATCGTGAGAAAACGCGGATCATCAATCGCAAGCTGGCCGAGCGGTACAAGGACCATCCCGCGCTGCTCGTATGGCATATCTCCAATGAATTCAGCGGAGCTGCCGACTGGGGCAGCGAATGCCACTGCGATCTCTGCCAGGAGGCATTTCGCGAATGGCTGAAAGCGCGCTACAAGACTCTCGATAACCTGAATGAAAAGTGGTGGAGCACTTTCTGGAGCCACACATACACCGACTGGTCCCAGGTGGTTTCCCCCTCTCCGCGCGGCGAAAGCTCCATCCACGGGCTTAACATTGACTGGAAGCGGTTCGTCACCGCGCAGACGATAGATTTTTACAAAAACGAAATCGTTCCGCTCCGCGAAATCACCCCTGAAGTGCCGATAACGACCAACTTCATGGGGACATACCCGGGGCTCGATACCCCCGCATTCGCGGAGCATCTCGACGTGATCTCGTGGGACGGCTACCCCTACTGGCACAGCCCCGCAGGCGACGCGAAAATTGCCTCCTCGGTCGCATTCACGCACGACCTGAACCGGGCGCTCAAAGGCGGCAAGCCGTTCATGCTCATGGAAAGCACGCCGAGCAACGTCTGCTGGCGGCCGGTCAATAAACTGAAACGCCCCGGCATGCATGCCCTCTCCTCGATCCAGGCCGTCGCGCACGGCGCGGACACCGTGCAGTATTTCCAATGGCGCAAGAGCCGTGGCGGATTTGAAAAATTCCACGGCGCAGTCGTGGACCATTGCGGGCATGAAAACACGCGCGTCTTCCGGGACGTGGCCGATGTCGGCCAGACGCTGGAGCAGCTCGATGCCATCGTCGGCACAAGCGTCCAGCCCGGGGTCGCCGTGATTTACGACTGGGAGAATCTCTGGGCGATCGAGGACGCCAAGGCGATCTTCCCCGACAACAAAAATTACCACGCCACCTGCGAGGCGCACCATCTCCCTTTCTGGCAACTCGGCGTGCCGGTGGATGTAATTGCCTCCACGTACGATTTTTCGAAATACAAGCTGCTCATCGCGCCGATGCTTTACATGACGCGTCCCGGCGTGGCCGAACGCATCGAGCAATTCGTCAAGGAGGGCGGCTGCTTCGTAGCCACCTACTGGAGTGGACTGGTGGACGAATACGATCTCTGCCATCTCGACGGATTCCCCGGCCCTCTGCGGAAGGTGCTCGGCATCTGGTCCGAGGAGATCGATGCGCTGCACGATGTCGATAAGAACCAGGTGAACATCACCCCCGGCAACGATCTGGGTCTGGCCGGTTCCTATGCCCTGCGCGATCTCTGCGATCTCATTCATGCAGAGGGCGCGGAAGTCCTCGCGACCTACGACAGCGATTTTTATGCGGGCAGACCTGCACTCACAGTAAACCATTTTGGCAAGGGACAGGCCTACTACATCGCATCGCGCAATGAGGACAAATTCCACGAAGACTTTTACAAAAGCCTGGCAGCGAAGCTCGGCATCGAAAAGACCCTGAAAACCGATCTACCCCCGGGAGTCACCGCGCAACGGCGGGAGGATGGCGAACGCACATTTGTATTTGTGCTGAATTTCAACCCTCATGCCGTGGACGTGAATCTCGGCGGAGAGAAATTCAACGAGATCGGGTCCGGCAAGATTTTTACTGGCGATGTCGAAATGGAATCGTTCGGCTACCTCATTCTCGAAAAGCAGCCAACGCTTTGACCCACTGGCATTAAGTTAACAAATATCAGCCCCTTCCACGGTGGTCGGACAAAAAGGGCGGAGTCACGATTCACGCGGCGCGCCATGGAGGGACACGCTCTGTCGTGTCCAAGTCCCAACCTGCGATTCACCCAAACCCTCGCATTGACACAAACCCCGCAATTCACGAAATTCTCCCAGCCCCAACGGGGTGTAATGTGATAGCCTGGGGTGAAGCCCCAGGAACAACGTCTCTAAAATTTTTCCAGCCCGATCTTCCGTTCCGCATCACCCAGCGTGATCCATCGTACGCCAAAGGTCGCGCAAGCGACCTCGTTCCAAAACTCCGATTTTGGAACGCACTTGCTCTCGAAACTCTGTTTCGACCAATTCGAAGATCATTCACCCAAGTCCGATCAATTTCCGTCCCGCGTCATCCACGGCAATCCATTTCCCTGCATCAAGCGAGCCAAGTTCTACCATGGTCGGAAAAAAAGAGCGGCGTCACGATTCACACGGCGCGCCCTTGGAGGGACCTGCTCTGTCAGGTCCCAGTCCGCGATAGCTTCTTCGGACTTCTCTTCACTCCCCGTCTCAACAGCACTGCAGATGTGCCGGAATTACCGTCCTCAATAACACCTTAACTTAATGCCAGTGGGGTGAAGCCCCGGGACCGACGTCCAAAATTTCCCTAGCCCTGTAAGGGCGGCACCATCTTCTCTTGAAGGGTAGCTAAAAAGCGCATGACACGCTCTATAAGCTACCTTTACTCGGTTCGCGCACAATACCTCCTGAAGGAGCACAAAACCAGTGGAAGGCTTTTTCATTCTTTTTGATCCTGACATATTCTTGAAAACTCACGCGATTCGTTCCTTTCGCTCGTAAAGGATAAATACCCTTTCCTGAACATGCGCGGTCATCATACCACATATTTCCACGCTCCGGGCCTGACACGATAAGCAGATCGTAACCCTCGCATCCCGTGTTGACGACGCGCATAGCTCCACAGGCAAGATTGTTATCATAATAAGGAGATCTCCATCCCATTTCTTCTTTTGTAATGTTTCTATCATTCCACACTTCGGTATGTGGAAAGTCGTGGGTTAAAAAGTCGTCGGAAAATTCTTTTTCATCATAAGGTTGGCACCACTCTTCCAAGAGACAGATGCCGTCAAGATCGGTATAACAACCAACACCTGTTTGTATGAGATAATCGCGATAATCTTGCGGGAGTGTAATGCGGTATTTCTGCTCAAACTCATTTAATTCATCGTCTGTATATTTTTGTGGAGGACGCATGAATCGGAAACGCCAACCGAGAAATTCGAATATCTTTCTAATAAGATTTTTCATTCAAGTCCGATCAATTTCCGTCCCGCATCATCCACGGCAATCCATTTCCCCGCATCAAGCGAACCAAGTTCATACCCGCCGATCCTCACACGAACCAACCGCAACGTCGGATGCCCGATCGCCGCCGTCATGCGCCGCACCTGGTGGTTCTTCCCCTCGATCAACTCCAGCGCGATCCACACATCCTGCACATTCTTGCGAAAGCGCACCGGCGGCGTCCTCGCCGGAACCTCCGGCTGTGGATCAAGCAGCGTTGCTTTGCACGGCAGCGTTTTGCGCCCCGCAATCACAAGTCCCCGCTCCATATTGTCCAACGCCTCCCGCACCGGCACGCGCTCGACCAGCGCCCAATAGGTGCGACGATGCCCATGGTCAGGATGCAGCAGCCGTTCATTCAACGCAGCCTCGTCGCTCAGCAGGAGCAGCCCTTCGCTTTCCGCATCGAGGCGGCCGATGGGATAGACGCCTTTCGGAAACCCGAACTCCGCCAGCGTGCGATGCGGCGAGCCATCGGGGGTGAATTGTGAAATCACGCCAAAGGGTTTGTGGAATGCGAGAAGCATGGGAAAGTTTTAGGCTTTAAGTTTTAAGTATTAAGCAATTCACTTCGTGCGCTCGATTTTGCAGATTGGCGGGGAAGTGGGCGTCATATTGCGAACACAGGTTCCTTTTTACTTAACACTTAAAACTTAAAGCTTAAAACTCCCGATTTCGATTTCGATGTCCAAACTCCCGATTTATCACCTCAAGGATGCCATCACCGGCAAACTGCGCACGCAGACCCGCCTGATTTTGCAGGCTCCTACCGGCTCGGGCAAATCGACGCAGGTGCCCCAGATGCTGCTCGACGGCGGTCTGCTCGGTGAAGGCGAGGTGGTGGTATTGCAGCCCCGGCGGCTGGCGACGCGCATGCTTGCAGCGCGGGTTGCGGAGGAGCGCGGCGTGAAGCTCGGCGACGAGGTAGGCTACCAGATCCGTTTCGACAAGGTGACTTCGGCAAAGACGCGCATCCGCTTTGTAACGGAGGGGGTGCTGCTGCGGCAGTTGCTGAACGACCCGGCCATGCGCGGCATAAGTGCGATCCTGTTCGACGAATTCCACGAGCGCCATCTCTACGGCGACATCACGCTCGCGCGCGTGCTGCAATTGCAGGAAACACTGCGGCCGGATCTCAAGATCATCGTGATGTCCGCGACACTCGACACCCTGCATCTCGAAAAATATCTCGCCCCATGCGCGATGCTGGAATCGGCCGGGCGGACGCATCCCGTGGAGATCGAATACCTGGAGGGCACCTACCAGAATGACGATCACCCGGTCTGGGAACTGGCCGCCTCCGAGCTGGAGCGCCTGGCGGATGACACCGAGGGCGACGTGCTGATATTCATGCCGGGCGCGTACGAAATCAGCCGCACGATCCAGGCGATCCAGCATTCGCGGGTATCGAAGGAATTCATCGCTCTGCCATTGCACGGCGAATTGCCCGTGGCCGCGCAGGATGCCGCGCTGGCACGCTATTTCCAACGCAAAGTGGTGGTCTCCACCAATGTCGCGGAAACCTCGCTGACCATCGACGGCGTGCGCCTCGTGATCGACAGCGGCGTGGCGCGCATCGCGCGGTTCGACCCATACCGCGGGATCAATACGCTGCTCGTGGAAAAAATCAGCCGCGCTTCTGCGGACCAGCGCGCCGGCCGCGCGGGCCGCACCGCGCCCGGGCGGTGCATCCGTCTCTGGACGGAACTTGAGCACATGGACCGCGCGCCTCAGGAATTGCCGGAGGTGAAACGACTCGATCTTTCCGAAGTGATCCTGACTTTGAAAGCCAGCGGCGTGGAAGATGTCGCGGCATTCCGCTGGCTGGAGCCACCTGACACACGATCTCTGGAACGCGCGGAGACGCTGCTCAAGGATCTCGGAGCGCTCGACGAAAACACGGGCCACATCTCGCCGCTCGGCAGGCGCATGCTGGCGTTCCCGGTGCATCCCCGCTACGCCCGCATGCTGCTCGAGGCCGACAAACTCGGCTGCGTGCGCGCCGCTGCGCTGGTGGCGGCTCTTTCACAAGGGCGGAATGTAATGCGGCGCAGCGAAGGGAAGCAGATGGACCGCGACCGCGAGGACCTGTTCGGCGAAAAGGAATTCTCCGATTTCATGATCCTCATGCGCGCATTCCGCTACGCCGAGCAGAATAATTACAACCCGCAAAGCTGCCGCCGGTACGGCATCAACGCCATCGCCGCACGGGAAGTCGCGCAGACGCTCGAGCAATTTCTGAAAATCGCCCGCGAGGAGAAGCTCGACCTCGGGGACGCCGACGTCTCGAACGAGGCGATCCAGCGCTGCGTGCTCGCGGGATTCTCCGACCAGGTGGCGATGCGCATCGACACCGGAACGCTCCGCTGCAATCTCGTGCATGGCCGCCGCGGCGTGCTGGCTCGTGAAAGCGTGGTGCAGCACAGCCCGCTGCTGGTCGCTTCCGACGTGCGCGAAGTGCAGGGCAAAGACGGCGAGCTGACCGTGCTCCTCACGGTGGGCACGTCGATCAAGGAGGACTGGCTGCGCGAGCTTTACCCCGATGCCTTCAAGAAAGTGGCGAAAGTGTTTTACGACACCACCCTGCGCCGCGTGATGACGCGCTCGCAGGTGCTCTTCCGCGACCTCGTGCTCGGCTTCGAGGTCACGGACAAAGTGCCGCTGCAGGAGGCCGCGATGCTTCTCGCCGAGCAGGTGGAGACCGGCGACTGCAAGCTGACTAATTGGGACAACGCCGTGGAGCAATGGATCGTCCGCGTGAACCGCCTGCGCGAATGGATGCCCGAGCTGGAACTCCCCTCAATCGGCGCCGACGATAAGCACGCGATCATCGAGCAGATCTGCCACGGCGCGACGAACTACAAGGAGATCAAGGACCGCCCCGTCTGGCCCGTGGTGAAGTCGTGGCTTTCGCCGATGCAGCAGGGCCTCGTGGAAAAATTCGCCCCCGAGCGCATCGAACTGCCCAACGGCAAAAAGTGGAAGATCATCTACGACGAAAAAGCCGCCCCCGGCGTCTCCGCCCGCATCCAGGAACTCTACGGAGTGGAAGGCAGCCTCACGATCGCCGGCGGACGCGTGCCGCTCGTGATCAGCGTGCTCGCGCCAAACCATCGCCCGATCCAGGTGACGCAAAATCTCTCCACCTTCTGGCGCGAGTCCTATCCCAAGGTCAAACAGGAGCTCCAGCGGAAATATCCGAAGCACGAGTGGCGGTGAGCCGGACAAGTTTCGATGGTTACCCAGCGCGAAAATTAGTTTTACTGTACAATTGGTTCCAATTCTTTAAGTCGGAGGCTTTGCGGACATTAGCCGGTGTGCGCAAGCCACCGGTAGCTCTGACAAAAACTGACCCAGCCCCGGCAGGGGCTGCGCCTCAGTCCCGCAGAATATCATTCGGCAGTTTGTCTCCGCCGCCAGCCCCGGGAGGAAAATGCGCCGCGAGCAGATCGCCGACCTTTCCCACCGCATTGACCAGCGCCGCCGTAATCGATTCCTTTTTCAAATCGGCCGAGAGTTGCGAAGTGACCTCCGTCCAGAATGCATCGCCGCATTTTTCATGCACGCCGCTGTCGCCCACCACGGCAAATACCTGGGAGCGCGGCGCGATGTAAAGCATCACCGCATTGCGCTCCGGCGTCTTGTCCATGCCGAGCTTGAGAAATCGCTTTTGCGCGGTGCCGAGCGCATCGGAGATTTTGCGATGCGAAACCCAGATGCGGATCTCTCCCGAGGTGCGCCGCTCGGCCTCCGCGATCGCGGCAACGACTTTTGCATCATCAATTTTATCCAGAAATTCCTTGTGATGCATCTACCAGCTCCCTCCTGCCCCACCGCCGTCGAACCCCCCGCCGCCGCCTCCTCCTGAAAATCCACCACCACCGCCGAATCCACCACCGCCTCCACTACTCCCCCCACCGCCGAATCCTCCAAAATACCAGCCGCCACCGAAGCTCCGGCTCCCGGATGAACCGTAAGCAGTAGCCGTGCGGCGGCGCAGGTGGCTGACAATGAAAATTCCTATGATGAGGGCGAAGATGCAAAAATTGAGGATGTTTGAATTGCGTTCGTCATTTGCTCCCTTGACGGTTTTGCCGGTACCTTTGTATTCCCCTTTTGCCGCGGCCATCAACGCATTCACCCCCGCGGTCATACCGCCGTTGAAATTGCCTTGTTTGAATAGGGGGGTGATTTCGTCATCGATGATCCGCTTGCAAGTGATGTCGGGGATGGCGCCCTGCAATCCCCGCGCGGTCGCAATGAACATTTTATGATCCTGGACGAAAACGAAAAGAACAGCGCCATTCTGGCGGTCTTTTTGTCCCACATCCCAGATGCGCGCCACCCGCACCGTGTAAGAATCGAGCGCATCGTCGCTCTGCATCTTCGGGTAAATGGCAACGACGATCTGGTTTGAAGTATCCTTCTCATATTGCTCCAACTGCGCGTTTAATTGCTGCGCCGTGGCGGGATTGATGATCTTCGCGTAATCGTTGAAATATTGCGTGGGCACGGGAGGGATGACTTCCCCGGCAAAGACGGTTTGGATGAAAAAAAATGTCAGCGCGAACGCGAGAAAACCACGGAAAAAAGCGGACGAATTGCGCAAGCCGTCCGTCATTTTGATTTCCTCGCTCATTCGTTGTTTTCTAGTGCGCAGGCGCAGCCGTGCCGCTGAAGTCGAAATTCACCTTCGGCGCATTTTGCGCCCCTGCATCGGCCTCGAAATATGGCTTGGGTGAAAAGCCCATCATTCCTGCGATCAAGACAGTGGGAAATCCTTTTACTTTCGTATTATAGGTTTGCACCGCCGTGTTGAAATCACTGCGGGCGAAGTTGATCCGGTTCTCCGTGGACTCAAGCTGGGCCTGCAAATCCCGGAAATTCTCATTCGCCTTCAAGTCGGGATAACGCTCGCTCACCACCAGCAATCTCGACAGGGCAGAGGAGACCTGCGACTGCGCCGCCTGGTATTTGGCGAGTTGCGCAGGATCGCTCGGGGCCTGGTTTGGGTCAATCTTCACCTGGCCTACCGATGCACGCGCGTCGGTGATCGCGATGAGCGTCGATTTCTCGAAATTCGCCGCGCCCGCGACCGTGCTCACAAGATTTGGGATCAGGTCTGCACGACGCTGATAAACCGTCTGCACATTAGCCCATTGGGCATCCACTGCTTGGGACGACTTCACAAGCCCGTTGTATGAACCGATCGCCGTAAGGACGATGCCCACAAAAATCAGAAGAAAAATACCGATGCACCCTGCTGCTATTTTTTGCATGCCACCATTCTATACCAGCCGTTCCATTTTGGGAGAAAAATCGCACCACCCCCTCACGCCGGATTGTTTAAATCGCCGTTGCACGTCACACCGGATTACCGCGCGCATCCTGCGCACCCCATTGCCAGGGCTAATCAACCTTTACCAACCCTTGCCAACCCTCTGCTATGCACCATCCGAAGGGCCGGACCGGTTCCCCTCCTTTTTAATTCACCTGCCTGGATACATCGTCCTTCTGCAACAGAAACACCTTCCCCGACCGCTCCAGCGCCGACTCCATTTTCTGCATCGCCGGATAATCCTTCGCATTGATGATGGCCGGCGATTTTTCAAAGTCACCCGTCATCACAAACTTCCCCGCCTTGGTTGTTGCCGAGAGCTGCGCCTTGCCACCTCCGTCCGGCACGTTCACATCTTCGCTTCCGGGAGCAATGATCACGTCATGGAAGCCCGCAGGAAATTCTATCTCCGCGCGGACACTGCTCGTCGCCTCCTGCGAAAGAATGAATGGCAGGCTGCGCTGGTCCCCGCCGGGAAGCTGAAAGAGCGCTGGCGTGAATGGCAGCGAAAAGTAGATGTAATTCCCATCCATCACCGCGTAGTTATCGAGCTCGACCTTGAACTCCTCGGTGCCGGGATAGCTGCCGAAATGATCCGTCAAATCCCCCATCGCACGCGCCCCCTGGCCGACTTTCGAAATTGCCGCCTGGTAGTAGCGCTTGCGCTCCTCGGGAAGCAGCTCCGAAAAAAATCGGTTCATCTTGTTGTATTCCCCGCCGAAGTAATGTTTCGAGACCTTCATCTCCATCCGGCCCTGTTTGTCAAAGGAGAGCGTGTAGGCCGTCTCGATCCTGTCCCGGCAATCCCGCGCCGCCTTGATGACTTCGTAACCCTGGTTTGAAAGATCGATGCCGAGCCGGTCGTCATGCCCGGTGGAACCCAGCCGCGCATATTGGTCGGTATCGTTGAGGTAATAAGTCGTCCCGTCCAGCGTGAGCTTCACCAACGGAATCTCGAAGCTTTCCGGCATAGGGAATGATGTCGCCACTTTCCGGATGTCTTCGAGCGCCGGCAGGTTCGAGCCCATCACAAACTCAGGATGGAATCCCGCCGCCGAGAGCATCGCATGAAGCAGGATCGCGCGGTCAGCCGCATGTCCGTAGCCATCCTGCAGCGTGGTGTCCGCCGCCGAGAGCTCGCTGAGCGGGAGGTCCATAAAGGAGGCCGGCCCAGCCACACGGATCGACTTCGCCACGTAATCGCGGATCGCCTTCACAGTCTCCAGTTTGCTCTTGCTCCCTTTGGTGAGTTGCCGGACGAGCGCCTCCACTTTGGTGCGGGACTTGGACCGGTCTAGCATCTGGTCATTCAGCGCCTTGAGGCCCTCCTTCATGTCTCCCGCAAAATAAGCCACTCCCGGCGTGTAAAACCACGCGGGCGGGCATTCCATTTCCCCGGGCAGCGCCGGCATCTTTCCCGTCATCCACTGGTAAGTTTGCTCCCCGCCGGCAACAGCAGGGACCGTCGTCAGCATGGGACCGCTACCCGTGGTCATCTTCTCGATCTTGACCCCGGCAGGCGCCGTCAATTGAAACGATTTCTGCTCAAGGTCATTGACGAATTGAAACGGCTCGAATCCCCCGATGAAAGGTTTGTTCTTTGTGATAATCTCATACTCCACATCGATCGTGGAACCGATATCCACGCCCGGCAGATTCGCCACCAGGATCTTTCCGCCCGTGTACCGCTTTGCCGAGGCGCTCCACTCCGCATCCATCGTGTTCATCTCGGTTTTGGCGACCTCCCGGCTCTGGCCGCTCTTGGAAGTCACCGTGCCGCGGATCAAGCGCGCCTCCTGGCAGGCGGGATTGTAGGGAATCTCAACATCGGCATACTGCTTTTTCCCGGCATAGGTGAGGATGAGCACCGTGTATTTCGCCCGGTAGGTGGCGGTGTGCGCGTCGGTCACCTCGATCTCCTTGTGGCTGTTCAGGATCGTCGCGTTGGAGTCCACTGCGGCCGGCGCGGGCGGCTGCGTGGCCACCTCAGGCGCCGCGCCCGCATGTTCCGGCACATTCAGCACAGGCGACTTTCTATCGTCATACGCCATCTCTTTAAGCGTCTTTTTCAATTGCGCGTATTGCCCCGGCGAAAACTCCACCGCCTTGAGCTTCAGCGAACGCGAGCATTCCAGCATCCCGTTTTCCATGGAGAAGCTCCGGTGGTAGCTCAGGCAATCGTTCTCCACCGGTTCGCACACCGGCATCGAGAAAACCCCCGAAAATCCTTCGCCCAGCTTGAGTGAAATTTGCTCGTCGGTACCGCAGGTCACCTGTGTCAGCAGCGGATACTTCCGCTGGTCCAGCCCGGCCGATTCCCCGAGGATCATGTTGAAAATGCTCACGCCGCTGCTCAGCCATGGCACCTTCACCACCGATTTTCCGTGCCCGCTCACGGTGACATCATCGACGGAATACTCGATCGTGATTTTGACGGGCGTGGACATGTCCTGCATGTTTTCCGGGGTCACTTTCAAGGACGCAAGCTTCGCGCCCGGCAGCGTTTTCTTCAGCAACGTCTCGCAACCCCGCCGCAGATCATCCGCTTTCAACATGGAAAAACTGTTCCGCACGACGTTGTCGTAGATCCCGTTCAATGAGAGCTCAGACTTTGCCTCCAGCCCGCCGGCCGAGGTGAGTGTTCCCGTCGTCTTGATCGCCATCATGTTTTTCTCGGGGGATCCGACGGCGCTGGTGAGGACGGTTTCCCCCTCGGGCCGTGCTACCAGGTAGCTCTGGTTGCCATCATACGTCGGCAGCAGCTCGCGGGTGTGCTCGTCCGTCGGATCCATCAGGGTGTACTCCCCTTTGTTCAACTCCACTCCCACGATCGCGTGGTTGAATCCCGGATCAGGCACCTCCTTGTCCTTCTTGCTTCCCACATTCACCAGCACCGGATAGGCGTCCAATCCCGCCTCCCGCAGCATGGCGACCAGCAGCGCCGCCTTGTCCCGGCAGACCCCGTATTTCTTGTCAAATGTCAGGCAGACATCGTGCGGCTCGAAGCCAGGCCGGTCCTTCTCCGGGGTCAGGCCCATGTAACGGATTTTTTGCGATACAAAGTAAAACAGCGCCTTCATCTTCTCCGCGTCGTCCTTCGCCCCTGCGGTCAGGTCCGCCACGGTTTTCTTCAACTCGGGCGTCACAGTTTCGAGATGCGGCTTGCTCAGCTCCCAGTACCATTTCGAGATGGCGTGCCAGTCCGGCGTGGTGCTCACCACGACCCGTTGCAGCACATTTTCATACGGCGGCATCGATGCCTCATTGAACATCCGCGGCACATTCGTCACCTCCCAGCGGTGTACCGTGGTCTGGCCGTCACCCGGCAGCGCGGTGTATTTCACCGTCCCCGGAACCTCGTCCCTCAGGACGATCTTTTTCAACGGCTTGTCAGCCGGCGCATGCACCTCATACGTCGTGTGCCGGATATAGCCGTCCGCCTCGAGCACATTTTCATCGGCGAATTCCCCGGGAATGATCGACCGCTGCGTGGTCGTGCGCGTGATCCAGTGCAACACATCGCCGGTCTCCAGCCCCGGGATGTTTGTCACGATCACCTTGCTGTTCGGGTCGTAAATATTCATCTCCATCTGCCCGCTCTCGATCGTCTCCTTGGAGTTCGCCGCCACATCCACCGCCACGATCTTCCCATCCGGCTTCATGATCTCCATCTTCACCACCTCCGCCGTGGAATACGGCAGCATGAAATTGGTCGAGATCGACGAGTAGGCCTTCTTCCCCTTCTCCGTCAGCACCTTGATAAATGCCTCGTCCTGGCTCTCCCCGGTCCCGTCCGCCCGGTAAACCTGCACCGTCTTGTGGTCCACCGTCGCCGAATCGCTGTCCGGATACTTCGCCGGGGTGATCGAAGCTGCCGCCTCCCATGTCTTCGCCGCATCGATAAACGCGAAGTTGCTCCCCGCATATTTACCCGCCGTCTCCCCCCGCACCGGCGACGCCGCCAGCGCCACGGCAACAACGCCAAAGGCAAACCAACATGAAAATTGCAATTTCAGGACGCGGCAGGCGGATTTTTGTGAAGACATACGTTTCTGACTCCCTTTGACACTCATATCGATACGACGTTAGAACAAAAATATTAAATTACCATCCCCTCCCCCTGAAACATCTCCTGCCACGCCTGTCCTAAATAAGTTTGCCCCGATAACATTATTACATCAGCCTGCGCCACAGCCATGAAGACAATCACCACTATTATTCTCACGATCATAGCCTTGTATTTGTCGCTATACTTCAAGGTCATCCCCTACAAATTGGTCAGGATCACCACGCCGGACGAGACGCAGGATAAGCCGGCTGCATCGCCCGCCCTGCCTCAAAACGCTTCGCCCGCTGTTCAAAATCCTCCTGCCGCATCGGCATCGGTTGCTTCACACACCCCGGCTTCCCAACCCGTGCAGGCCACCCAGTTGATTGCGGATTACCACGGCGCATTGCTCTTGGTGGAAGGGCTGAAAGGCGTCGGTAGCGGCTTCATTTGCAACATGGATGGCCATACCTACGCCATTACCAACGCCCACGTCCTCAGCGATAATGTCGGCGTCAAGCTCACCAGCCTCGGTGGCACCGCTTTCACCGCGGGCCCCAGCGCCGTGGCCGTGGGGCACGACATCGTAAAAATGGAGGTCCCCGCAATTCCAAAGGCTTTTGAGATAATGACCAATCTCGACAACAATGTGAAGATCGGCGACGCCGTCATCGTCCTCGGCAATGCCGAAGGCGGCGGAGTCGTGCGGCCCACCGAGGGGAAAATCGTCGGCATCGGCCCCGACCTCGTGGAGGTAGATGCCCCTTTCGTAAAGGGCAACAGTGGCAGCCCGATCATCCACGTCCCCACCGGCAAAGTCGTGGGGATTGCCACCTACCTCATCGAGCGCAAAGTGACTCCCGGCGAAAATGGCGGAGTCACCCTCGGCACACGCCGCTTCGGTTACAGGCTCGATAACATCCAGAACTGGGAGACCATCAACTGGCAGGTCTTCTTCGCCGAGGCCGCCCAGGTCGCGCAAATCGAAAGCCTCAGCCAGGATTTCATCAAAATGTCCGAGGACGTGAACTCGGGTGAACACCATTTTGTAGCCTCAAACTATGCAAACCCGGCATTACAACGCAGCATCAATTCCTTCATCCAGGACGCCAGCCGCCAGGGCATCAGCAAGAGCGACAAGCTCGATCTGCTTCACAACTTCTTTGCCGAGCTGCGAAGCTCCAGCCGCAGCGACATCACCGCATTCAACGCCCGCCCCTCCTACGACTACTTCCGCCGCGAAGTCGCCGACCAAAGCCTCTTCCGCGACGAACTCTACACCGGCTTCACCCGCGTAATGGAAAGCTTCCAGAAGTAGCCTCGCACACATGGGTTTGTTCAAGAAGCCAGCACAAGCGCTTCCTTGCTAAGAACCCCGTAGAAAGCAACCCGGAGGGTTGTCGGAGATTAGCCGGGGGTCGAGCGCAGCGACCACCCCCGGAAAACATACAAAAGTGAATGCGCCCCGGAGGGCCGCTGGAAACGATGCCTCATCCCGGTTTTCGCGTTTACACAACGAACCTGAATATGGGCACTTCCTTTATTCCAGACCACCGAATTCCATCGCCGCTAACACCGCTTCACGGGTAAGACGCGGATGCTCAGCCACAATGCTCTCCACCGTCTCTCCCGCATCAAGACGCACGAGAATATTTTCAACCGTGATGCGCGTCCCGGCAATGACCGGTTTGCCCATCATCACTCCCGGTTTGGACTCAATATACTTCATTCAATAAACGTCCCCGCCGGTAATTTGAAATACTCCCCCAATTTGCGGGCATGATCAGCCGTGATCGAACGATCCCCCCGCAGGATCATCGCCCCCAGCTTCGCGGAGGATCGAAGAATATGGGAAAGATCCACAGCTTTCAGTTCGTGCTCACCCAAAAGATGTTTCAAAGTTTCAACCGGATTTTTCTTGGAAGGCTTCACATGCGCCGCTTCCCACGCCGCGAGAAGCGAGCAAATCAGATCAAAATAATCCGTTTGGTCAGCAGTCATTTCTGCCTCGAATCCAGCAAACACCGCCGCGATCTCCACCATGTTCCCATATTCCGCCTTGTCATGAATCGGACGCGGGAGATGCACCCTGCAAAGACCAGCATAGTCATTCGGCATTTCTGCGAAATCATCGAGGGCCATCGGCAGTCTTTCGTGCAATTTCAATCTCCTTCACGAGTTATCCTGAACTGGGTCTGCCAGGCAGCCAGGTCAAAGTCCTCTAACGTGCCGGGCCAGACAACTCTGCCGCCTCGGTGAACAAACGCCGCGAGTATCCCGTGGACGAAATCGACCGCCAGCAAGAAAGCCTGGACTGAATCATATCCCCATATAGCCCGCAGCGAGTCTCCCCAGCCTTCAAATCGAACCTGGCACCGGCAATCCTGGCCCTCAGCCTCAATCGGTCCGAATTCCACGCGTAAGGAAACGCGTTCGCCTGTGGGTTCGAGCAGGTCAACCGTACGCTCAGCAAATGGACCCGTTTTTTGCATAAAAGATATTAAGACGCGGTCGCCGGCCGGACGTCAATTAATCAGGGCGTTTTCGCGACGGGTCGAATCATCCCGTCAAATCAACTCACCGGCACTACGGTCTGGAGCGACACCTTGCGCTCGCGGGCTTTCAGCACTGCTTTTCGGAATCCTTCACGCATCGATTTTGATCGGGCGTCCGCCTCGCGTTTAAGTTTTGGATCGATTGGCTTCGTAGAATTCTCGCGAAATGTATAAGTCTTTCCTTCGGGCGTCTTGATTCTTACTCGGATCACTCCGTCGGCGCCCTTGATTTTTGAGAAGCTCATCAAGTATATCTTGGCCGATTTTTTTGAGTTTGTCAACGCGACCATGTAGCAGACGGTAGAACTTCTCTAATTTGATTTCCTTCACTTTCTTTTCATCGTTTAGATAAAACTTGAAGGATACCATCGTGTTATCCTGATACTGCATTGAAGCGTATAGCATTGCTCGTTGGGAACCATAATGAGTCTGTGCCATGACATCAATTGGCACGCTCCGTCCAGACTTGGGATCGAGCGCGCGTCTTACCATTCCTTTTACCGATTCGGAAAAATCCCGGTATACATAATGAATGTCCACTTTTCTTCCCGAAGCCAACGCCTTCTCCACCTGTAATATCGCCCTGTCAATTTTAGAGAAGGTTGTATCCATGATAAAATCCACACCGGAGCTTCGTCCCGCAGCGCGTAAAATCGTGCTTTTTCCGGTGGCAGAACCTCCCGCAGTAAAAACCACAGTGTCCATTGTCTTCTTTACCGGCGCGGCGAGCAATACCTTGTAAATATCGTCTGTGAATTTCGCCGCAACCGGGTAAAGCAACGGCCCCAAACGAATTCGTTCCGCCGGATTTTTCTTATACCGCGGCAGCATCTTGAATAAATCATCGGCATTTAACACGATCTTGCCCCACTTACCCCTCATTCCAAGCAAAGTCGCGTTCATATCGCGTCGCAGGATTTTGTCGAATTCTCGGAGCAAAGCTGAATCCTTTTTCTTTTCCGCAGAAGATGGCTTCAACTTGCGTTTGGAAATGCGATTCTTCCGTGTCATGCAGCCCAAATGATCTGCAATAAAATAGAAAGGGTCAACTTCATGAATCGTCGCTAAGGTAGAGCTACCCCTTCACCCCCAGCAACTTCACAAAATCCACAACCACCGGATCCGGCTTGCGGCTGCGATAAACAAACGTATGCGCAAGTTCCGGACGCACTCCCTTCACCGGGCGGAACGCCACCCCCTCGCGGATCAGCCGTGACATGGCTTCCGGTAGCAGGCTAATCCCCTGGCCCGCAGCCACCATCGTCAGCACCGCCGCCACCCGGTCCGACTCCTGCACGACACGCGGACTGAAATCCGCGCCGGCACACAACTCATCAAACTGCTGACGGAACGCCGGCGCGGCGTTGCGCGAGATCATCACCCAGCTCTCTGGCTTCAACGCGGAAAACGACAGGCTTTTGAACGCCGCAAGCGCATGTCCCTCCGGCAGCGCAATCAAAAGCGGCTCCCGCTTCCAGATCACCGAGGCGATATCCTTGGGCAATCCCTGCGGAGGCGCGCCGATGAACGCCCCATCCACCTGCCCCGCTTCCAGCGCCTCCAGTTGCGCCGCAGCCGAAAGATCGGAAAGATGGATCTGGCACTGCGGATGGCTCTCGCGAAACACCTGTAGCAGCCGCACCAGCCCCTCATCCAGCAAAGCACCGATAAACGCCAGCCTCAGCCGCGAACTCTCCCCCGTCACCGCCCGGCGTGCCGCCTCCGTCGCCCCATCCAGCCGCATAAGGATGCCTCTCGCATCCTCCAGGTAAAGCGCCCCCGCCGGTGTCAACGATACCGCCCGCGTGCTCCGCTCAAAAAGCTGGAGCGCAAGCTTCTCCTCCAGCGACTGGATCTGACGCGTCAACGGCGGCTGACTCACGTGCAACCGCCGCGCCGCCCGCGAAAAATTCAGCTCCTCCGCCACCGCCACAAAACATTCCAGCTCCCGGATACTCGCCCGATTCATGCCTTTTTAGTATCAGTGCCATGCATTAATAGCAATTCCAATAGCATCCCCATTCCACTACATCTACTGCATGCAAATGAACAACAAGACCAGTAACAGATACTTATCTCGCGAAGATATAGTCTCGCCACTCGGCTTTATGCAGAGCCGGACTTTCTTTTCGAAATCCGCATTTCCGCCCTCATCCCTCATCCCTCTGCCCTTGCTTCCCTCCGCCCTCTGAAATTTCACTTTGCATTCAATCCTTATCTTCTAAATATTAACGCCCTATGACCCTGACCGAAAAAATCCTCGCGCGCGCCAGTGGCAAAGCGCATGTCCAGCCCGGCGACAACGTCTGGGTGAATGTCGATGTCCTCATGACCCACGATGTCTGCGGCCCGGGAACCATCGGCGTCTTTAAGCGCGAGTTCGGCAAGACCGCTAAGGTCTGGGACCCGAAAAAAATCGTGATCATCCCCGATCACTACATCTTCACGCAGGACAGCATGTCGAACCGCAACGTCGATATCCTCCGCGATTTCGTGAAGGAACAGGGCATCACCTATTTCTACGACGTGATCGACGACATGGACGGCCACTGGAAATTTGACGGCGCGCGCGGCCAGCTCAAGCGCCAGCACGGCTCGAAGTTCGCCGGCGTCTGTCACACCGCGCTCCCATGGAAGGGCCACACCCGCCCCGGCGAAATCCTCTTCGGCACCGATTCCCACACCTGCATGGCTGGGGCATTTGGCGAGTTCGCCACCGGCATCGGCAACACCGACGCGGGCTTCATCTTCGGCACAGGCAAATTGCTCATCAAGGTCCCCGAGACGATGCGTTTCTTCCTCGAGGGCCAGATGCAGAAAGGCGTGATGGCCAAGGACGTGATCCTGCACGTCATCGGCGACATCGGCTTCGACGGCGCCACCTACCGCGCAATGCAGTGGGAAGGCCCCGGCGCGGGCGCGATGAACATGGACGACCGCATGACGATCGCAAACATGGCGATCGAAGCCGGCGGCAAGAACGGCATCTTCCCCGCCGACAAGACGACCTTCGACTACGTGGATGAACGCAACGCCGCAAACGGCACCAAGGCCGAATACTCCGCCGTGGAAGTCGATCGCGACCAGAGTTTCGTTTACGACAAGACATTCGACCTCTCGACGCTCGAGCCGACTGTCGCCATGCATCCCGATCCGGGCAATCGCGCCCTGGCGAAGGATCTCGGCAACATCAAGCTCGACCGCGCCTACATCGGTTCCTGCACCGGCGGCAAGACGAGCGATTTCCTGGCTTTCGCCGAGGTCGTCCGCGGCCACTCCGTGAAGATCAACACCTTCGGCGTCCCTGCGACACCGCGCGTTGTGGAGGAATTGCAAAACATCGAGTGGGACGGCAACACCGTCTGGAACATCCTCGAAACCGCCGGCGTCACCATGACGGAAAACGCCTCCTGCATGGCATGTCTCGGCGGTCCTGTGGATACCTTCGGCCGTCTGAATACGCCGATGAATTGCATCAGCGCCACGAACCGGAATTTCCCCGGTCGCATGGGCAACAAGGAATCGAAAGTTTACCTCGCCAGCCCATACACGGTCGCCGCATCGGCATTGACCGGAAAAATCACTGACCCACGCGAGTTTTTGAGCTAAATTGTGGCAAGATGGAGAGCAAGTGTTCCTCAGTCCACCGGGATCTCACCGGCGAAAGTCCGCGCAAATGCGATTGGCGGACTCGGGGAGGCATTTTGTTGCTCGCGATCATGAGCGCGCTTTTTAACACCGCATGCAGCAGCAGCACCCCGCCGCCTCCGACATCCGCAACCGGGCCGGTGCGCTACATCGTCACCGCCGATACCACGGCGTTTTACAAATATGGCCCGGCCCAGGCGAACGGGGCCGACATGCAGTTGAAGAAAGGCAGTGAGGTCGTGATGCTGGAGCGTCACTACGGTTACAGCCGCGTCCAGATCCTGGATGGCGACTCTGGCTACATTCCCACGGATGACATCGCTCCATCGCCTCACCAGCCGACACTCGCAGCCGCGCCGATGAAAAAATCCGGCGGCGGAAGCAGCGGTTCGCATGGCGGCAGAAAGCCGGATTTTGACCAGCCAAACGATGTCCCTCTTCCATCCACGCAACCGCCCAGCGACGAGCCAGTTCCAAGTTTCAGATATTAGCAATTAGAACCCAACCGATATGTCACACACCGTCACAAGCAAAGTATTCGTCGTCAAAGATAACATCGACACCGACCAGATCATTCCCGCCCAATATCTGACGCTCGTGCCCACGATCCCCGAGGAATACGAGAAGCTCGGCACCTACGCGTTGATCGGTCTTCCCGACGATCTTTACCCCGAAAAATTTGTCCCCGCCGGCGCAACCAAGAGCCCGTACCAGATCGTCATTGGTGGTCGTAACTTCGGTTGCGGCAGTTCCCGCGAGCACGCTCCCATCGCCCTCGGCGCAGCGGGCGTGCAGGCGATAGTCGCGGAAAGCTTTGCCCGCATTTTCTTCCGCAACAGCGTGGCCACCGGCGAACTCTACCCGTACGATTCAAACGAGCGTCTTTGCGACGTCCTGAAAACCGGCGATGAAGCCACCCTCGATTTCGACAACGACACACTCACCGCAAAAGGAGTCACCTACAAGCTCAAGCCTCTCGGCGAGGTCCGCCCGGTCATTGATGCCGGCGGCCTTTTCAATTACGCCCGCAAAAGCGGCATGATCCCGGCCCAGGGCTGAGTTGATGTTCCGCTGTCTCGCCAAGCTGGTATTCCTCGCATTTCTGTTCCTTGTTGCGGGGGCGTTTTTGCTTTGCCAGCTTTTCGTGCAAAACGCGGGCACAGGCCGCATTTACAGCAGCGTCAGCACGATTCCCGCGCGTCGCGTAGGCCTCGTGCTCGGCACGAGCGAACATATCGGCGGAGGAAAAGACAACCCGTATTTCAAAAATCGCATCGAGGCGGCAGCCCAGCTCTTCAAGGCCGGAAAAGTGAAGTTCCTCCTCGTGAGCGGTGACAACCGCCTCGCAAACTACGACGAACCCGAGAGCATGCGGAAGGCCCTGATCGCGCACGGCGTTCCGTCGCGCTTCATCGCCCCCGATGACGCCGGCCTGCGCACGCTCGATTCCATCGTCCGTGCAAAGGAGGTTTTCAGCCTGGAAAAGTTCACCATCATTTCCCAGCGCAGCCACGATGAACGGGCGCTGCTGATTGCGAGGCATTACGACATCGACGCGATTGCCTTCGCTGCCGGCGATGTCCCGTTGCGCTATGCGATACGTTCCCACATTCACGAATGGCTCGCCCGCGTGAAAGTCATCCTCGATCTCTACATCCTGCACACGCAGCCAAGCCACCTCGGGCCGAAGATCACCCTGCCAATCGACACCCAGCACTAAAGCTACTGAGGAAAGAAATTTCCGCAGTGGCCGGACACAAAGGGTAAAGTCGCGATTCAAACCGCACGCCCATGGAGGGACATGCTCTGTCATGTCC
>JBAVPB010000272.1:0-12323 GCA_049692655.1 Chthoniobacteraceae bacterium | reverse complement strand
TCGTTGCAGCTCGGAAGCGAAGTCATCGAGACGGAAGCTAATGGTAAATCACTTGGCTACTCAGCCAGTTTTGTCACCGCATTGCTGGAGCGAACGACGACGAATCTCACCGAACTCCAAATTTACAAACTGATCGATCTGACCCGCACCAAGCGCATGTTGATGGGCGCAGGCGCAGTGATGCTCGCCATTTTACTTTGTCTGTTGTTCGCCCTTTCCGCAGTGAATGAGCGCGTCCGCCGACTGCAGGATGCTTATGCGACGGTCCTCGACGCACTCTTTCCCGTTGAGTTGCGCGTGGCACCCGGCGACATCGCCGTGGTACGCGGTCGTCCGGTGAAGCTCTCTCTGGAAGCCGTCGGTGCCCGGCGTTCCGAAGTGCTGTTGTATCGAACCGATCTAAAAACAAAAAAGACGGTGGTCTCCGCACTCATCCTGCAGCAACAAAAAGTAGCGTTTGATATCGCGCAAACTGCTGATTCGTTCAGTTATGAGTTTGAATACGGTGGACGTCGCACGCCGACGTACCGCGTAATGGTGGAGGATTTACCGGAAATCAGCGCGATTAATTACGAACTTGCACCGCCCACTTACACAGGCCAGCCGGCGAGCACCCTCACGGGCCGGTTACCGCGTGTGGCGGGACTTGCGGGCACATCGGTGCTGGTCAGTTTTGCGGCAACCACTGAGTTGCATCCCGAGCTCTGTTACGTGGAATGGGCGGACGGTTCCAGACAGGCCCTTGAGGTGAGCGGGCGTTTCGGGCATTTCAGTTTTACACTTGCAAAGCCTGATCGTGCGACCATCCGGCTCACGGGCGCGCTTGGAAAAGGCTTCGAAATGGAGCATCCGGTCAGTTTTGAGATAGCGGTGCAGCGTGATGAGCCGCCAACGGTGCGTGTGTCGCTCAAGAACCGCCAGCTTACGATGCTGGCCGAGGAAGCTGCGAATTTTGCGATCGACTGGGTGGCGGAGGACGATTATGGCGTTGCCGAGGTCAATCTTGAATACCATATCGACACCGTGGATCCGTTGTTGGGCAGGACTCCGCGCGATGGTGCTGTACCACGCCGCATCGAGCCGGCGCGGGATCTAGTGAAAGGCCGCTTCGCAGAGATGTTCAAGACTTTGGATCCCCCGCTTCAACCGGGCGACCGCATCGTGCTGTCTCTAATAGCAAAGGATAACAACACCGAAACCGGTCCGGGCATCGGCAAGTCGTTACCTATCGAGATTGTCGTTGTGCGTCCGGATCTCTCGGGATTCGTCGAGCAGCAATTCGGTTTTGGCGAAGCTTCCATTCTTGGAGGCTTGCAAAAAGTGAAGCGTGCCATGGATCTGTTAATCGAACCGGCCAAGACGGTCCGTACCGAGAAGCAAATCGCCGTGGACAAACAGCCGCTTAAAGTGCGTGCCGGCCAGGAGCCTGCGCCTGTCGCGAACGGAGATGCCGTGGCGGATTATTTCAACTTGTTGAGTGGAGGAGCAAAGTAAACCGTGTTGAAGAAATTATTCCATCCTCCAGCTTGCTCCTTCCCGCACCTCGTTTTCAATGCCGCGGATGGAACCTACACCCTATTCGCTGTCACGCTCTTTACCCTTTGCATAATTTTCGCCAGACTATACGATTAACTGCCCCAGAAAATGCGCATCATCGCCAAAAAATCCCCCGCTTTGGTCATCCTCGCGTTTGCCGCGATACTTCTGCCCTCTGCCTCTGTCCGCGCCGGATCGTGGGCCGAACGGGCAAGCCAGCTTAACCGCACAGAAGTCTCCGACGAGGAGGCGCGTGCCCACGGCAATGATGAGGACGCCGATACCCGCAACAAACTTTGCGTCCGCAACATCAAGCCAGCGATGCCCGGTGTGGATTGGAATACCGATCCCACTGCGATCCCTTACATGCTGTACCAAATCGGCAAGCGCACCGACCTTCCGACCTACACACGCAGCGAAGGGCTCGATGTTGCCAGCGACGAACTCTTCCAGCACACGGTGATCTATCTCACTTCGCACGGGCGCTGGAGTTTTAACGAAAAGGAAACCGAAAATCTTTCCCGCTGGCTTGAACGCGGCGGCACCCTTTTGCTGGATGACTGCTACCTGCGCGGCAGTCCATTCTCCGACAGCGTGCGGCCTGAGGTCACCAAAATGATTCTCGGGAGCGAACCCCGTCTTCTCATGAAGGACGATCCTCTTGTATGCGATGCTTTCCGCATGATTTACGAAACGCCGTGGCCCGGCGAAGCGGACTTTGAGAACCGCACATGGCAGTATTATCTTTGCCAGGGCCGCCCCACTGTGTTTTTCACTCCCAATGACGATGGTTGTGGATGGGAAATCAGTTCCCCTCCGAGTGCGTCGAATCCCATCGGTGAAGGCATCGGCCACGGCGGTGACAACCGTCAGCGCGAAGTAATGTACCAGTGGATGACCAACTGGCTCCTGTTCGCTTACACGCACTAAATGACACCCGACCAGGCGCAAAGGGTGCGAATGTTTACCCTCACCGTTCAATCCCCCGGCAACCGAGACACCATTACCCGGGGTCGTCTTATATCATGTGGTATGCCCCGCGTGCTGCTTTTCGCCCTTCTTTTAGTTTGCTCCTTTCGCATCGCTTCCGCCGCCATCGTCGAACTCCGTCTCGTCCCATTTGACAAGCCGGACCTTACCGTGGACAAACTGGAAAAGGAGCGGCCGATCACAAATCCCGTCACCACCGCGCACGGCATGGAGATGCAAAAAATAGGCGTGGATTACACCGGTTGGGCGCGGAATATCTTCCTTGATGGCAAGCCCGTATTTGAACGTTATTATCAGGGGAAATACATTGACCGTCTGCCGGTTGCGCGGCCCGATCTTTCTCCCGGCGACCATACCATCTGGCCGGGCAACCACGTTTTTACGGTGACTGCGGACGGTTCTATCACCAGCAAAAGCCCTGAGCTGATTATCTCCGCAGGCGTTGTCAAAATCAAATGTTACCCGGTGACTTTGCGCGCCTACATTGCCAATCCGGATGAAGCCGAGCTTCCCTTGTCGATGCGCATTACGCCATTGCCAAACCTCACCTTGCGCGACTCGGCAAACGCCGAGGAAAATGCGCCGAAACGTTCCGGTGGCCAGGACAATGCGCTCGAACTCCTCCCCGTTTTTGACAAGTTCGCGCCGCTTACGCTATGGCTTCCGGCGAACACGGAAGGGAAGGGCTACCTCGTCCATCCGGTCGGCCTCACTTTTCAATTGAGCGCCGCTGGCATCAGCGCCGGCGCGGGCGGCGGGCAGACCGTCAAAGGCCTGCATGTGGAACAAAACATCATCGAGATCCCGTTGTTCTCATATCCGATTACAGGCGACGGCAATACAAAAGCGGTGATCACAGGCATGGAGCAGCTCACATGGCAGGAGAGTGAAAATGGCGAAACCAAGTCTCTCGTCCTTTATCCGCGCCGCGATCCGTTCGAGTTCCTCATTACCAAGCCCGGTCCGTCGCTCTTGCTTAATTCTGACACTCTTCCTTTCAAATCGCTCCGCGTGGATATCCCTGATCCGGCGACTGGCAACCAGCGTGCCATTGCCGTTGAGATGGCCAGCCGGCATTTCGAACCCGGCGGTACCGCCGAGGCCCGCGTGCGAGCTCTCGACGCGATGCCCGCGCAGACAGCCAACCACGCAGCGGCCATGGCGCATGCCGCGGTGGCCTCTTCTGCCCGTGCTCTGCAGGCCGCGCAAGCCGGTCTCACCCAGGCCGAACAGGCCGCCAAGGCCGCGCAGGAGAAGGAAACCGCCGCTGCCTTTGCCGTGGAACCGGTGCGGTTGAAGGGGGCTGCGGATGCAGCCAAACTTGCCGCTGTAAAACAGCGCGTCGCGGATGCCACCCAGGCAGCCGATGCCGCGAAAAAAAGCGTGGACGATGCGGCCCTTGCCGGCGACCAGGCAAAGATAGAGTTGCTTGCGGCAACCGATTCCGCCGCTAATGCAAAGAAGGAGGCTTCTGCCGCCGCAAAGGCAAATCCTACTGGCGGCATGCAGAATGACGCCGCTGCAAAAGTCGTGACGCTCGCGGATGAGGCGGTGGCGGCGGCGAAGCAGAAATCCGCCGCCGCGGCGAAAGCGGCGAAGCCTTTGCAGAATGCGATGAAGGCTGCGACTGCTGCGCTCAACAGCGCCTCTACGGATCTCGCCAAGACTGAGAGCGACATTGCCACTGCCCCGCCCCCAATCGATCCCGTCGGCGCCGATCTGGACGAGGCAAAGAGCGAATTGGAATCGGCCAAGGCAGCCACCGTGGAAACGGTCAAAGCCCTTGAGGCCGCAAAAGTTGCTTTGGCCACTGCCGAACAATCGGCGCAAACAGCGGCGGCCGCGGAAGACGCAGCGGCCAGGCAGATCGACGCCAACTCGGCGCTGAACCCACTGGAAAAAGCTCAGCCATATGCCCAATTGATGCCCTATGAAGGCAAAGACTGGCAGGACCTGAAAACTCAGGCAGGTGCGGATGGGAACGTAACAATCACGCTGCCCGCTGTGAGCACCGGACTTTACCGGCTGCGCCTCGGTGTGCATGAGGGGAACGGACGTCCGCTTTTTGCCGACCAATGGATTTCCATCGCAGCCCCGCAGCCGGTGGGCGTGGGCCTCTTTACCCAGCGCGGTAGGAACGCTTTTTTCCGGGGCGAGCCGTTCTGGGTTGGCCTTTCGGTGCTGGCGAAAGAGTCGCTCCCGTCGGGGGAGGCGCTGGAGGTTGATCTGGTTGACGAGCATGGCGTGCGTTTACCGATGCTCCGGGATAAAGCCCCGCTGATCACGAAACAGGGGACATTCATCATCCGGCTCGATGGCGCGCAGACACTTTCACTCGCTGCGGGACATTATCATGTGGAGGCAAAGGTCGGCTCGCAGGCCGCGGCGCCTCTGGCGCTGGAGATGGTCGAACCGGAACCGCGCACGCACTTTACAAATCTGCTGAATGGCAAATACAACGTCATCGGGGGAGGAAAAGGGGAGTTGAGCTATATGAAGTCGATCAAGACCGGGCAAGGCTCTGAGCAATTGGCATCGGAGATTACCGGGATGGGTTACAACGCATTCATGGGAATGTGCTATGACATGAGCCGCGTTCATCGCAACGGGCTCGATTTGGAGCAGGTTGTTCGCGAATGTCCGGAACTGGGCCCATGGGAGAGCTACTACCAGCCGAGCGGGCGCGATCGTTTCCTGAATGCTGCTGTCCGTCAAAATCTTCGCTTCTACGAGGATCTTTTTACCGAGCACGACGCCATGCTGCCGCGCGATCCGCAAATTCTCGACGCCTGCGAACGCTACTCAAGCCTGGAAACAGCGTCGATGCACTTCAGCCCGGCTTTTCGCGGTGTCTGTCTCTACGACGAGCTTTACGATACAGGTGACAATGATGCCCCGCGTTCGGTGGTGGCGGCGTTTTTCCAGGGGCAGGAAATGTCCTACCGGGCCAAGTATCCCGGCATGACCAGTGCGGATGCGACAAAAGCGCTCGACCGTTTTACCGGTCGCCCATTTGGTGAACGCAAATACGAGGATCTCGCGAAATTTCGCACTTGGGCCGCCCATCAGGATAGCGACTGGCAGGTATTTTCCGAACGCATGGCCGGCGCGGTGAAGGCGGTCGATCCCAGCTCACAGAATTGGACGCTCTATCGAGCTGGCGGCAACAATGGCGCGAACCTCTCCGGCAATGGCGTGCCAGAGGATGTCTTTTCCTCATTGGATGTGGCTTCCACCGTCATGTACAAGGATGGGGGCTCCGGCGACCGGCCCGTCTTCGCGCCGATGATGGCAAATATTCTGCATTTACGCGACGGGTTGCCCGTCTGGACGCAGATTCATAATTACCACGCCAGCGGTCTTTACGGCGCGCACCTCTTTCGCCAGGCTGTCTTCGGTCTTTCGCAGAAGATCGACGGTTTGACCTACTTCACCATCGAGCACGACCCGTATGCGCCGGATCCGCTCGATAATCGCGACACCGTGCGCAATATCGCGGGGGGGCTGCTTACTCCATATGGCGATTTTCTTTCGTCGCTGGACCGGGGTTATCACAAAGTCGCCGTTTTTTACTCCCGCGAATCGGCGCAGCTCGGGGTGCGCAAGGTTAATAAACTGAATTACACCGCCGAAGGCCTTTGGGTTTCCTGCCTGCGGGCCGGCTTTCCCGCGGATTTTCTTTACGACCGGCAGCTTCGTGAGGGGAAGGGGATGGACTACGACGTCATTTTTGCGCCGGGTTACGCTTACGAAGACGAGGCGTCCCCGGAAATTCTCGCCGCGCTGAAGCGTCTTGTCGCCGCAGGCAAAACCGTAGTGGTCGAGAAATCGAGCAAACTCCCCATCGAAGGGATCGTGCGGCTCGACTCCGAGTTGGACGAGTTTGATGACAAGTTGGGCGGGTCATTTCCGCGCTACATTGATTTCGAAAGTGAAATGGTGTGGGACCAGACGGAGCAAACCACCAAACTGGTGCGAGGGTTTTTGTCGAAGATAACCAAACCCGCCGCCGAGCATAATCTCATCGTCGGCCCGGATTGGCTGAAGCGCGGGCAGGGTGAATACATGGTCCTTGCCGACTTCGCACCTGTCAAATTCTCCGGTCTCTACAAGACGCTTTACCAGGCGCCCGACCAGCCGACACTCCGTTTTCCCCGCCGTCCTCCGGCTTGCTACGATGTGCTGGAAATGCGCCCTGTCGATGTGAAGACCGACGGCGACTGGATGACGCTGCAAGCCGACATGCGCCATCTGCCCGGTAAAATATTTGCCTTCCTTCCGTCCGCGATCGACAAGGTGTCCCTCAAGGCGGCGGCGACGCTGCCAGCTGGGACGGATTTGAATTTTCAAGCCTCGGTGGTGAATGCCGCCGGGGAAATGATCGACGCGGCTTTCCCGGTGGAAATCACTCTGCTCGATCCGAGCGGCAAGACCTGCCTGCAAATTTTCAGATCGGCCGCTCCTTTGTTCCAGTCCGCATGGCGCGTCCCCCTCAACGCTCCTCCCGGGCAGTGGAAGCTGCGGGTTCGCGAACTTATCAGTGGCGCCGTGACCGAGACTGGTGTGGACGTCACTACTCCTGCGACATTGAGTCTGGATGCGAAACTCGATACAAGTCCGGTATGGGTGCATGATGGACAGCGGATCAAAGAGTTTCTTACTGGCACAACGGAAACGTCAACGCCGGCCAAAGCCGGTGCTGCAGTTCATCCACCGGAAATCCTGATCGCCCTCGACGAGGAACAACCGTGGTGTCGTCCCCAGGCTGAAAAGCTCGCTGCGGCTCTGGTTGCTCGCGGGCGCGCGGCAAAAGTCGTTAACGTATCGGACGTTCTCCGCATCCCGAACGACTGGGGTCAGACACCCGTGCTCGATGGTGGCCGGTTGTGGCGTGGCGAATTGGTGGATCCCGGCCTGGCCGTGGACGCGCCGCTCATCCTCCTCGGTCATCGTTACGAAAACCGGTTGATTGAGGCATTAGCGAGACGTGATGTGCTGCCGGAAGTCATTTCAACTCACTTCCCTGCACCGGGGAAGGCAGTTGTGGGATGGACGCGTCGTGCCTTTTCCAATTTCTACGATACGGTGAGCGTGTTGGCCAACGACGATGCCGGAATGGCCGCGGGGATTGCCGAAATGTTGCATGCCGATGGATCGGCCCCGCTGCCTGCCACCGTCCAGCCTGCCTTCCAGGCTAGCGCCGTCCTCACGCCTGCGTCCGCTTCCAGCAACGCCCCCACTTCGTTGCGCGACACCCTAAGCGGCGAAGACCGCATTCGCACACTGGACGTGGATCCTGCCACTGGTCGCATTCTGGTGGGAACATTTGGTTTTGGTCACAACCTTTTCTGCTTTGGTCCCGATGGAAAGCTGCTATGGAAACAGTTTCTCCCCGAGCACAACGTCTATTTTGCCCACTGGTGTGATGGGGGTAAAAGTGTCGTTGCTGCGACGGGCCAGGGTTTTTTCCTGTTCCTGCTCAATGGCACAGATGGCTCGGTATTCAAAAAGCTCGCTGCCACGGAATGGCCGCTTTATCACGTAACGTACGGGCAGGGTCTCGAAGGCGCGGTAAACACCGAGTTACAGATTGCCGTTAATGAACCTTTGCGTGAGATCATTGTGCGGGGCCAGACCGGTCTCATGGCACTCGACTTCGGGGGGCGCAAGCTCTGGTTTCACGACCGGGCAGCGGCCATAGCCGCGTATCCGAAAGACGCCGAGCAAAGCGTTGCTGCAACGTTTGGCCAGACCGTGCATGTTGGAAATTTTGCCCTGAGTCCCGATGGTGTACGGGTTGTTTACAGCGAGGAAATGATAGCGGGCTCCACGCCAGGAGTGAAACCCGGCGCTGTTGACAGTCTGTTTAAGCACACCCCGGAAATTCTCGATGCCCGCACGGGCCGGGTTTTGCTCAGGAACGAAGAAGATCCTGGCAATCAGAGGGAAGCGGGTAACTGGAGTGTGAGCTGGCCCTCCGGCTCCGCGACTCCGCGTGTTCAAACCATGGGACTCAGTGCATCGTTGCGCGATGACAATACGTTGGGATCATACACCCCCGATGCCGGGTTGACACTAAAGGATGGTGGCACGTTGAAAGCGACCCGCACTACCCTGGCTCGCATCGCAGCCGATGGCAGCACCCTCTGGCAGGTCGGTGGCGACACCATCTGGCTGTCGGCCCTCGATGTGATGAATGCCGGGCAAACCCGCTTTTTCCGGTGTGATCGCGAGGGGCTTGTTCGTTGCTTCGAAGTGGCTACGGGCAGGGTGTTGTGGGATTTCAAGCTCCCGTTTAATGCCGTGCTCCATGCGGTAGGCGACGAGTTGGTTGCCGGTGCCAATAATGGTGCCCTGGTTCGCCTCGACGCCACCGGCAAGCTGGTCTGGCAGACGCGATTGCGCGACCACCATGAGGTTCCGGGGGCTGATTACGGGGCTTATGTTGCCGCTGCCCGTCTGCGTGATGTCGATTCCACGCCGGAATTTTTTCCTAGCGGCATCGACGGGCCGGACGATTACAAAGGCATTCTCCGGATGGGAATCGAGCAACTTGCCAACGGGGATTTCGAATCTCCGCAGGACTGGACGATCGAGAAAGGTACGGTGCATGTCGGCGCTCCTGCAAAAACGGGCAAATCCGCTTTGCAGCTTGATATGGGCCAGCTCGCGACGCAACGGCTGGTCAACCGCGTTATTCCATCGGCCACATATCTGCTGGAATTCTGGTACCGCGTCGAGGACACCAAAACGAAACTCGTTGCGGGTGGGATGTTGGATGGCACGAAGCAGACCTTGACGGCGTCCACGTTCTCCGGACGGCCCGGCGAGTGGACTTTTGGCCGTGTCGCCGTGAAAAGTTATGCGGATACGCGCACTCTTGATGTTGGGTTTGAGGCGGACGGCGGGCATGTGAGCGTGGACGCCGCCAGCCTGCGGGCAGTGCGGTTTCCCTCGGCGAATCTCCTTGCCAACACTGAACTGAACGCCGTCGATCCCACCTATGTAAAGGATATCCGTGTGCAATTCGATCGCATTCCCTCCCAGTTGCGTGACCGGCTCATGTCTCGCAACCGCGTCTCGGCTTTTGCGCAGGGCTTAACGGCCATGTCGATGATCTACACGCAGGAAGCCGCGTTTCTGCAGAACGGCAAGCTCGATGACGTAGGCGGCACATGGACTTACGCGCCCGACCCCATTGCATTTGCGGTCACTCTTACCAAGCCAAGCTACATCTCCCACCTCGTTCTCTATCTCAACAACGCCACGCCGGATTCCGTGTACCAGACCATCAGTATTCTCGCGAATAATCTCGAAACGAAAACGCCCCAGGACGCGGCGCTGGTGCGAATGAACAAGCGGCGTTTTGTGGTTGTGAATTTTAACCCGCCGCTTTTCACCGATGCCCTCAAGATTATACCCGCTTATTACCGGGCGCATACCGACTCGCTTACGGAGATCGAACTTTATGGCCCGCTCGACGGCGGCAAAATTGCCGGGAAATCAGGGCAGGATTCCGACGCCGTGCCAATGCTCATGGGCACGCCGTCGCGCGTTCCGGCCAGGTTGCCAACGGATATGGTGGGAGCGTGGCATGAGTTTCCCGGTCTCCCTCACAATCTTCCCCCCACGTTCGCATCCGGGTCAACGGTGGTGGACGGCATGTTTTCGTACGGCGATCCTAATGGCGCCATTCGCTCGGTATTCGTGCCGGATAGCCTGACCGGCAATACAAAAACCGACCGTATGCAGCTTGGACCGCAGTGGACGCTGGCTACCGTCACGCCGACTTCCACTCCCGCGCGATACAAGGCGCGGTTGCTGGTGGGCTCGGCGGATTTCAAGCTCCACGCCGTTGCCGACAACGGCACTTACCTCTGGTCGTTTGCGACCGGCGGCAGGGTCTATTCCTCTCCGGTGCCCGATGGCGACGACGTTTTCTTTGGTTCGGACGATGGGCACCTTTACAAGGTGGACGTGGATAGTGGTGTGCTGATCTGGGAATTTATAACCGGCGACAAAATCCGGGGCGCGCCTGCGCTCTCCAGCGGACGTGTGTTCGTGGCGTCGTGGGATGGATTTCTATACGCAGTCGAATCAGATTCGGGCCGGCTTGCATGGAAGATGCCGATTGCGAAGTTTACCCGTGCCACTCCGGCAGTGCAGGGGAACAAGGTCTTCATCGGCGATGAAGGCGGTGCGATGCATTGTTTTGATATGGCGACAGGCAGGGAACTTTGGCAGCAGCAGCTTGGCGGCTACATTTCCGCGTGTCCTGTCGTGACGCCGGAGGGCGTGGCCTTTGCAAGCGAACAGGGGGCCATGGCGTTCATGAATCCCGATGGGACGGTGAAATGGAAACACTCGCCCGGTGCGGGAATCAGTGGCCAGCCCATCGCAACGCAAACGCAGTTGCTCGTGCCCACTGAAAAAGGCTTGCTGGTTCTGCGCCGCGCGGACGGAGAACCCGATGGCCGTTTCACCGGGCCGGAATCGGTGAATAAAGTCCTCAACGTGCTGAAGTGGCGCGACCAGTTGTTCGTTCAAACAGCTTATGGGCGGACCGAGTTCAATTATCCGCCCCGCACGTATGCGGAGTTTGTTAATAACGCGGTCGTGTGGTTGCCCGGCCCTGCGAAGCCCAAGGAAGTGAAATGAGCGTTACTATGCATTTTCAAAGCGTCCTTCGATTCGTTCATTTTCTGCAGAAGAGGCGTGTGACCCCTGCGGCCCGTAATGCCGGTGCGGGCTTGAAAGTGTCCTTTTCATTACTGGCTCTGGGCATGATGACCGGGTCTGCGCTTGCCCAGCCTTGCCGGCTCATGGAAAACTTCACAGCATCGCTTCCCTCGAATGCGCAGGTAGTTTGTGAAGCGGATTTCAAAGACCCCAAAGTTGGCCTCGGGTGCGGAAAAATTACCTATCACCTCAATCCCAAAACCCATGTTGCCTCGCTTGACCTGGGCGATGAGCATCGCTCCCTTACCGGGCCGGGAATATTGAAAATGTGGGTGAAGGGAGACAATTCGCAAAACGAACTGGAGCTCGTGATCCGTTACGGCAAAGTGGCGGCGTCCGCCGACAATCACAGCCCGGCTTCCACTCAAACCGAGATTGCGCTGCCACGCGTAAAGCTTGACTTTGATGGCTGGCGCGAAGTCACCTTCGACGCCCACGCCGTTCCGGAAGGCGTCACCGGATGGTTGCAACGCTTGAACGTGCAGGGGCCCCAGAATCCCGGAAATACCGACGGTACGATATGGGTTGACGATCTGCGGCAATTTCCAGACACCAATTCCCCCGCGGCAACATGCTCAATCGGCCTGATTGGTCCCGCTGTCCGTGAGTTCGGTACGAGTGTTGCACTCTTTCTCGATGTCCGGAATTTCTCGGACAAGCCTGCTAAGATACATGCGCGCATCACGATGACCGATCGCAACGAGAATGCAGCCGCCGATCGGGAGTTCGATGTTGAACTCGCTCCGCAGGAGTCGAAGGAAGTCCGGCTCGACATGGCGCCGGAGAATCTCGCGGCGCTTCTTCCGCCGTTCAAGATTACGGGCGACGTGCTCTCCTCAGAGTTGCAAGACCTCTCAACGCGTGTGGATACGACCCTTGTGATGGGCAACAGCCGCTTTCTATTTAGCAACTGTGGTGACGTCTTTGACGATTGGTTTACCGCCGGTTCGCCTGTGCAACCCGGCGAACGTGGCTGGATCGACTGGACTTTCGGCGAGGCCCAAAGAGCCACGCCGCTTGTCCAGACGACTGCGCGCATCAGCCGCGTTGAGGTTCCC
>JBAVPB010000271.1:0-9124 GCA_049692655.1 Chthoniobacteraceae bacterium | reverse complement strand
CCGCGGCATTGAGTGCCAGCAAATCCTGGTAACGTGAAGCTGGCGGCATATTTCCACCACCCCTTGCATAAGCCATGGCTGCAGCTTGCAGAATTGTCCAGAACCCAACAACGATCAGGACTTCAATTTGCCGGAAAAAATGTTTCTTTTGCAGCGCTTCAAGCCCCGAAAAATAGAGCGCCAAAAGCCCGATAAATGGCAGTTGAATCCATACCGCGTACACCGGGTTGCCGGGAAACGGCCAGGCAAGCACGCGCCCAAGTGCTATAACCCATGCGGATAGCGATTCTGCTTTCAAGAAGGCATGTGCCGGCACCTTGCTCGTCATCAACACCCCGGCGGCAACGTCGATCAGGCAAACAACGCCGGTTATCACTTCGCTTATCGCACTTTCACGTGGGAGCTTTCTTTTTGCAAAAGCCCTGGCCACCAGAAAAGCTATAATCGCACAGGCGGAAAAGAAACCGCTCGCCATCGAAAGAAGGGAAAGCACAAGGCCCAGGCATCCCGCATACCATGCCCTGCTGCCACACATGTGCAGCCCCATCCCCCACATCGCGACCAGGGAGAAGAACAGCAGGAAATAAAATTGGGATTGAAATCCGCAAAGTGTATTTTCCCAGGCATAGGGCAGCGCAAAGAGTCCTGTCACAGTGAGCATCACCGGCCAGTGAAAAATGGAAGGCAGCCGGCGCAGCAGGACGAGCGCCGCGCATACCGCGATCAGCCCGCAAATAAAAGCGTTCACAATCATCTCAAGCTGCGGATCCCACTGGTGATTCATCGCGAATAACATTAATGTTAGAGCGCGCGTTAACACGATCCGGTGCTCGTTATGGGGCGCAAATACCAGGGAAGGAGTCAGGTGCCCTTCGATCCAGGATTTTATAACCATGGCCTCGCCATCCCATTGGTCCCGGTACGGCACCGGCGTGGTGTAGGTCTTGATCAGCCAGAGCCGTGCACCGAAGACGATGCAAAAAAGGCACGCGAGTAATAGAAGTCTCCGGATCGGCATCTTAATAGGTTTAAAAAATTCGAAAGAGGGCCCAGCCCGTTCGCTCTATACACTTTTCGGGGAGAGACCCAAGGAAAACTAAAAAGAAAAGGCGACGAATGGAATCGTCGCCCTTTCAGATGTTTCAGTTAAAACCTGTTGCTAATCTATTTCCCGCGAATCTCCGCAATCGCAGCCCTCAGAATCCCCAGCACCCGCTTCTTCTCCTCCAGCGAAGCGCTCAGTTTCTCAAAAAGCGCCGACTTCAATTCGTGCTTGAGATCGTGGAATTCCGTTTTCAACTCGCGCCATTCCCTTTTCTCCTGCTCCCTCGGCGTGCCGGCCCAGCGTTCATCCGTCGCCTCGTCCTGCTCCATCTGTTCCTGAAAGTGCGCCATCTTCTGCCCGTACACCTTGAGCTGGTCCATGACCTTCGTCACATGGTCGCGATTCTTTTCCAGCTCCGCCGTGCCCATTTCCGTGATCTGAAATTGTTTCTTGGTCCCCTCGACTTGCGACACCGCAAAGGAAGCCTCCTCGAGATAAGTGAGCATGGGGTAAATCATCCCCGGGCTCGGTGAATAGACTCCGCTGGAATACTCCTCGATCGCCTTGATGAGCTCGTAACCGTGACGCGGCTTCTCCGAAAGCAGCTGCAGCACGACAAGCTGGAGATCCTCCGACGAGAAAAGTTTCCCCGCCCGCATCCCCGCTCCCCGCCTGCCGAAACGGCCAAAGAAATGTTCATGTCCACGCATAGATTCACAATGACCATGATGGCCAAACGCGAATTGTTCAAATTTTCTGTGAAGAATGTTTTTCATAATTAAGATATATCGTAAGATACAACTAAAGATACGTCAAGAGATCAGATTGAAAAATTTAGAGAAGACAAAAAATGACCTGAAATCTCTACGTGGCATGCTTGGAAAAGCATTACAAGTCATTATTAGGGAACGTGTTGCATATGCGAGAAACTCTTTGAGTTTTCTCTGGAGTTCGAATCCAAAACATCCATCCCACTCACTCCGGACGATTCATAGATACAACGACCGTGCATTAAAACCCGCTGGATGAACGAAGATGTGCCAGCGCAAGACGGTCCAACTATTAACCACAAAAACTATGAAACACTATCTCGCCCTACTATTCTCGGCTTTGTTTTTCGTGATGGGCATGCTCCCTGCGACTGCGAATGCCGACTACGATCGCAATCATCCCCGCGCTTACTGGGTTCACCGGCATTTCGCCATGGTCCATCACCACCGGATCTGGGTGCCCGGTCACCCCGAAATAAGGTAATGCGACCGGAAACGGTCATTCCACACGCGCCCGTAAACGGTCAATCCACCCGTGACCGGAAAGGTCACTCCACAATACTGACGCGGTCCCCAAGCTTCACCATGCCGTAGATGATCCCGGCATTCCGCGGCGGGAGACGGATGCAGCCGTGCGATGCCGGCACTCCCGGCACGTATCCGCTGTGCATGCCTGCGGGGCCGCAGTTCAGCCGCATGAAATTGGGCATCGCAGCCTTGTAGAGCGTCGATTTCCAAGCCGTGTATTTTTGCGTGATCACAAACTCGCCCTTGTGTGTTTCAAATCCCGCGCGGCCTGTCGATACCGGCGTTTCAAACATCACCTGGTTCCCAACCATCAGCCACGCCTTTTGCATATAGAGCGAGATGATCACATGCCGCCCCTCGCCATCCATGGTCGGGTCGTGCCCCAGGAGGAGTTGCATGATCGTGAGGTTTTTCACCTCCGCCGCAAAATCGAGCGGATACATATGCAGCGCCTTCGTGCAGAGCTCCGTATTCGCCCCATGCCGCATGAGCAGCCGCACCGCCTCGGTCTGTTCGCTCAGCACCGCCAGCATGAGCGGCGTGATGCGGGAATCCTTCATCAACTCACGCGCAATGTACGCGTTTTCAAAAAGCCCCGGCAGCCATACGGCGACGGGCTGCGCTACCGCCATATTGGGATCAGCCCCCCGGTCGAGCAGGCGCTCGAGCAGCCGCGTGTCGTGCAAAGCAAGCGCCAGGGCCAGCGCGGTGGAAGGCGCGCAATCCCGCGCCTGCGGATCGCCTTCCTCATTGAGCAGAAATTCCGTAAAACTGTATTCACGCGGAGGCACAAACGCATCCGCAGGCTGCGCCGGATCCAAAAAAACCGCCTGCTGTTGTGAATCGTCATTCACCACCGCGGCGGCATGAAGCGGAGACATCCGCGTTTCATTATAAGAGCAGAGCGTGATGGCGTTACATCGCGCATCACCATCGGTCGCCACATCCTGCGCCTGGGCAAAATCGAAACCGGACGACCACGCCGCCCACAGCAAAATGATTCCGAGTCCCCGTGCCATGGTTAAATTATACCTGCATACCCTAAAAATTGAAAGCCCTCTCGCTGAAAATAAATCGGTCTCTTTTCGTAAGAAATTACACAAAACGTAAATTCTTCTTGCATTCCGGAATAAGGCATGCTAAGTTATTAGATATGAGGACGAGTATGCCCAAATCCCTCCACGCGCTCCGCGTCCTTGGCGGTAGAACCCCCTTCCTCAAAAACATACGTTTTTGCCAAACAAAGCCAATTTTTACTCTGTAAACCCCAAAAAAACAAAGCCAAAACAAACCCATTTAAAGCCAATTCAAAGCCAATTTTAACGACAAAAACCCAATTCCAAACCTGTTTCTGCGCGGCGAAGCCAAGCAAAGCCAAAAAATCTGTGTCAATCTGTGTTAATCTGTGGACAAACCTCTTCTCAATCCAAGGAAGCCCATCAGAGTGAATCCAACCAGGCTGAGCGCAGCGAAACAAGCTGCGCTCTCTGATAACCTTATAAATCCAAGCTAATCCAACTTAAAAAATGAAAGCCATCCCCGAAGTAACATTCACCACCGGCGTTGGAAGTTCGCTTTCCTCCCCCCTTTGCGTCCTTCGCGCCCTTTGCGGTAAATTTTCCGAATCCCTCAAAAAACTGTCCAGCCCAGTCAAGGCCAGTCAAGGCGCACCAGAGTAAAAACGAGCGTTTTTCCACCTAATCCTACCCAAAAAAACCGCAAATGCTGGACCAATTTTGAACGAAACCACCAAACCCCTGTCAATACATTGTAAGATAACATGATTCCATTTTCGATTTTGCTGATCGTCGTGGCGATGGTGCTGGGCCTCTGGGCCCAGTCCCGCGTCTCGTCGGCGTTTAACGAGTATTCCAAAATCCGCACCACCTCGAATCTCACCGGGGCCGAGGTCGCGCGCCAGATCCTCGACTCCGCCCAGATCCACGATGTGGATGTGGTGCAGATCGACGGCATGCTCGGCGACCACTACGATCCCACCACCAAGCGCCTCTGCCTTTCCAGCGAAGTGTACAACACGCCTTCCGTTGCCGCAGCCGGCATCGCCGCGCACGAAACCGGCCATGCCATCCAGCACGCCAAGGCCTACGCCCCCTTGCAATTGCGCATGATGGTCGTCCCCGCGACGCAGCTCGTCTCGCAAGCGCTCCCATACATCATCCTCGGCGGATTTTTCTTCCACTTCCTGCCCGGCCTCCTGGCCGTGCAACTCGGCGCCTTGTGCTACGGCGTGATGACCCTGTTCCAGTTGATCACGCTCCCCGTGGAGTTCGACGCCACGCGCCGCGCCAAGGTCATTTTGCAGCACATGAGCATCATCCAGCCCGGGGCCGAAACCGCAGGCGTGAATAAAGTGCTGAATGCCGCAGCCCTCACCTACGTGGCCGCATTCCTCGGTTCACTGGGCCAGCTCCTCTGGATGCTGGGGCTTTCACAGCGCCGCAATTAATTTTTTCCTGTCGTACCATGGCACTCTCAACCACAGCCCCTGCCGGAATATTTACCGATCTTCATTCCAATCCGCCCGCAAAGTTGGTAGGAGCTAAGGGGAAATCCATGGAAGAGGAACGCCCCCTCACCGAAGACGCCGAGCTCGTAGCACGCACACAAGCGGGCGATCCGGATGCATTTAGCGACCTGGTTAAAAAATACAGCCCCCGCCTTTACAGCCTCGTGTACAACATGACCTCGAACCACGAGGACACGAATGACCTGCTGCAGGACATCTTTGCGAAGGCCTACCGCTCCATCCAGGGGTTCCGCGGCAAGTCGAGTTTCTACACCTGGATGCACTCGATCGCCGTGAACATGTCGATCAACTTCCTGAAAAAGCGCGGTCGCCGCTATACCCTGAGCCTCGACGACGTGGATGCCAACGTGCAAAACGACAAGGAATTCATCGAGGTGACCACCGGCACAAACCCGGTCCGGGAGGCCGATTTGGGGGAATTGCAACAAAGATTGAACGAAGCCATGATGAAACTGTCTTACGAACATAGGGTAGTTGTCACCATGTTCGATATCCAGGGAATGCCACACGCAGAAATCAGCAAAATTTTGGGAGTATCAGAGGGAACCGTGCGTTCAAGGCTGTTTTACGCACACAGGCAGCTACAGAATTATCTTGAAGAATTCCGTTCAAAATGAGGATCTAAATTATGCTCAACGAATCAGACATTCAAAAACTGTTGCGTTTGAAGCGCTACGAGCAACCGGCGCCGGAATACTTCGATAAATTCCTGCACGACTTTCACCGCCGCCAGCGCGCGGAATTGCTCCGCCAGCCAGCGTGGAAGATTGTCTTCGAGCGCGTGGAGACATTTTTCAGTGAGCACAGCATGGGCCGCTACGCCTATGCGACCGCCACGGCGGCAGTCCTCTTTTTTGCCGGCATCACTTCGATGGGGATCCTCAACAGCACACCCGCCCCGAGCGTTGCAGTCAATACGGCCAGTGTCGCTCCCGCTCCGGTGCCGGTTCACACCACATTGGCAAGCGCGCAGCATCCCCGTTACGTAATTGACACACGGCCAGCAAGTTATGAGCGTTCGTTCAGCTTTTAAAGACGACCGCCTGAAGACGAACTTATCAAAAATTCTCGTAGCGAGTCTTTTGGGTGTGGGGGTGTCTCTAGGCAGCGTGCAGGCTGCCGATCAGCCCACCGGCACATCGATTGAGCAGACCGTCCAGGAAGTCTTCAAGTCCGCCCACGACGCGGTCGTCAAAATCGAGGCAGTCGATGAGAACGGACAGTTCGGCCATCTCTGCGGCACCGGCTTTTTCGTCGATCCCAATGGGACGATCTACACTTCCTACTCGGTAGGCGGCCAGTCCCGCGAAATCGTGGTCTCCTACGGCGAAAAAAAATATCCCGCCACACGCCTCATCGGTGATCCCCGCAGCGGCATCGCAATCTTAAAGATCGAGGCGCAAACGCCTTTCATTCCAGTCTGTAAAACAGGCGATGTGACTGTAGCGACCCCCGTCCTGGCCATAGGTTATCCTTCTGATCTGGCACTCACCCCGAGCTTCGGTGTCGTGGGCGGCATGGATTGGAATTACATGATGCATCCCCTCGTGGTCACCCACATTCGTGCCAATGTGGCGGTGCAACCCGGCGAGGGCGGCGCGCCGATGCTCAACCTCAAGGGCGAAGCGGTCGGCATCGTGATCGCCAGCATCAACTACGGCTCCGGCTGTTATGCCCTGCCCATCGAGGCCGCGGAAAAAGTACGCATGGATTACGTCCGCTTCGGCGAGATTCGCCCCGGTTGGGTCGGCATCCACATCAATTTCGGGGACACCGCCGCAAACACACCCGAGGCGCAGGTCGTGAAAGTCAGTGATCTGCTCGAGGATACGCCCGCTGCGAAATGCGGCCTCAAAAAAGGCGACGTCCTGCTCCAGATCGGCGATAAAAAAATCGCGGCCCCGCAGGATGTGCTGAACGCTTCATTCTTCCTCACCGCCGGCGAGGAAGTGCCGGTGACCGTGATGCGCGACAATAAAAAACTGACGTTCTCGATTCAGCCCATGCTTCGTCCGGACGCGCCGCACGAATTGCCGTACCTCAATTTCAGCACCTTGCCGCTGAAGATGCAGCCCTGATCGCTGCAACGCATTCAAGCGCCGGTTGGAGTCTCAAGCATCGCGCGGAATTCCTCCTCGCCGATCACTTTTACTTTTAGCTCATTCGCCTTTTCAAGTTTGCTCCCGGCTTCTTCCCCGGCCAGTAGCCAGTGTGTTTTCTTGCTCAACGATCCGCTCACCTTGCCGCCGTTCTGCCGGATCAACTCCGCGATCTCCTCGCGCGGCTGCGACAGAGTGCCGGTGATCACCCATGTGGTGCCTGAGATCTCCGTGGCGGCTTTTTTTTCCACATGCACATCTTTCTCTCCAAAGTTCAGCCCGCGCTCCCGCAACTGCCCGATCAACTCGCGATTCTTTTCGTCCTGGAAATAAGCCTGGATGCTCGTGCCCACCACCTTGCCGATATCCGGGATGCGCTCAAGATCATCCACCGCCGCCTCCATCAACTTGTCGAGCGTATGAAAATGTTCCGCCAGCGATCGCGAGGCCGTCGTCCCCACATGCAGGATGCCCAACCCAAAAAGCAATCGCCACAAAGGCCGCGACTTGCTCGCCTCGATCCCGGCCAGCAGGTTTGCGATGCTCTTCTTGCCCGTTCTCGGGAGCGTCTCCAGCTTCGCCTCGTCGAGAAGATAGATGTCATTCAACGTCTTCGCCAGATTCTGTTCCACGAGCAATTCGACCATCGCCTCGCCCAGCCCTTCGATGTCCATCGCCCCACGGGCCGCGAAATGCGCCATGCGCCGTTTGATCTGCGCCGGGCACGACGCATTGATGCAACGCACGGCGACCTGCTCTGCATCGCGCACGACCTGGTGTCCGCACGCGGGACATTCCTCCGGCATCTTGAATTCCTTTTCGTCTCCCGTCCGCAATTCCTTCTTCACCTCGACCACCGCCGGGATCACTTCGCCCGCCTTCTCGATGATCACAGTGTCGCCTACGCGGATATCCTTGCGCGCGATCTCTTCTTCATTGTGCAGCGTTGCCCGCGCAACCAGACTGCCGCTCACGAATACCGGTTCCAGTTCCGCTACCGGCGTAAGCACACCGGTTCTCCCGACCTGGATGGTGATGCTTTGCAACTTGGTCTCGGCCCGTTCCGGCTGGTATTTAAAAGCCATCGCCCACCGCGGCGATTTCGACGTAAACCCGAGCCTCTCCCGCTGGGCAAACGACTCCACCTTCACTACCGCTCCGTCCGTCTCGTAAATGAAATCGTGCCGCACCGTGCCGAGATCCCGGATCGCGTCGATGATCCCCTCTGCCGACTTCGCGTTCCAATTCTTCTCGCTGATCTGCAGGCCGCATTTCTCCAGCAACAGCAACGCCTCGGAATGCGTCGTGACAGCCGCCCCCTCTATCGCGCCGAAACTGTGAAAGATCAGCCCCAGCGGACGTTTGCTCACGAGCCGCGGGTCGAGTTGCTTGAGCGAGCCGGCGGCGGAGTTGCGCGGATTTGCAAACTGCGGCAGCCCTGCCTCCTGACGCTCCTCGTTCATTTTGCGGAACCCCTCCTTCGTCATGTAAACCTCGCCGCGCACCTCGAGCAGCGTGGGATGTCCCGCTTTCAATTTACGCGGGACGTTTTTGATGGTCAGCACGTTTTGCGTCACGTCGTCGCCCACGGTCCCATCGCCCCGGGTCGCTGCATATTGGAGCACCCCGTTTTCATACAGGAGCGAAACCGCCACGCCATCGACTTTTGGCTCGATGATCACCGGGATATCTTCACCCGGCAGAAGCTTTTGGACTCGCTGGTAAAACTCCGCGACCTCCTCCTCGGAATACGTATTGTCGAGGCTCTGCATCGGCGTGCGGTGCGTGATCTGGCTGAACGCATCCAGCGGCTTGCCTCCTACTTTTTGCGTCGGGGAATCCTCGGTCAGCAGTTCCGGGTGCTGTGCTTCAAGGTCCGCCAACTCCCGGTAAAGCTTGTCATAATCCTGATCCGAAATCGAAGGAGCAGCCTCCTCGTAATAACGCCGGTTATGCTCCTCGATTTCACGCCGCAGACTCGCAACCCGCTCCTTCGCCGCTTTGATACTCATTGATTCGCGCCCTTGTTAATAATCTCTCCCACGTCGGAAACCAGCGCCGCGATATCCTCGTCCGTGGTATCCCACGAACACATAAACCGGGAGCCGCCGCCGATGAATTCGTAAAAGCGCCA
>JBAVPB010000270.1:0-4570 GCA_049692655.1 Chthoniobacteraceae bacterium | reverse complement strand
GAGTTGAACCCCTGTGGCACCAAATGGTGTTCACTGGGATTCGCCGGGGTCCGTTTTCAGAGGGGCGAACTGATACGGAAAAATATGGACGAATGCAAATGGTCTTAGTATAGGTCTTAGATGGCTTTTGTTTGGAAACATCCTCAATCCAAATTTTGGATAGCACGATTTGTTGATCGCCATGGTGTGAGACGGAATCGTAGCACGCGCGAGACGATCCGCAAGAAAGCAGAACGAATTGCGGACAGTTACGAGGAGGCAGCGCGAAAAAAGCGCACGGCGCGGCAAGTGAGGGATGTGATTGTGTCGCTGCACAAGGAAATTACGGGCGAGGATTTGCCTGCTCATTCATTCCGGCAGTTTGTCGCGTCATGGCTGGATCGCAAAACACCCGAAACCGCACCTGCAACGCTGGCATTCTATCGCAATGCACTTGGAAAGTTCATGCATTTCCTCGATGAGAAGGCCAATGGCGAGCTTGTGGCCATTTCCCGAGAGGACATTTCAAATTTCCGTAACCAAGAAGCAAAGACTCTCGCCGGAAAAACCGTGAATCACGATCTGAAAGTTTTAAAGATGCTTTTTCGTGCGGCACGGCGCGACGGAGCAATTACTGAAGATCCTTGCGAATTTGTGGACACGATCAGAGAGCGTGGCGGGAGCAAGCGCCGTCCCTTCACAATCCCCCAAATGCAGGCGATCTTGAAGGTGGCTGATAATGAATGGAAAAGCATGATTCTTTTCGGCCTCTACACTGGGCAGCGCCTTGGCGACGTGGCAACCCTTACCTGGCAGAACGTGGACTTGATTCGCGGGGAGATTAGGCTTGTGACGCGCAAGACCGGCAAGCAGATGATTCTCCCCATTGCCGCGCCGCTGCGAAAGCATTTGGAAGGCGTGAAATCCGGCGACAAGCCAACCGGACCGCTGCATCCCCGTGCTTTTGCCATTGTCAGCGAGCAAGGAAAATCGGGCCATTTGTCAAACTGGTTTGCCGTCTTGCTCGCCAGTGCAGGGTTACGTGAGAAAAAGCCGCATCGTAAGACCGGCGAAGGAGGAGTTGGCCGAGGTCGGGGCAGCAGCACTGGCGGCCTAAGCTTTCACTGTCTGCGTCACACGGCGGTTTCTCTGATGAAGGATGCTGGCATCCCTGCTGCCGCCGTAATGGAACTTGTGGGGCACGACAGCGAGCAAATGAACGAACATTATACTCACGTTGGTAAAGAGGCCTTGGAAAAGGCAACGGGTTCGTTGCCAGACATCACGTGAGGAATATATTCTAATTCAACACCATGCCATCGATTAGAATTCAACCTAAACGCCTCCCTGATGATCTTAGCGAAGAAGAAAAGGAGGGGTTGATTCTCGCTGCCGTGACGAGAATCGCATACCCTGGTTCAAAATTGGTCGAGAACGAATGGAACTTTCGCCGCTGCCCGAAAAGCCAGCTTCCATATTGCAAGATTTACGAGTATGCGCGTGAATCTCCATCCCAGCGTAGAAAAATTGCCATATGGAAGAAAAACGATTTTTCCGGCTTTGATAAGCCTATTGAGCCTCGAATTAATTTTGAGGAGCATTGGCGATTGAATTTTTTCCGGTTGTTTCCTGAGTTTCCAAAAGTTCCTTGGCTGAATATGGATTCGGTTAAAATTGAGGAACGAATTTCGAGGATGAGGTCTATTGCGCCTATCGTCCTTCGCACTGTCTCCACACAAATGTTTGTTTACAACGGGGTGATTGAGGAGGAAATGGAAACTTTTGGATTCCAACATCATGGAACTATTCAGGCTATTGAAATCAACTGGCTCGCCAACGACAAGTCATTGTTGTCGGCATTTCGAAAATGGCTGCACGATGCCCGAGAAATTAAACAACGCGAAGCGCGCGGGGGACGAAATAAAGATCTGCATCTCCTCAACGCCTTGGCGGCAAAACGGTTGCTTGAAGCCCATGATAACGATTTTGAAGCTGCATTTCAAATCTCAGCTGAGGTGCTGGGCAAGCCCCTATATTCAAATCAATCCAAGTGGCTCGAAGCCAAGCGCCGTGCAGAGGTCGAGTATGACGGCCCTGTGCCTCCTCTTGCCCATCTGCTCCGCAAGACACGTGACATTACCGGAGTGTTCACTTCGGATGAGATCAATAAAATGACTCATTATTGGATCGCAAAAGCCAGCGCCAGCGACCAGCGCAGACTCATGCGGCTGAGCAGGGACAAATTCATCAAACAAATTCGCGAGCTGACACGAGAATATCGGCTGCCATAAAGAGAATTTTTTGAGCGGATAGCGGGTGTGAGGAAACGCAGAGGAAGGTTCCTGCGTATGAAAACCAAGATTCTCAATCCCAACAGCGGCGATTACACGACCGCACCGGTTCAGATATCACAGCCGGAAAAAAAAGATCCAATTTTGCCTGAGTATATCCGCCCGCCTCGTAACGGTGAGCGCGATCCCATCGTGGGGCTTGGACGCAGCAAGTTATATGAATTGTGCGTGCCTTCGCGGGCGAACGGATTCAATCCCCCTGTGAAATCCATATGCTTGCGAAAAAAAGGGGCGAAGACCGGTGCCAGATTAATTTCGGTTGCCTCACTCCTTGAATACGTCAATGCATTGGGCCACGAACAGGAGGGCGTTAACAATGAAACCGCATAAAGTGTCCGCTGCGCCCGTCGTCCAAATTGACTCTTTGCCAAAAACCTCACCTGCTGCATCTCCTGATAAGGCAGGTTCCAGCGATGGCAGAACAGAAGCGATCAAAATTGACGCGCCGACAAAGCAACTTGATCCCCGTCCCAAGATCCAATTGGCGGGTGACGGTCGGACTATTTCTGAACTTGCAATGGAATTGGGGCAAGTCCTCTCCACGTGCGGCATTTACTTCTACGCGGGGCAGGCAGCGGTGTATGACGAAAAGACAAAAACTCTCGATCCCATAAAACCAGCGAAATTCCGGACTTGGGCCGAGAAGTCGGTAATCACTTTCAAAGACGGCAAGGAGGGCCCCGTGGATGTGACGATGGGCAGTGGTGAAGCCGGTGCAGTTCTCCTCAGCGATCAATTCCTTGGGCAGCTCCGTGAGGTCGACCGCATCAACGGCGTGCAATTGCCGGTCATCCGCGCCGACGGGAAAGTGGAACTCCTTACGGAAGGCTATGACCGTGAAAGTAAAATTCTGACGGCGACGGACTCTATAAAATACCAGACGGACATGACGCTCGATGAGGCGAAAAAGTTCATTGAGGATATGGTGAAAGAATTCCCATTCGCCGATGTTAGCCGGTCCAAGGGCATCTGCGTTGGGGCGATGCTCACCTTGTTCTGCCTCGATCTGATGCCGCCGAAAACAATTTTGCCATCGTTCCTGTATCGCGGCAATCATCCCGGACTGGGAAAGGGGCTGCTTGTGCAGGAAGCGATGATCCCTGTTCTGGGTTTCACTCCAACAGGGGTTAAGCCGAAGGATGAAACTGAGATGCGCAAGATGCTGTTTGCCATAGCGAAAGGCGGTCAACCGGTGGTTTTTCTCGATAATGTGACAGGGAGAGTCGCTAGCCCGAGTCTCGAATCTTTCGCAACTACCTCCACAGTGAGTGGGCGTGTGCTTGGGACATCTACGAGCCTCAATTGCAAAAAGAACTCAGTCATTTTTATAACGGGAAACAACTGCACCCTGAGCGGGGACATGGCGCGCCGGACGTTGATTGCGGAACTGTTCTTGGCTGGAGATCCCGGAGAGCGCACAATCGAACATCATTTGGACGAAAACCGCCTCTTGGAACTTCGCCCTCAAATACTGGCCGCGCTCTTTGCGCTCGTGCGGAGTTGGGCGGATGCCGGGAAACCCAAACCGGCAAAGATAAACCCGAATTTCGTCGTCTGGTCTGAGGTGATCGGGGGGATCGTCGAGCATGCTGGATTTGGCAGCATCACGGAAGTGGCGGCAAATGCTGCTGCGTCTATTGATACCCAGGTCGCTGACATGGCGTCACTGGTCAAGGCCCTGTTCGCCAAGCATCGCACCGAAGGTGTGAAGTTTAGTGAGATGGTGGCCATCGCACGCGAGCACAAACTGTTCACGGGCATCTTGGTGCCAGGCAATGAGCTGGGACGGGCTGAGAAGACCGCGCTGGGTCGGCTCTTCAGTTCATTCGACCAGCGGATGTTCGGCTCCGGGCTGCGGTTCGTCATTCTCGGCAAGGGCCATGCGCGTCGGTATGCCGTTCAGAAGCTGGCGGTGCCGGAGGAGGGGGCAGACGTATGATCGCATGATCAGCATGATGTTTATGAAATCAGTTCAGCGCCAAAAGAGACTGTTGCCAAGCACGAGGATAAAACTGAAATGAACTTTAAAAGAATTCAACAATATGGCAGAGAGTTGCTCGACGAATATCAAATGCGCAAATATGTCTCCGCAGAAGACGAGCGATATTACCTAAGAGGGCGTCTAAAAAGGCGTTTTTTTCCACAGATTCCACAGATTTTCACAGATTAAGGAAATGGACGTCATGGGGAAATCTGTGTTCGTCTGTCAATCACTGCTTTCCCAGCTTACTTTTTAGACA
>JBAVPB010000269.1:0-7539 GCA_049692655.1 Chthoniobacteraceae bacterium | reverse complement strand
CATTAGTCCCACATTCCTTGGCGAGGACGTTGGTGGCCGGCAACCTGGTTCCCGGCTTTAGTTCACCTTTATTGATCAGATTCCGTAGATGCGCGGTGATCTGCCGGTATTTTGCTCCTTGGGTTTTTTTCAAGGGCGCAAGGTGAAATTTCATCGAGTTGATGAAAGGATATAATGCCGCGCCTGCCTCGTAAAGCTTCTTGCCATTGGGCTGGTTGTAGCATTTCCCGAAACAGGATTTTCCAGCATAGCTCAACAGTTTATGAACCCAAATCCAGCTCCCGATAAGTATCTTCTCCTTCTGAAACCTTCAGGTTTTTATATTATATAATATAATACATTAATATTATATTATTAACACGGCTCATGTTTCCACCTATTTCGATTTTCAGCAGCAGATCCCCCCTTCAAACCTAACGTCAGTACCTGAATAGGAGTTTCCCCCTTATGAAAGAATTGATGATCCGCAGGATGTACCGTCTCCCGGCCTTGGCTATGGGTCTATTTAATCGACACCTCTCCGTGACTTCGAGGCGAGCCCTTCTTTTCAACCCGACAATATCGAACCAGCCAATCACGTCACAAAACGCGATCCACGAGCCCACAAAAACTTCCATCCTTGCGAGACACAAGGGGCTATTTCCAAGCTGTGCTTTGCTTATGCTTGCGTTGCTCGGGTTGGCAGCTGGATTCAAGGCCCGGGCTCAGACTCCATTTACATTCACGCTTCCACCCCCCTCCGGGACCACAAGTTTCCAGACGAGCGCGGGAGTCTACACCCTCTCCGTCACTGGTTCCAACGGGATCGTAACGCCAGGCAAACTCGTCCAAACCCTCTGGCGTAATCGTAATTTAAGCGCGCCATACACTTACACGGCAAGCTGGAATAACACTAATGACTTCGGCGTCGTGGAACCCTCCGGCACATACCAGATCAAGGTGCTCTATGACAATGTTCAATACACATGGGATGGCCTCATCGGAAATACTTCCGGCACTTTCTCAGGCACGACGGCTCATTATAACTTTGAGCCCATGTCGGCGATGACCATCAGTGGCTCGAACGCTTATTATTGCGCCGGCTACGACGAGTCTCACTTTGACTTTACAAAGTTTAACACAGCCCAGCCTCAAATGACGACGGACCACTTTTCGAGATACCTGTGGAGCACCTCTGGCAGCAACTACCAGGTATATCAATTCGCGGCTGATATTTACGACCGGGCCTGGGGGTGGGCGGCATCGGATGGGACCAATGTCTATTTTGCGAGCCCCAACTGCACGGACACCGGCACGAATGCCACGAATCCCGACGGCGGCAAGCCGGGGTTTGTAGTGAAATATAACATCGCCGGTGATACGGCGGCCCCATTCGCGGCTCCCTACGGCCAGGATCTTCCCAGCGGGCCGGTTTCCATCGGATGGGGGGAAGGCCACCAATACCGGCCTTTCGACATGGTGCTGCCGGTGGGCACCCAGCCGGGCGTGAACGGGATGGCGGTCCAATATCAAACCAATGCCAACGGGAGCAGCGGCATCCTGGCTGTCTCCGTGGCGCCGGATAATCTGGTTTACCTTTTTGACAAGGCCACGGGAGCCCCGCTTACCACTCCTGCGTCCATTTCTGTCGCGAACCCGCAAGGGCTGGCCTTCGCCCCGAATGGCGATCTCTGGGTGATCTCGGGCACGACGATATCCGGCACCACGATGCAGATAATTTCCGGCACGCTCGTGACGGGCACCATGATATCGGGCACGGTGTTAAGCCGGTATGCTTTCACGGCGCCCAGCGGCACCAGCGCCAGCACGAATGACGGCTCGATCAGCGGGATCATAGCGTCGTCGATCACCGGGCTTACCGCGCCCATGGCGGTGGCGGTCAATCCCACCAATAACGATATTGTGCTCGTGGCGGATGGCCTGACGAGCCAGCAAGTCAAGGGCTTTACCCGCACCGGGGCGGTGGCGACCGGCTGGTCCACGCCCTTGGGGCAGGCGGGAGGCTACCTGGCGAATGGAGTGGCGGTTGCGTCCAATAAATTCGCGTTCGTCCTCCCCGACGACGGTTCTTTGGATTACGCCGGCCACGGGGCCTTCCTCGCTTTCGCGCCGGATGGAAGCTTCTGGGTGGGAGACTACGGAAATTTCCGGGCGGAACATTTTTCGGCAGCCCAGGCGTATATCGAACAGATCATGTATCGCCCCACCGAATATGTGGTGTCCACGGACTTGAACAACCCCGTAAACGTCTATGCCAACTGGATACAATACCAGGTGACCTATGCCGCGCCGGGCTCTCCCGGCATCCAGACTCTCACGCCCGGCGATCCCACGGTTTCAGGGGGAAACAACTGCTGGCAGTTCGTCAAGAATTGGACGGCCAGTGCCCGCGCCATGAATCCCCCCGGCACAAATCTCTACACCGGCACCGGGTGGTGCGGACTCCAGACGGTCGTGACTTTGAACAATGGCCGTACATGGGCAATGGTCAACAGGGTGGATGGCAAACGGGAGATCATCGAATTGCAATCCGGGGGGCTTCATCCCACCGGCATCGTATTCGACGGCTCCGCGAGCCTGTATGCCAACGGGGAAATCCGCGACTGCACGGTTTCCGGCAGCATTGCCACGATTACCCGCCAGATTGTGACCTTCAACGGCGCAGGCGATCCCACATGGGGATCGCCCATCACCCTGGCGTCCACTCCCTACGGGTTGAGTGGCACTGTCAGCAATCCGCCGCCGTGGACCTCCGGAACCTTTGAGACGAATTTGAGCGGCTCAAGCGAACCCTACGGGCCTCCCTTCAATACCTATTACCCCATCCATCGCGCATCCTATGTGGGAGACAACGGCCCGCGCTTTCCCTCCACCTCGACCGGTGTCATCGCTACCCTGGACAGCTCCACGATCCCCAATGCCAACTACGGCATGCACCTGGGAGGCGTGCTGCTAAGCGGCACGCAATTTCTCTGGAACGCTTCCCCCGCCATTACCACGGGCGGCGCCAACGCGAATGACCTCGGGCCGGACGGCTTGGGATCCTACTCCGTGGATGCGGACAGCCTGGGACACTGGGCGGGCACGACGGCTTGGACCGTGGGCCAGAACATCATGTATAATTACAACGGCCAATGGGCCAATTACATGAACCAATTCATGCACTATTGGGATGACGGGTTGTTCATCGGCCAGTTCGGGGTTAGTGGTGGCCCAGCGTCAGATTACCCCCAGGCCGGGCCCAACGGCGCCCCCATAGGCACACTGCCCGGCCTGGCCAGCAACGCCTTCAGTCCAGTGATGGTCCAAGTGGGTAACTCGATCTATGTTTACCAGACCGACGAGATGGAACATAGCGCTACACATCGCTGGCGCATCGACGGGGCGAATGAGGTCGCCGAGCTGGTCGGCACCGGGACAATGAACTCGGGCTCATCCATCCCGTTGAACACCCAGACCACGACCTGCCTCTCCGCGAACTTCGCCACCACCACCATCGGCTCATTCATTCTGGTGTCCAGCTCCGGCAGTGCCCAGTCGCCAAGCAGCCTGCCTCCCGATTACAGCCTCAATGTGGGACTTATAAGCGGAAGCACTACAAGTGCCTACCAATATACCCTGGGCGGACTTGCGGCCGGGGATACCGTGAATATCTCCTGTAATGCCAACAATGATAACACCACGGGCGATGCCCGCGGCACGGATATCACTGTCCTCACCTATCTGAGCAGTGGATCGTTCAGTCGCCAGCTGGATACCACGACCACTGCGCTGCATACATGGCAATATCTGTCCGTGCCATTCATGCTTCAGCCTAATGAAACCAAATTCTCCGTGAACTTTCACAACGGCTTTAGTCAGCCCAAGGGCTATATCGACAACATCAATATCTCGGTAACCACTCCATAGCTCAACAGGTAATTTGTTTCCAGAAACGGAATGCAACAGGTTGACAGAACAGGATTCCTCCAACCTGTTTTACCCTGATGGCGGGGGCGCTGTCTCCACGCATGGTGCTGGATGTGGCGGCGTGGGAATCCGCTGGGGACAGCGGACGCTACACCGGCGCTATGCGCCGTTCATGATGAGTGCGGCTGCGCCGGTTTGGGTCGCATCGCGCTTGGAAATCGTGATCCACCAAGCTTGCATTGCATGGCACGCCAGGGTGGATCGGCTATACTTCCGAAATGATGCGCTTTCTTTGCTCGGTGTATTCCTGATCGGTGATCAGACTCCCGTTTTTCAGTTGGTCCAGTTTTTTCAGGCGGGCTTCAGGGGATGTTTCCTGTTTGCGACCGGTGAATTTGCGAACGAACCGCACTGCGGTTGAAATCACCACGATCCAAAAACCGCCTACCAGAATAATCATTAGCATGTCCTGGCCGGAGGCAAAAGTACCGAGTGGTAGTGAGGGTATGGTTGCGGTCATTGTTGGAGAAGCATCTTGGTCAGGCCTTGCCGGGTTTGCCAATGTATTTGCCGGAAAATGAGATGAGAATCGTTCCGTATCGGACAACGCTCATGGCCAGATATTGATTTCAAATCGCATTGCGGAAACTCTTTCTCTGGAAGAGAAACGTTGTTCCGGGCGGGGGCTTCCGCCTCCACTTTTCAGGCGGCTTTGCGACTACGTCGCCGGTGGATTACGACAGCGATAAGACCACCGGCTGCGATGAGATAAATGCTTTTCGGCTCGGGGATTCCTTCCAGAGTCTGCCCTTGGGCCGTGAGATTCCAGCCGACAATATCGTATGCGGTCATTTCATTGGCACCCAGGTTTGTATCCACCCCGGGATCGCCGTAGGCGTCCTGCACCTGGGGTGGTGAGTTGCCGTCCTGCTGCGCCGGGGTATTCCCGTTTCCCCAGTCACCAAAGTCCGAACCGTCGAACGTACCGTTCTGGTTGAAATGCACGAGGTCTGTCGCCCCGCCATTGATGGAGAAGTAGGAGACTGCTGTGGTTGATTGCGTGTAGCTTCTGACCCCCGAGGCGCTGTAGCGGAACAGATCGAGCGGGCCTACAGCATTGCCGGTGCCGCTGAGCAGGCTCGAGCCCGCCCCGCCGATGCTGCCGACCACTTCATCCAACTCATGTGTGGTCACAGCCTGGATATCGTAATCACTGGGGTTTTGGGTGCCTGTTCTGGAGAGGTTCATGATGGAAGTGTTCAAGCTGATGGTGCCGGTGACAATGCCGGTGAGCTGGCCATCCCCCTGGACGTTTACCCCAAGAGCTTCCAGAAGGGCCGCCGTGGCTATGATGTTGGTATTGCCGTTCACCGGGTTGACGGCGGTGCCGCTCCCCAGGGAGGCGATGGCAAGATTATCATTGGATGTGAGAATCTGGTTGTGCTGGAGAGCGGTGAGGTAGCTTGCGTATGAGGTGTCATAGTAAACCGTGTTGCTCTCCCCTAACCCGGTGCTCATTTCCTTAAAAGTGATGTCGATGGTGACATTATTCGAAAGATCGGCTTCAAGGTTATTGATGGAGGTCTGGATGGAACTCTCGATCGTCGCCGCATTCGAATCGGAAAGGATGGTGGTGTCGTAGATGGGGTTGATGGTGACATTTGCCCTTGCAGAGGGGCAATAGACTCCGGCCAGCAGGAGAAACACACAGAGAGTGAGCGTGTATTTTACCCTTACTGAACGGAAGCCCCCGCATGGGATAATATTCATACCGCTGTGATAAAGTTTTTTTGTGGCGTTGTCCAGTACAAACTCGATCCAATAATCACCATCGACGATAATACTACATTTCCTGTGCTTTAGCCGTATCCATGCAGTTGGATTATTCCATCGAGGAAATCGTCCGCAGATTGCGCAGATTGCCGCCTATCACCTCTTCGGGTTGCCACCCATGTCCCCTTCGGCTTCTCCCTGAGTCGAATCACACAGATTTTTGGGTTGGTGCATTATGGAATCAGTTTGCGGGGTGGCGGTTTTTTTTGGTTGGGGCGTAGTGGGAGGTGAAGAGATTGTGGGTTTTTGGTGTGGGACGTGATCGCGCATCCACGGATAGCAGGCGTGGGTTGGGGAAAAGTTCGTTGCGGCGAGGACTCCGCAACCAGCACGCGGGACGAGTGCGTTCCCCGGAAGGTTGCTGCGACGGCTGGGCTACTTTGGAGATCAATCCCGCATTTCAACTGCTTGGACACGGCTCAGGGCCGTGTGGGTCTGCTGAAGAATGAATTCGTGTCCTATTGCTGGAGTGGGATCGCGACCTTCCAGTAGATGACGTCGTGGCGGTTGTAATCGAAGGCGAAGTGGAGGTAGCGCTCCTCGGAGTCGATCTCGCCGTCGGGGTAGGCGAGCTGGCCGGGGAAATCGGTGATGATGCGCTGGTAGCCCCATGTGGCCATGTCGTCGTACGAAATCCAGAGCGCGAGTGGGTTGCGATTTACGTGCGCGCACGGTTTGCTGTTGGGATGACTGGTGGTGCCGTTGGGATTGTGCAATAGCACGATGGCTCCGGTCTTGATGCGGAACAGGCGGAATTTCGTGCCGGGGTTGGGGATATCCGTCGGGACGTAGGGGCTCCATGTTTCGGCACGATCCGCCGATTCCGTGCGGAGCAGGACACCGGCGCCGTCGGACCGCGAGAGCATCACGAGACGACCGTCGCGCAGTTCGACCACGTTCACCTCGGCCCATGCGTTCGCGCCCTGAAGCCGCTGACCTTCGCGCCAGGGGCCGGTGGGGCTTTTTCCGATCAATACTCCGTTCCATGGCGAAAGGTGGCTGCCATCCTCGAGCACGCTGGCTTCCCACCCGGCGGCGGTGGGTTCGTAATATTGAAAAGGGAGGAGCCAGCCTCCCCATGTGGTCCGGTAGAGGGAGCGGATCATGGCGCGGCGCGGGACAGGGGCGAACACCATAGGTTTGCTCCATGTGCGGCCGTTGTCGGTGCTTGTGGTGGTGGTGACTTCCCAGTGGTCGAACCTTCCGGCATGGATTTGCAGGTAAACGGTGATGATGCCCTCGTGGACCGTGACCTCGGAAAGCGTGACCCCCTGGTCGCCGTTGCGGGCGACCGGTTCGAGATCGCCCCAGGTGTTCCCCTCGTCGTGGCTCCGGCAAAGCGCGACGTAATTTCCGGGTTGCGGCTCGAAGGTATTCCCGGTCAGGAAAAAGACCCCCTGCTCCCCGCCCGGCAGCCGCCGCCAGATCGCGTCGCAACAGCAGTGATCTGGTGGGAAGCCTTTGTAAACGAGGGCTTTGGTTTCGGTGAGCGGGTTTGTGGTGGATGGGGTCATTGTCTTTTCGTATGGCCGGAATGGAAATGTATGATCTTTTTTGACGAAATTCACAGGTCAAGGAGTCAATCGCGACTTGTTTCTCTTTTTTAAAGTGTCAATAGTCAAGGGCTGACCCCGCACGCACGATCAGTCCAAGATCGCCAAGATCGTCCAAGATCGGCAGAGAGTTTCGATGAGCAACTTCTTTGCATAACAATGTAGCTATTTTATTTCGGCCATTCCGGAGTGTCACCATCAATCCAAGCAGGGCCGATGGCAACATTCTCGATGATCCCGCCTT
>JBAVPB010000268.1:0-23142 GCA_049692655.1 Chthoniobacteraceae bacterium | reverse complement strand
AACGAACTGCTTGACAGCTTTTGCGATTTTTGCAATAATGCCATTAATGAAGAACGACTATTTTTCTCATCACTTTGCGCTCCTCACGTCCTTTGACGTTTCCATCTTCTTTCCAAAAGGCATTTTTTGTCGAACAAACCCAATTTTACTCTGAAAAGACTCCAAAAACGAACCCAAACGAACATTTTACGTCCTCAACCTAATCCCCATTTATCCGACTCTATCCGGCATAATCCGGGTAAATCCGACTCAGAAAAACTATGAATCGCCTTCATTTTCCAAAAACCTGTAACGATTTTGTGACAAATGGGATGTTTCTAGACATTATTATTAAATAAAGTGCAAAATATTGTCTTTTTCACTTGTTTTTTATTCAATTTTAGGTTTTGTTGACCGTCCCATGAGAGAACTCGATGAACAGGAAAGATTGATAGTGCGCCAGTTGGTGCGCGATCCGCGTGAATCGGACAACGGTATCGGCGAATTGACCGACGTGAACGTCCGCACCGTCGGTCGCAAGCGCCAGCGCCTCGAGCAGGAGGGGATTCTTTCTTATTATACACAGTTGGACCTCTCGGCCCAGGGAAGCGGCCAGTTCAACACACGCCATCTTTATATCGTCAAATTCCGCATCGGCGTCACATTCAAGCAGCTCACGGAGGACATCCAGAGAGAACCTTTCGTGCGCTCGATATTTACCGAGATCATCTTTGAAAGCCATATCGCGGAGATCGACGGCAAGCTCGCGATGCTTTTGTTCATCGATGGCGCGAGCGATACTGAAATTGTGCAGACGGTTCAGGAGAAACTGATCCCGAGTCTGCTGAAGAATCACGGCGAAAATTCGATCGAGGAAATATCCACAATGCGGTTGCTTTCACCTGTCCGGGTGATGCGCAATTATTTGCCTTTCGTAAACATGCAAAATGGATATATCAAAAAAGACTGGCCGAATGACGCCATCTATGTTGGAAAATGAATGAGGGGGAGGGTAGAAGAAAATGAATAAAACAGGGTTTCCGGAAAAGCAGGGGCTGTACGATCCACAATTTGAGCATGACGCATGCGGCGTGGGTTTCGTAGTCAACATGAAGGGGAAAAAATCGCACGAGATCATCGAGCAGGCGATTACGATCCTTATCAATCTCGATCATCGCGGCGCATGCGGCTGCGAATCGAACACGGGCGATGGAGCTGGCATCCTGATGCAGACTCCGCACAAGTTTTTAAGCAAGGTCGCGGAGGAACAAAAGATCACATTGCCGGAGCCGGGCCAGTATGGCGTCGGAATGGTATTCACCTCGCCCGACAAGGCGGAGCGCGAAAACGGCCAGCGCATTTTTGAAAAAATCGTGGCAGAGCAGGGGCAGACCGTGCTCGGCTGGCGCGACATCCCGACGAATAATTCCACGCTGGGCGCGACTGCCGTGGGAGCCGAGCCGTTCATGCGGCAGGCATTCATCAAGCGCGGTGCCGATTGCCCCGATGAACAGACCTTCGAGCGCAAGCTCTACATCATCCGCAAACGCGCGGGCAACGAGATCCGCGATGCGAAAGTGGATAACCACTGGTACATCTCCAGCCTCTCCTGCCGCACCTTGATCTACAAGGGCATGCTCATGCCTTCCCAAGTGAATGAGTATTATCCCGACCTCCTCGATCCCGATATGGATACCGCGCTCGCGCTGGTCCATTCACGGTTCGCCACGAACACATTTCCCGCATGGGACCGCTCCCATCCTTACCGTTACATCGCCCACAACGGCGAAATCAACACGCTGCGCGGCAATGTGAACTGGATGCGCGCGCGCCAGTCCCTGCTGGAGAGTGAACTCTTCGGCGATGACATCAAGAAGATCATGCCGGTCGTGAACACGAACGGCTCCGATTCCGCGATGTTTGACAACGTGTTCGAGCTGCTCGTCATGGGCGGCCGTTCGTTGCCTCATGCGATGATGATGATGATTCCCGAGCCCTGGTCGGCCCATGAATCCATGAGCGACGAGAAAAAGGCATTCTACGAATATCACTCCTGCCTCATGGAGCCATGGGATGGCCCTGCTTCCGTGGCATTCACGGACGGCACGATGATCGGCGCGGTGCTTGATCGCAACGGTCTCCGCCCTTCACGTTATTACGTGACGAAGGATGATCTCGTGATCATGGCTTCCGAAGCCGGTGTGCTGCCGATCGATCCGGAGCGCGTCGCGATCAAGGGCCGCTTGCAGCCCGGCCACATGTTCCTCGTGGACATGGAGGAAGGCCGCATCATCGCGGACGAGGAAATCAAAAACAAAATCGCATCCGAAAAACCTTATCGCGAGTGGATCGATGCCCACATGGTCGATATGGCGAAGCTGAAGGACGCCCCGGAATTGCCGGAGCCCGATCACAAGACCGTCATGCAGCGCCAGCAGGCCTTTGGTTACACATTTGAGGATCTGCGCATCGTGCTCGCCCCCATGGGCGGCATTGGCGTCGAGGCCACTGGTTCGATGGGTACTGATACGCCTCTTGCCGTGCTCTCCGACAAATCGAAGCTGGTTTACGATTACTTCAAGCAACTCTTCGCGCAGGTCACCAATCCTCCGATCGATTGTATCCGCGAGGAACTGATCACCTCTGCCGAGACGACCATCGGCTCCGAGCGCAATCTGCTCAATCCGGTGCCGGAAAGCTGTCACCTCATTGAGTTGAAGACGCCGATTCTCACCAACGAGGAACTCGCGAAGCTGAAGCATGTCGCCGAGGGCGAATTCAAGGCCGTGACGATCCCGATCCTGTTCAATCCCAAGAGTGGTGCGAAAGGACTCGAAAAGGCGATGGATGAAATCTGCGCGCAAGCCAGCCGCTCCATCGATGCCGGATCGAATATCATCATCCTCTCCGACCGTGGGATGAACAAGGAGAACGCGCCGATCCCGGCTCTCCTCGCGGTTGCAGGGTTGCACCATCACTTGATCCGTGAAGGCAAGCGCACGCGTGCCGGCATCGTTCTGGAATCTGGCGAACCGCGTGAAGTGCATCACTTTTCGCTGCTCATCGGCTATGGTTGCGGCGCGATCAATCCTTACCTCGCATTCGAGACGCTCGACGATATGATCCGTCAGGGGACGCTTGTGAAAGTCGATCACAAGACCGCGTGTAAGAATTTTGTGAAAGCTGCCACCAAGGGCGTGATCAAGGTTGCGTCGAAGATCGGTATTTCCACGATCCAGAGTTATCGTGGCGCGCAGATATTCGAGTGCGTCGGCCTGAACCAGGCAGTAGTGGACAAATACTTCACATGGACCGCGACGCGCATCGAGGGTGCCGACATGGAAATCATCGCGAAGGAAGTGCTCACCCGTCACAACCACGCATTCCCGGATCGCCAGGTAAACGGCCACACTCTTGAGGTGGGCGGTGAATACCAGTGGCGCAAGGAAGGTGAGGCGCACTTGTTCAGCCCGCAGACGATCCACACTCTGCAAAAAGCGGTGCGCACCGGAAGCTACGAGACATTCCAGCAATACTCGGCGCTCGTGAACGAACAGGGCAAAAAGCATTACACCCTGCGCGGCCTTCTTGATTTCAAGAAGAGCACTCCGGTGCCTATCGAGGAAGTGGATTCCATCGACGATATCCTGAAACGTTTCAAGACCGGCGCGATGAGCTACGGCTCCATCTCGCAGGAGGCGCACGAGACACTCGCGATCGCGATGAACCGCATCGGTGGAAAATCGAACACCGGCGAAGGTGGCGAAGACCCCGAGCGCTACACATGGACGAACGAGCGCGGCGATTCGAAGAACAGCGCGATCAAGCAGGTCGCATCCGGTCGCTTTGGTGTCACGAGCCTATACCTTACGAAGGCAAGGGAATTGCAGATCAAGATGGCGCAGGGTGCAAAACCCGGCGAAGGCGGGCAGCTTCCTGGTGCAAAGGTGTATCCATGGATCGCAAAGGTGCGTTACTCGACACCGGGTGTCGGTCTCATTTCACCGCCGCCTCACCACGATATCTACTCGATCGAGGATCTCGCCGAGTTGATTCACGATTTGAAGAACTCAAACCGCGAAGCGCGTGTGAGCGTGAAGCTGGTCTCCGAGGTTGGCGTGGGCACGATCGCCGCAGGTGTCGCGAAAGCGCACGCGGATGTAGTGTTGATCGCGGGCTTCGACGGAGGCACAGGTGCTTCGCCACAGACTTCCATCAAACATGCGGGTCTGCCGTGGGAACTCGGCCTGGCCGAGACACACCAGACGCTCGTGCTAAACAATCTCCGCAGCCGTATCGCGGTGGAGACAGATGGACAGTTAAAGACAGGCCGCGATGTGGTGATCGCCGCATTGCTTGGCGCGGAGGAGTTCGGTTTTGCGACCGCGCCTCTCGTCACGCTCGGCTGCATCATGATGCGCGTCTGTCATCTCAATACATGTCCGGTGGGCGTTGCCACCCAGGATCCTGAGCTTCGCAAGAATTTCACGGGAGATCCCGATCACACGGTGAACTTCATGAAATTTATCGCACAGGAAGTGCGCGAACTCATGGCCGAGCTTGGTTTCCGCACGATCAATGAAATGGTTGGTCGCACCGACGCCCTCGAGCCGAAAAAAGCGGTCGAGCACTGGAAGGCAAAGGGTCTCGATTTCTCGAAGATCCTTTACCAGCCACCGGCTGGTCCGGAGGTCGGGCGTTATTGCCAGATCCCGCAGGATCACGGTCTCGACAAGTCACTCGACATCACAAAGCTGCTCGATATCTGCAAACCAGCCATCGAGCGCGGCGAGAAAGTCAAGGCATCGCTCCCGATTATCAACATCAACCGTGTGGTCGGCACGATCCTTGGCAATGAAATCACCAAGCGCCATCCACAAGGTCTGCCTGAGGATACCGTGCATCTGCACTTCACGGGCAGCGCGGGCCAGAGCCTCGGCGCGTTCATTCCAAAGGGCGTGACCCTGGAGCTTGAAGGTGATGCTAACGATTACGTCGGCAAGGGCTTGAGCGGCGGCAAGATCATCATTTATCCGTCACCGGCTTCGACATTTGTTGCGGAAGACAACATCCTTATCGGCAACGTGGCGCTTTATGGTGCGACCGCCGGCGAGGTTTATTTCCGGGGCATGGCTGGCGAGCGTTTCGCGGTCCGTAACTCCGGCGTCAACGCGGTTGTTGAAGGAGTGGGGGATCACGGTTGCGAATACATGACTGGCGGTAAAGTTGTGGTAATCGGCAAAACCGGGCGCAACTTCGCAGCGGGCATGAGCGGCGGTGTCGCTTACATCCTCGACGAGGCAGGCGATTTCGCAACCCGCTGCAACCAGCAGATGGTCGGCCTGGAAAAAGCCGATGCGGAGGAGATTGAGGACTTGCGCCTCATGATCAAGCGGCATGCCGATTACACCAAGAGCCAGAAGGCATTCAAAGTAATCGCCCTGTGGGAGGAAATGGCGCCGAAGTTCGTAAAGGTGATGCCAAAGGATTACAAGCGTGTGTTACAAGCGTTGAAGAAAGCGGAGCAGGACGGCCTGACCGGGGACGAGGCGATGAATGCCGCATTCGAGGCAAACGCCCGCGACGTGGCGCGCATCGGCGGCGGTTAATTATCAAAAGGGGAAATTGAACTAAGGAAAGAAGATGGGAAAACCAACAGGCTTTATTGAATACTTGCGTGAACTGCCCGCGGACAGGGCGCCTCTGGAGCGCATACGCGACTGGGACGAATTTCACCTCCACCTGCCGGAGGACAAACTCCGCACCCAGGGTGCGCGATGCATGGATTGCGGCATTCCGTTTTGCCACACCGGCACGCTGATCAGTGGCATGGCAAGTGGCTGCCCGATTAACAATCTCATTCCGGAATGGAACGATCTCGTTTATCGCGGCCTCTGGAAGGAAGCCTTGGAACGTCTGCACAAGACCAACAACTTCCCCGATTTCACCGGTCGTGTTTGCCCCGCGCCTTGCGAGGGTTCGTGCGTGCTCGGTATCAATGAGCCGCCGGTCACGATCAAGAACATCGAGGTCTCGATCATCGACAAGGGCTGGCAGGAAGGCTGGATTAAACCGGAACCTCCTGCAAAGCGCACTGGTAAAAAAGTCGCGGTCATCGGTTCTGGCCCCGCCGGTTTGTCTGCGGCAGCGCAGCTCAACAAGGCCGGTCACTTGGTCACGGTGTTCGAGCGCGCGGATCGCCCGGGCGGCCTGCTCATGTATGGCATCCCGAACATGAAGCTCGACAAAAAAGAAGTCGTGCTGCGCCGCGTTAAACTGTTGGAAGATGAAGGCGTTACCTTTACCTGCAACACCGAAGTCGGTAAAAACTATCCCGCCGAAAAACTCTTGAAGGAATTCGACGCTGTGGTAATCGCGACTGGCGCGACCAAGCCGCGCGACCTTCCGATTGAGGGACGCCAGCTCAAGGGCGTGCATTTCGCGATGGAGTTTCTCGGTGCAAATACCAAGGCCATTCTCGATCAGCACAAGAACGGCAGCTTTATTTCCGCCGATGGCAAGGACGTGGTTGTGATCGGTGGCGGCGATACCGGCACGGATTGCGTGGGCACCTCGATGAGACACGGCTGCACGAGCCTTGTGCAGGTCGAAATTTTGCCAAAGCCGCCCATGGACCGCCAGTCAAACAACCCGTGGCCCGAATGGCCGAAGGTTTACAAGATGGACTACGGCCAGGAGGAGGCCGCTGCGAAATACGGCGATGATCCGCGTGTGTATCTTACGACTTCCACGAAGTTCGAGGGCGATGAGCATGGCCATGTCAAAGCCGTCCATACCGTCGAGGTGCAGTGGGAGAAAAATGACAAGGGGCAGTTTATTCCAAAGAACGTTCCCGGCAGTGAGAAAATCGTTCCTGCGCAGCTCGTGCTGCTGGCGATGGGCTTCCTTGGGCCGGAACAGCCGCTGCTCGAGGCACTTGGGGTTGATCGCGATGCTCGGACCAATATCAAGGCGGAGCATGAGAAATACATCACCAACATTCCGGGCGTGTTTGCGGCGGGAGATTGCCGCCGGGGACAGAGCCTTGTGGTGTGGGCGTTCAACGAAGGCCGGGGGGCGGCGCGCGAATGCGACCGCTGGCTCATGGGCTCCACGGATCTCCCATAGCTGATGGTTGGTAAGGGTTGGCAAGGGTTGATTAGCCCTGTCAAAAATTAGCAGCAACACTCGATCGCAATCTTTAATAAAGTCGCACAATTTCATTCCCGTTATGTCACAAATCCCGCAGGAATTCACAGGCGTTACCGCAGTCGCGAAGGCTAATATCTACTTTGATGGCAAAGTGGTCAGCCACACCATTGTTACCCCGGATGGCGCTAAGAAAACGCTCGGCCTCATCTATCCCGGCGCGTTTCATTTCGGAACCGCAGCCGCCGAGCGCATGGAGATTGTGGCGGGTAATTGCCGCGTGAAGCTTGATGGCTCGTCTGATTGGAATGATTACGGCGCGGGCACTTTCTTCGAGGTTCCGGCAAACTCCGGTTTCGATATCGAAGTGGCTGCGGACATTTGCGAATATATCTGCTCTTTCCTGGGTTGAAACCACCCCGGGTTTGCTAGAACGATGGAAGTCGTTTAGGGCGCCAGACCGGCTTGGAAAGCGAGCCGTCCGACGTGTATTCAAAAAGTTCGCTGACAGGCCGCAGCAGGACTCCGGTCAGCCCGTGGGCATTGATGCGGATGCCGAAATCCATCTTGTCATCGAGGAAAAAGAGTTTGCCTTTGCCCGTCATGTCGAACCCTTTTCCCATCACGATGAAGTCTTTCGTTTCGATGACGCTATCGTGCAGCCGGAAGCTCGCAGTGGCTTTGCGGGCGACGTCGTAACCCATGCCCGGGACGATGGAATTCAGGATCGCCGTGATGGGGCCAAGGAATGGGATCGAGAAAATATTTCCGTTGAGAACAACCAGCTTTCCTTCGCCCTGCATCGTGCGCGGATCGTCGCTCCGGATGCTGAAGGAATAGTCCCCGCTGAACTGCCCGTGGGAGTTGTCGTAATCGAAGTAGAGCTTGGTAAGCTTTGCGAAATCGATGTTCTTGGCCTCGATCTTCGCGCTGTGGAATGGCGAGTTCCTATCCAGTGAGATTTCCGCGGTGCCTTTCACGCTTCCGGAAAAAAGATTGCCGTTGTTAATGGTCAATTTCAAATGTCCGTCCGTGAAAAAAAGCCGCCCCGAGACCGATGAGAACGAAAGATTCCTTCTCAAGAATGTGTAATCCATCCCGCCTGGCGCATCGACCAGGATGTCGAGATTGGTGTTCTTTCCCCCGGCGAATTGCACGACACCATTGATGAAAACATCCGGCGGCGTCTTGAACCGGTAGGGAGCCACATTTTTGACAATGTCCGGATTGATCCACGGCGCCACATCCTGAGGGTTGATGTTGTTTTTGATCTTATCCAGGCGGATTTCATGCTTCGCGAAGTCATAGGTGAATCCACCGGTGGCCACTCCATTGCCGCGCTCGATCCTGAAATTCTGGTAGGTGACTGCGCGGTCCTTGACCAGAAGATTGCATTGCGCCCTGTCCATCTGTGAACCGCGCAGCACGGCCTGCCCGATTTGCAGGCTTCCGGTGGTGATGCATTTGTCGAAATCAAAGCCCGGGCCGCGCACCGAAAGCAATACCTTCGGCGCGTCGATGAATTTGAACTCACTCAACGCCTCCGCGACTTTGCCGGGGAAAATCGGCAGGAGTGCCGAGGGGTTGAGTGTGCTTTGAATATCCGCGCGGAACGAGTCCGGCAGTTGCTCGGCCTTCGCGGTGAGTGTGCCTGTCCGGTGCGATAGCTTGATATCCCGCGCGTACCAGCGGGCGCCATCCCAGGAGAAGTTTGCATTGAAGCTGTCAAAAATGACCGATTGAAATCCAAATTTTTTCAACGCGAGACGACCGATCAGCGTAAATGGCGGCACGTCCTTGTTCCGGGTGTTCCATTCGCCGGAAAGCTCGATGGTGGGCGGCTCGTAGAACGAAAATTCATCGAGCGCATGCACAAGGTTGAACGCATGAGAGAGCGCCTGGACGTCGAGCGTGGAATGGATCTGGAAATCGCCAGCCCCCGTGGAGGGTTCCCACTTTCCGCCCGCGTCGAGCGTCCCGAGTTTGTCCCTGGCCACGCATTTTTTCAGGTCCAGCACGCCATCCTGGTAGTTGAGCACGCAGCGGATGTTTTGCAGGCGGTAGTCGGCATGTTCACTGCGCACCTCTTCACTTCGCAGGATGGCTTTCACGGAAATCGTGGCCATATCCCGCGCATCCCCCGAAAAGCTGATATCCAGTTGCGGCGCGCCCGACTCAAATCTCAGCGCGCGGATGCGATCGATCACGCCTTCGAGTATTTCGCCGCTGTCGTTTTTTTGTTTCCGGGTTACATCAGCATTTTCGGAGGCCATGTGAAATGCCTCGGGGTAGATCAATCTGCCGGTGACAGTGACATGGATGCCCAGCACATTTGCGTCCGCCTTGCTGAGGTAAAACTGGTTTGGCGGCAGTTGCACGCGCGCATTCAAATTTGAAATCTGGATGCGCTGGCTCGATGGATTTGAAGGATCCAGCGGCAGCAACAGCTTGGTGTCGCGCAGGTCCAGGCCATTGAGGAAAGGTTTGTGGCGGAAGAGATTCGAATAGTTGATGTCGAGGACGATCTGGCTGATTACCGCCAGCATACGATGATGGCTTTTGACATCGTAGATCTCCACGTCACGCGCCACCAGTCCGTGGAAGGGATCGAGCGTCAGGCGGCTGATGGAGACGGAGAGACCGCGCTTCTCGAACTCGGAATTCACAAACTGCCGCCAATGCCTGTTGAATCCCTTGCGGTTCACGTACCAGCCGCCCCATACCAGCGCCACTACGAATAGCAACAGGAACAGGATCAGGATGGTTTTCAGTTTTCGCCTCATTCGCAGCGCAGGGTAGTTTCTAAAACGGCGGCGCGCAAAAGCTTTTACGATCGTCCCGTGAAAATTATGGCACGAAGAGTGCTGCTATAAAGTTCCCGATGATTCAAGCCAATTGTCGGGACCGGTTCACTGCTGAAGATTTCAACTTCATGGTGAAGACACTCTCCAAATCCTCCAGCGACGCCGTCTGTCTGCAGGAGCTTTTGACGGATATGAACGTGCGCGATGCCGTGCTCGATCACGATCTGCTCGTGGATGCCATCCTCACCCAGCCGAGGCAACTGTCTATTTCGCCACAGTTTTACTTCTACATTTTGATCAGGCGTGTCTTGAAACAGACAGGCATCACCGACCGGAAGATCAGCGATTATCTCGCCTCCCTGCTCGAAACATTCTCACGCACCGCCCGCATGAAATCGCCCGTGGATGAGGAGGGCGCGCCCATCCAGTATCTTTCCGACATGCTCATGGCTCTGCGGAATGCATCGCCCTCGCAGACATTCCTCATCCGCGCGCATGTGGGAAATTACTCGCTTTTCATCACCGGTATTTTTCGCGAGAGCATCGAGAGGCGAAGCAGGCGGGGCGCGCCCGATTTCTCATACTACGAGGAAATGGGCCGCATGAATTACTATGTCGTGGCAAATCATTCCGTGGCCCGCTCGTGCGACCTGGCGGATGTTTTCAAGGCTTTGTCCGAGAAGTTCCGCGATATCCGCCTCGCGCTCAATTGCCTCTCGGACCAACTCATGAACATCGATGACGATGGCCACGTGCCCTTGATCTTATGAGCGCCACACTCTTCAGCGAGATCCAGCGGTTGTTTGAGCGGACCTATGCCAGCGTCGGCATCAATCTGGAGGATTGCCTCATCAGCCGGCAGCGATGCGGCCAGTTGAGCCGGCTCGCGGGAGCCTCCGCACGGGAACTCAGCGACATGGCGCGCACATTTTTGCGCACTTCGAACGACCGGCTCTATGTAGGTATCTACTACTCCCGCTGGCTGATCGAGCAACTGGAAAAGCACGATCCCCGCAGCGGCGTGAGCGATGCAAATATCCATTCGCTCATCGCATTCGTCGAGGAGATCAACCACGCCTTGCACGCCTCGCTTCAATTCCAGGCAGGTGTCAGGCAGATCCATAGCGAGGACTTTGCCCGCAACCTCGAGTTGCAGGCCCGCGTGGACACCTATCTCGTGCTGCTTTTGTTTGTCGCATTTTTCCGGAAGACGCAAAAAATCTCCCGGGCCGACCGGCGCTGGCTCCGCTTCCATCTCTTTTCGTCGTGCATGCCGGATGCCTACAGTGATCACAATATCCGGGGGCGTTACATGGAGACGACTGAACTCGCCGCGCAGTACACGCAATACCTCGATGCATTGAACGGCTTCCGTCGCGTAGAGGAGATTCGCGTCTTCCACGCGCTCGACTACGACGCCAAGAAAAAGCACATTCTTTCACTCATGGACGCAAAGAAGCCTGAGCTATAGCGCAGGCGAAACAGAGTTTCGGGGATCAGTGCGTTCCCAAACGGAGTTTGAGGAACGAGGGGAGGGAATGGCGCTTCGCGCGAGTGGTTGAAAAGAATGGCGCTTGGCGTGAGGGATGCATTGCGCGGATTTGGGCGCAGACGAAACAGAGTTTCGGGGACAAGCGCGTTCCCAAACGGAGTTTGAGGAACGAGGGGAGGGAATGGCGCTTGGCGTGAGTGGTCGAACTGTTCGCTGGGAAGTGCTTGACGCACTCTGAAGCCGGTCACGCGAGGGCAGGTGCCGGGGCTTTTGGGGCCAGCGTCTCTTCAGGGGGCTGTTCATACACAGGCGTTTGAACAGCCGTCTCAAGTGTGACCTCGACGATTGCGCCATCCGCAAGATGAGTGAGGTGGGCGATGGGAAGGAGATTGCCCGCGATCACGACGCCGTTCACGCGAATCTCCCGGATACCGCGATTCAGGGCGTGCGGATTTTTTACGCGGATAGAGAGCCGTTTGCCGCGGAATGTGCGGTCCACGGAAAACCCTTTCCATGTGGAGGGGATGCATGGATCGATGCGCAGGCCGCCGATTTCCGGACGGATGCCGAGGATGTACTGGGTTGCAGAGTAGAAGCTCCATGCGGCGGTGCCGGTGAGCCATGGCAGGCGGCTGGCGCCGAAGCGGGGGCTTTCCGGGCTGTTCGTGCTCTGGCAGTGGACAAAAGGCTCGATCTCGCGGACCTCGGCCATGTCGTTAAAACGCGAGGGCATGTAGGCGCGGTAATTCTGGTAGGCGCGGTCGCCATTCCCGAGCATGCAATCGGCCATGACTGCCCAACCCTGGGGATGGCTGAAGATGCCGCCGTTTTCCTTCTGGCCGGGATTGAACAATACGGCGCGCATGACGTGGTGATCCACTTTGCGGTAGGCCGGGGAGCAGAGCATGAGCCCAAAATCGGTGGAGAGCTTTTCCTCCACGGAATCCATCGCGGTCTCCCACTGGCCGGTGCTGCCCGAGCCGCTAATGACGGCCCATGATTGCGGGTTGAGGAAAATCTTCCCTTCTTCCTGCGTGGTGGAGCCGAAGATCACGCCATCCTCGCGGATTGCGCGGACAAACCATTTGCCATCCCAGGCATGTTTCTGGATGTTGGCGTCGAGTTTTTCCAGCTCGATAGCGGCCCATGACGCTTGAGCGGGCTCATCGAGAAGAGTGGCGATTTCCGCGTAGGTTTTCAGCGCGAAACGCAACTGGAATGCGACAAAGACGCTTTCACCGCCACGGCCGAGCTTGATGCAATCGTTCCAATCCGCGAGGAGGCCGCAAGGGAGACCGTGGACGCCCATGTGATCGAGATTGAACTGCAATGCGTGGCGGAGATGAGCAAAGACGGTGGCTTCACCTTTGTCGGAGTAGGGGAGGACCTTGTGGTAAAACCCGATGTCTCCGGTCTCGGCGACATACGCGGGGATGCTGTTGAAAAGCCAGAGAGCATCGTCGGAGCGATACCAGTCGGGATTTGTGAGTGGCATGTGGCCGGGGCGATGGAGGAGCGGCTTCACCTCGTAGCGTGCGCCACCTGTGGACTCCTGGGCGGTGATGAAGAGCTCAAGACGTTCGCGCGATTCCTGCGGCAGGGCATGGGTGACGCCGATGACATCCTGCACGCCGTCGCGGTAGCCAAAGCCATCGCGGTCCTCACCGGTATAGACGAGGCTGGCGGCGCGGCTCCAGTGGAAGGTGATGAGAGCGTTGTAGGCGTTCCACACGTTGATCATGTGGTTGAAATCCTCGTCGGGGGATTCCACAACGAAATTTCCGAGCTGCGCGTGCCAGTGCTTTTTCAGCTTTTCAAACTCAAGGGTGGCGCGCTCAAGATTTCCAAATTCCGCGCGGATCTCCACGCCTTCCTTTTCGGCTTTGCCGACACCGAGCAGGATGAGGATTTCCGTCTCCTCCCCGGGCTCGAGCGAAATATTGGTCTGGATGCCGCCGCATGCGCTGTCGCCGTAGGCCAGGGAATTTTCGCAATAACCGCGCTCGACGGCGATGGGATTATGAAAACTGCGATAAGTGCCGATGAAGCGCTCGCGATCGGTATCGTAACCAGCAACTTCGGAGCCGACCATGGCCATCCAGCTCCAGCGGCCCTGGTCGCCGTGGTAGAAGTTCGCGGGATCCGGAGGGAGATTGTTCAGGCTGGAACAACGGATCATGTCGTCGCGCCATTCGGTCTGGACGCAGTAGGCGCTGTACTGGAGGTTCAGCGTATCCTGAAAAATATTCCACTCGCTCGTGAACTCACAATAGGTGAAGAGGCTGAGGTCGCGGCGTTTCGAGCCGTCGTTGCGGACTTTCAGCCGCCAGTATTCGAAATCCTGATCGAGCGGGACAAAATAGGTGGATTCCGAATGGATGCCGCGATAGTCGCTCGAGATAACGGCATACGACGTGCCGAAACGGCAGGTGGATTTGAATTGATCGAGCGGTTTTCCGACAGGCTGCCAGGAGTTGCTCCAGTAATCGCCATCCTCCCGATCCCGCAGGTAGAAGTAGCGGCCCGGCTGGTCCATGGGGATGGAGTTGAAACGCCAGCGAAGAAACCGGCCGCGCGCAGCCGAGCGATAGAAGGAGTAGCCGCCGGCATTATTGGTGACGATGCCGCCAAAAGACCGTGAGCCGATGTAATTCTGCCACGAGCGTGGCGTGTCGGGGCGGTCTATGATGTATTCCTTGGCTTCGTCGTCAAAACGTCCGTATCTCATTAGTAAATAGTCTCCTGTGAAACGAGCGTATAGAATGCAGGGAGACATTCGTGTTGGATTGATGGAGTTTTGTATCGGATCGTAATGACGAACTTTGCCGGGTGCGGCGTTGTTGGGAGGTCCGAAGAAGCTATCGCGGATTCCGGCGTCGCCTAAGGGCTATGCCGGGACAAGCTGGGACAAGAGCATGTCCCTCCACGCCGCGCCGCGTGAATGGGGGCTTCACACTTTTTTTTACGACCAGAAATTACTCCTGCAAAACGCCTTATCTTTGCGTCATTCCGGACTGATCCCTTACTGGGGCAATGGGATATCCGGCGTTGGTTGACCGGATTTTACGGGGGCGGAACCGGCTTTGATGAGGGCCTGAAACTCCGGCTCGGGTCGGACAGGGGCAAACACGGGGTCGTGTGCGTAACGCTCGCGCATGGAGATGCCTCCCATTTCCACGGCCTTCGTGGCTCCGGAATAAAATTCCGAACGTGCGCCGGTGATGAAGAAAAACTTCGTGAGCATGAATTTCACCTCGGGATTGTCGGGCTCGAGCTGATCCCATTTGCGCGCGAGTTCGAGCGCTTTGTCGAAACGCGTCGCGACGACGTAGTGGTTGATGAAATCCTGGAGCAGCACGGTGTCATCCGGCACCTCTTTTTGCGCGCTGACGATGAGCTGATCGGCGGCCTCCTTGTCGTCGATTTCCTCGTAATCGTGCAAAAGGCGCTGTGTGAAATCGCGATTTTTCGGGTCGGAGTGCAATTCGTTTTCCGTGGTCTCGATGTCGCCCTGCAACTGCTTGCGGAGAAATGCGAGGCCGATCATTTGCTGCATGGAAGGATTGTAAGGATCGAGCGGGTAACTCGCGGTCATGAGTGCTATCGCGTCGTCGAAACGTTTCTGATCGGCAAGCATCCGCAGCAGGGCGGCGATGGCTTCTGTATTTGCCGGCCAGAGCTGGAGTGCCTGGCGGTAGGCGGCTTCGGCTTCCGCTTTCAAATTGCGGTAGCGATAGATATTCCCTGTGGTGGTGCGCAGTTTTGAAAAGCTTCGTTTGGCGTCGAAGTCTTCGAGGTAATGGGGATCATCCAGCAAGTCCGCGGTGTATTTTTTCCAGAACTGCGTGTCCTTCGCGATGTCTTCACCGGGAATTTTATCCAGTGGATCGTGATTGAGGCGGTAGATCAATCCCGATGGAATCGCGTAAGGATAAGACCATTCCAGAGGGAAACTTTCCTCGATGAAAAAGGTGTGCTGGTCTCGATTGTGCTCGAAAATCCATTGCGACACGGCGCTGTTCATTTGCGTCCCAATGTCCGTGGGAGGTATGGGGCCCTGACTTTTTTGCTGCTGGGCATCGACCAATTTTTTGACGATGCCGTGCAGGTCTTCATCGCCCGGCATGATGATCGTGTCCTTGGGGTAAGCGGTGTCCCGGCCAAGCCATTTCCCGAACTGCCCGTATTCCTTGGGGCGCAAGGTTGTGTATTGGTCCCGGAGATATTTCAGATAAAACGGGTCCGCCAAAGTATTCTGGGTGATGATGTAAAGGTCGCGCCGGTCAAAATCCGGGTCGCGTTTCACACTAGGCGGCTGCGGACTTTCCCCAAAAATCATGTAAGTGGGGATGAATCTTCCGGGATCGGTCCCGCCGAACAGCACGCTGCTTTTCGGGAGATCCTTCAGCATGTCGTGCCCGAATTTCCAACCGAACCAGTGATTGCGCTGGGAGGAGTCCGCCCGATTGTGAACCAGCCCATATATGGGAAGGGCGAGGAGCGGATAAATCCAGAGATGGGATAATTTGAATTTGCGCTGGATGCCCAGGAAGAGAAATGCAAACCCCATGGCGCTAAGCACTGAAAAAATCAAATACGTATAACCGTGGTATCGCATCTGGAGATTCCACGAGGCGAGATCAATGCCCGGCTGGTCGAAAAATGGCTGGAGGAATGCGGCCAGAAAGAACGCGATGAACAGCAGGAAAACCCATGCCCGCCTGTTTCTTTCACGTCCGAAGATGATCGTAATCGCCATTACGAACCCGATGACCGGAATTGCGGAAAAATTCAGGAACAGTTGGACCCAATATTCACCCGCGAAAGTCATGATGCCCTTGAGCGGCGATTTGACAGGCTGTGTTGGATTGGTGTTTTGCTGCTGCTGTTCCCAAGCCTGGTCAGGCATGGCACTGCCCAGCGCCTTGCCCAGGGTGCGAAGCAACTGGCTGGAGAGGGGGCCCTGGTATTGGGAGCGATTAATGGCGTAAAAAAAGCCCGCAGGTTCCCGCGTGTAACCCCAGTTCATGGGGGGATTCGTCGAGGATGCGATGGGCATGTAGGCATAAGGCAGCAACCCCAGTGGCGATACTACCAGGAGGCAAAGTCCCACCCGCCAGCGCAACAGCCCGCGCTTGATCCAGACCAATACGATCAAACCTGCAAAGCCGCACCAGAGGAAACGCACGGCTGTATTCCATGTCGCCAATTCACCGGAGAGTTTTGCGAACCCGAGATAAATAACGCCGGCTGCCAGCGCCATGAAGACCAGGAATTCCGCCAGGAAATCCCGGCGCAACAACATCACCGCCATGAGGGGCAACACTGCCAGCGATAGCATGAGATGGTGGCCGCTCATGCCGAGGGAAAAAGTAAAAATAACCAGCACCAGACCGCTCAAGCGGGAGGGATCCTTGATCCAGCGGTAAAGCGTGATCAGATACAATGAGGCGCACAAGCTGAGCAGTGGATAGACCACGACAATGACCGCCTGGCTCCACATGGAAACGCTGAATGCGGCCGCCAGTGAAAATGAAACAGCGATGACGAAGGCGGTGTTTGCGAGTTTCGGATCATCATCCGCCTGTCCCGGAGGAGTGAAGAACCAGCGTATGGAATTGCTCAAAAGCCATGCCGCGCCGCCCACGGCAATTGCTCCGCAAGCACAGGAAAATATATTGAGCCTCCATGTTGCATTCCCAAACGGCAGCAGCAAGTGGAAGAGCCATCCCAAAAGGGTCCAGAGCGGATAACCGGGGGGATGGCACACACCGAAGTGCTCCGCGGCAACGGCTTCCTCGCCGGCGTCCTGCATGGTGATATTCGGAGCGGCCGTGTAAAAATAGACGGCGAAGCTGACGCCGAATGTAACGAGAGCGGCGATGGCATCGAGACGTTGCTGCCGCGTTGGGAAGAGCTTCGTCATCCTTGCGGTTTCGATTTTGAAACGCCTCCCGCCTTGAATGGTATCAATCGTGCCGGCACGAGACGAAGCACGCGCAGGGCGGCTTCCGCGCTGATGCGCCATGACATTTTTGACCGTCCCTCATGGCGCTCCGTGAAAATAATGGGAACTTCGCGCAGGCAGAACCCATTGCGCCATGCGTAAAAATGAATCTCGATCTGGAATCCATACCCCGATGCGATGAAACGCGACCAGTCGAAGGCTTCCAGCACTTCCCTGCGGATGGCCTTGAATCCGCTGGTGGGATCGCTGAGGGGAAGGCCCGCCAGGGTGCGGGTGTAAAGACCTGCGAACAAGCTGAGCTGCAGGCGGTTTTGCGGCCAGTTCAATACCCGTATGCCATTTAGATAGCGCGACCCGATTGCGATGTCCGCGCCGTTGTTCAGCGCCTCGAGTAATTTAGGAATGTCCGCGGGGTCATGAGAAAGGTCGGCGTCCATTTCCATGCATGCATCATAGTTGCGCTGAAGAGCCCACTGGAATCCCTGCTTGTAGGCTGTGGCGAGGCCGAGTTTGCCGGAGCGTTCCATTAAAAACAACCTGCGGCCGAACTCCGCGTGTTGTTTGACAATCTGTGCGGTACCGTCGGGCGAGGCATCGTCCACGATCAACACATCGATATTGCTGGGTAATTGAAAAACCCTGCCGAACAGTTCCGGTAAATTATTCGCTTCATTGTAAGTGGGAATGACCACGATGCTTTTCTCAACGGTTTTTTTTGAAATTGGTGTCGTCATTATTCCATGTAGAGGTTCATTTCCCTGCATTTCAATGCCATACCATGCCTGCCGCCATTTGTCCGGGGCAAGCGAACCGGTTAAAATCAACAGGCAGCATCCCAGCCAGCTCAACAACGAGATGTCAGCCGAGGCGGAATACCAGGCGGGCGGTTCGAATTTGAGATGTATGGGGGCGGGTTTTTCCGGCAACGGCACTGCTAATAATGAGCCCATGGCACGGCGCACGGGTATTTCGCGGTTACCCGCATAGGCCTTCCAGTCGGGATGGTAGGACTCGCAGATTACGAGCCAGCCTGACTGCTGCCCGATGGGAGGCATTTCGATATCCTGGAAGCTCTTCTGGAATTCGTGCTCCTCCGAGGGGCCCATGGCGACACGTTGAAAAGGGGTGCCGCCCTTTTTCTTATATTCGGGTTTGATTTGAATTCCGCCTTTTTCGTCCACGACGCCTGCGAAATCATTCGATGCATTCAATGGCATTTCGACGGAAAGAAAATTAAATTGGCCGTAGCTCAACATCTCGCCACTGCGACCGTAACTTTCCGGCAGCATCACAATAAACTCCCGTGCGGTGAAAGCGGGTGCGAGGGAATCGGTGTTTTCCAGAATCAGAAAATGCTCGTTTTCGTGCGCCGTGGGGAAGGCATCGCGAAAATCCTTCTGCAGGACGGCGGGCACGTTTTCATCCTTTTTATCAATAAGAACGTAGGTGATTCCATTTACGTTCATGTAGGTCTTTAGGAGTTCCGGGCTGGTTTGGCCATTATCCATGGCTGCGCGTGACCAGCGTTCCATGTAGAAGCTGTTGAACGATTCGGAATTCAATACGCGCCATGAAAGAAACGGCGTCATGAGGTAAAAGTAGCGCCCGGAAATCGCATAGACCCGGCCGGGCCGATGCGCCCGCATTAAAAACGTTTCCGCGTCATCGAAATCCTTGAACGTTCCGCCCGGAAGGCTGCCCTGGAAAAAGCGGGCGTGATAAACCGAGAGGTCGGCGAGACCGAGGGCCAGGACCAGGGCGGCAATGCCGATTTGTGCCGATCGTGAGCGAAAATACCGGCTTAACCGGGATGCGCTCGCATGATTCAGGAAACTGGCGACTGCGAGACCGGCCGCCATCGAGAGACAAAATGATCCTGCAACCTGCCAGTATGACCATGGGGCGCGAATCTGGTTAAATCCTGGTATCCGCGCGATAATCTGAAAGCCAGGCACGAACAAATAAACTGCAACGCCAACCGTGATCCAGAAGCTGCGCCCGCGGCATTCCGGCCACAACCGGGCGATGATCCAAATCTGGGCGACCAGCGCGAACCAGAATAAAGGCAGCACCCAATTTTGCACTCCTTGTGCTACATGAAGAAATTCCATGTGGCCGCTGAAAATGGAGCGGGGACCAAACGAAAGCCAGTGAATGAATAATGAAAGCCCGATGAAGAGACGGCATTTGCGGCCGATCTCGGACTTGAGCGAGTCGTTGCGTTTCCAAAGAAAAAATACCGCGAAGGCGCAGATGGCAATCGCGCCGAGGTAGAATCCCCCTTGCTCCACCAGGAAATAACCGGGAGATCCTGTCATGAGGGCGCCACCGCGATCGAACCATGAGAGTGAGGTTTTAATCGAGAAGCTGCGCTGCCATCCTTCAAATGGGTCGTCGGAGAACATGGTCATCCATCGCAATTCGCGCATGGACGGGAGCAGTGGAAGAATGCCAAGCAAAGTGAGCGGGAGTAGGGACCGCCGGATGCCAATCCACAGATTTTTACGGCATTCCTTCCGGGTGATGTAAAGCCATGCGCCGAATGCTGCGATGACTGGAAGGAAAAGCAGCGCGAGTTTGGCGAAGGTAAGGGTCATTCCCGCCAGGGCCATTGCAAACAGTATGCTGTTACGCCATGAAGCGGTTTCGGCGATCATCATCAATGTCCATAAAATCAGGGGCGGATAGGGAAAACAGGCCGCCGTCGTGAATTGTTCGCCAGCTGCGAGCAACAGGGAAAGTTGGGGGCAGGTGACGTAGAATATTGCGCAGACAAGAGCGATCCAGTCCGAACGGGAGAATGCTTTTGCAAAGCCGAACATGCTGAGACCGCTTGCGACCATGAAGACCAGGCCAATGATTTTCGGGCCGTGAAAAGGGCCGAAGATTCCGACTCCCAGCAAAATGGAGAAGTAACTGAAAATACTCCCCATCGATGGCGCAAGCGAATGGCCACCCAGGAAGTTCGGTGTCCACCAAGGCCACCCTTTCACGGAAATCACTCCGCGAAAGTAATCAATGGCCTTGGAAAAACACGCGAGATCCTGGTCCGATGGTCCCTGGTGAAGCCATCCGAAGCCGAGAATCCCGCAGAAGACGCACAGGAAAAGGATCAGCAACGTGATGGGACGGAACAACTTCATGGGGGGCGGTGAACAGTTTTTACTGGCGAATCGACTGTTTTACCACCGCAACTTCACAGGATTCCAAAATACGTTCACCGGAAGTTTCACGTCCTGAGATCAAATCGATCCCCTGGGGCATGCTGGAAATCTTTTCGGATTTGCCGCTGTGATTCAACAAGAACCAGAGCTTGTAAGTGTCGGTCACGCGGACTGTTACTTCTACTCCTTTTGGCAATCCTGGTATCAGGGGCTTTACATTGGCGACCTGTGCGATGTGAGGGAGCAATTGCTCAATGTTGGTCTCATCCAGGAATGTCCCGATATAGATGCATGTGCCGCTGCCAAACTGATTTTTCACGACCGCCGGTTTGCCTGCTTGATGACCGTTTGCCCATGTGGCCACGACTTGTCCGGTCGTTGGTTGCAGCATCTCGGAGAACGCGCCTTGTTTTACCTCGACGCCGTCTATTGTGAATGAGTTTGGAAAGGCGTCCGGTTCATTCACACGCGTTGCTTCCTCAACGACACATCCGCTCACGCGCGCCAGCAGTCCCGGAGGCGTCTGCGAGATCACATGGCTATCGGAATTCTTGATGCCTGTGCGCGCTGCGATGACAAGAGTGCCTCCTTTTTCAACGAATGTTTCCAAGGCCGCCGCAACCTCTTTCGTCACGATCGCCCATGAGGGCATCACAACCAATTTTACCCCGCCCAGGTCGTCTTCGGGATGCACAAAGCCCATGTTATAGTGTGCTTCCCAGAATGCGCGGTAAACTTTTTTTGCGACCCCATTCGGAGAAGGGAGGCCGCAGGTGATTGGCTTATGCCCAAGTTCCGCGAGTCCGCTGTCGTAGAGCACGGCGACATCGGGCTCCAGATACGTGCCGAGTATTTCCGCGCCCAGTCTTGCGAACTCCGCGCCTTCCTGCACGACCTCGTCGTAGCGGCGGCGTGGGATATTGTCGTGGTCGAGGATTCCGCACCAGTATTGCTCCGCCCCGAAACGACATGTGCGCCAGCGGAAATGCAGGATCCCATCCGCTCCGTGGGCGATGCTTTGCCATGAGAAAAGACGCATCTCGCCGGGCCGTGGGTTATCGTGAAAATAATCGCCCTGTCCACCAGGGCCGGATTGCAACTCCGGGATGATGAAATTGCCGGAAAAACTGCGCGTCCTATCGAGATTGATCGCTGCATCCAACGCGCGGCTGGCCGAGCGGTGAAACATCGGGTAGATATCCACGCCGAAAAAGTCCAGTTCCCGGGCAAATTCGCGGTAATCGATGTTATCCATGATGCCGTTGTGCGTGATCCACCACGCGGGATTTGCCTCGCGCAGGATCGCGATCTGCTCGTTTTGGAAATCGGTCACCTCGCTGGAGAGGAAGAGATGGTAGTCGAGATGCTGGCTCGGGTTCGTATAGGTCGGCCGGTTTGCGTGCGGCGTCAGGATTTGATCGAAGGAATTATAGGTGAGGGCCCAGAATGATGTTCCCCAGTGGTGATTCAATTCGTCGATGGAGCCGTATTTCTTGCTAAGAAAAGCGCGGAACGCCACCGTGCAATTTTCGCAATGGCATTCGCTGAAATGGCAGAATAATTCGTTGTCCGTCTGCCAGCCAGCAACGTGGGGATTCTGTGCAAAGTGCAAGGCCATCGCTTTTGTGATTTCCCGGCTATACTCGCGAAATACCGGGGAAGAATGGCAGGCGTGCTGACGAGAGCCGTGTATCATCCCGCGGCCATCCTCGGCGACCCGGAGCACATCGGGGTGATTGGTGGTCAGCCATGCCGGAGGCGTTGCTGTGGGCGTGCAGAGAATGGTCTGGATGTCTGCTTCTCCCAGCTTGGCAATGCAGTCATCGAAAAAAGAGAGGTTATATTTTCCTTTCTCGGGCTCCAGCCTGTCCCATGCAAATTCAGCCATGCGCACCACATTGAAACCGGCGGCTTTCATGCGCTGGATGTCGTCCTTCATGTCCGCTTCGTTCCAGTGCTCGGGATAGTAAGGTGCGCCGAAGAGGAACGTCTTGAGGCTGGTCGGAGTTTTATGGGAGCGAATGGAAGGGCGGGAGTTCATATGCGGGAAAATATTGGATGGTGCGGATTGCGTGTATTGACTTTCTCTCCTTCAATCAAACCCAATCCTTGCGAGACGGGTGATATCGAAACACGAACTGCGGATCGGATTTTGAGAAAATCGGATCAGCACCTTAGCCCATTGCTCCGCATAAGCATCTTGGATTTTCGTGTGTTTGTATTGAATGGTAATGTAAAGCTGTTGCGAATCTTTTTTGTGTTAAGTGGATTTGGAGTTTTTCGGAGAATTCTTCGAGGGGGGCTTTGGCCGGACTTGGCCGGACTGACCCGGACTTGGTTTGACGGGTTTCAGGTTTGAGTGTCAGAAACGGGATAGTCTGCCGGTTTGCGATGCCAACTTCATGTTTCAGGATTTTCAGAGTGTTAAGGCTGCAATTAAATACGATCTGCCATTGTTTCAATAATATGTAATTGCTAACGCAAACGCAAGAAAAATGTTACGTTTATGTAATTTTACAGATAAAAAAACTTTATTTGGTGTGGCTGATCGGTGATAATTGATGAGTGGAGAACTCAGTACAGGAG
>JBAVPB010000267.1:0-5143 GCA_049692655.1 Chthoniobacteraceae bacterium | reverse complement strand
GATCCAGACAAGCGGGAACATCGGGTCGAGCAATTCCGGGGTGACATTGCAGTTGACGCTCTCGAGCACGGATTACGCCAGCCTGGTGTCGAATGCATCGAGCAGTTACAACGCGAAGAACACAAACGGCACGCTGGACAATTACTTTGTGTTCAACCTGGGAACCGGCCTGACAGCAGGCCGTTTCGAGACGCTTGCGCTGGATGTTGACGGGGTGACCACCTCGGGGCTGGTCTATTACGCGGGAACGAACGACCGGTTTGCGGCGGACGGGGTGGATAACACGATCGGCGATGTGTACGTGAAGGTCAACGGGGTGAACCAGGAGTTCGCGCTGAGCTATACGGGGAATTTTGCGGATGGCGCCAACGCCACGATCGGCGGGAACGACATCGTGCTGACGGCGATTCCGGAGCCGGGGACTTGGGGGATGATTTTGGGAGGATTTGGAATGCTGGTTGGGCTTCAGCGGTTGCGCAAAGGGCGGCATAGCTGACGGTTGGTAAGGGTTGGCAAGGGTTGATTAGCCTTGGTTGTTTATCGTCTAGCCAGGAACCTGATTAAACTGTATGGATTCTGTTTATCCCCTATCTGCCTCAAGCTCAAGTTACTATAGATTTTGATAATGGCCGAAATTCCTTCTGTTTCGCAGTTAGTCGCGTCCCCGCCGATTCCCGTTAAAATGGGATCAGCGGCTTCCGTACGCCCGGTGGGGGCGATGGAGATGAAATCAGAAAAGCGGGCGCCGGCGTTTCTTTACAGGGGGCTGGAGCAGCATTACACAGTCGATTTTTCGGCGCAGAACCCGGAGAATTACACGCGCCAGGCAGAAATTCTCCAGCGGGCTTCGCAAATCGGCCTCAACCGCGTCTATATGGGCGAGCGTTGGCCCGATCTCGGCATCAACCTTGTCGATTACGCCAAAACCTTTCCGGAACTGGCCACGCGCGAGGGCATTGCCCGTGCGGCGGAGCGGCGCTCTACCCTTGAGCGGATCTGCCTCGAGGCGCACCGGCTGGGGATCGATCCGTGGATCAGTTATAACGTCATTAATTACCCGGATTGCTTCACCACGAAGTTTCCCGATGCGATCGCCGAGCAGCCGCCCGCAGCGGAACGCTGGATGCGGACGCCACCTGCGCGAGGACTGTCCAAGCAGCCGCAGCTCTGCCCTTCGTCCGCGAGTTTCAAGAAGCTTGCCGTGGCCCAGGTGACGGAACTCTGCCAGTTGCCGCACATTGGCGGCATCGAATGCTTCCTGACCGCCGCGGATACAGACCTCTTTTTCTGCAACTGCCCGACTTGCCACCGCAAGACAATGTCCGAACTCATACGCGAGTTTGCGGAGTTGATCCTGCCCGTGTGCAAACAGAACGGCAAACGGCTCGCCCTGCGCTGCTACCTGGGCGGATGGCGGTGCGCGCTGGAGACCGAGGTGTGGCACGAGGCCGCCCCCTTGATTTCGCCGGAGATCGAGATCACCTACAAGCAGCAACAGGGCGACTTGATGAACTGGCATGGCCCGAACCCGCTGGCCGGCACGCTTGCCCCCCACATGGAAAATGTGGAGTTCGACGTTTACGGGGAATACCGGGGCGTGAATTACGGCATTATTTGCTCGGTACGGTGGCAGATGAGCGAATTGATCAAACACTATCGCGACAAGGGGGTGAAGGGAATCCTGTGCCGCGGGCTGGACAACGAGCACCTCTTCGACCTGGACAAGTGGCTTTTTGGCGAGCTTGCGCAAAATCCGGACATGGATGTCGCCGGGTGGTGCGCGGACTGGGCAGCGAAGCGCTACGGCGCCGCAGGGGACAAGGTGCTGTCGATCCTCGACGATTGCGCCGAGGTGATCCGGCTCTCCATGTATGTGCGCGGGGTGCAGTGGGCGAGCTGGGCTGTGCCGCAGAATCTTTCGCGCCTGCGCTTCATTCTTTTCGACCGGAGCGCGCCTTGCACGCCGGGAGCTTTTGAGCGGCTCCAGCCCACGCCGGAAAATCTCGCAGCCATCGCACAGGAGAAGAAAACCGCCCTTCAAAAAGCGAACGAGATTCTTGCCCGATGCAATGCCCTGGATGGCGAACTGGACGACCGGTTCCTGAAGCCGCTGAGCAATTCGGTCCGTTATTTGCAGGCTTATGTCGCGCTGTCGGGGCCGTTGATGGATGCGTTCTTCACTTTTCTTGCATGGGGGCAGAGCCATAGCGAAGTGACCCGGGAGTACCACCGGCATTACATCCTGTCCGCCATCGAAACGGCGGAGCAAAGCGTGCGCAGCGGCCGGGAGTCGGTCCGCCGCCTCGATCTGGAGGAACTATTACGGTTGTCCGAACTGGCTGGATTCGTCCAGTCCACATCGCTGGAGACAAAATACGACGAACCGTTTCATAATGCGCGGGTGATCCTCCAGGAGATCCGCGATTGCATCAATACGTCTCCCGCATCCTGGTGGAGTGTCTATCCCTGGCCGGAACGCTGGCCGGCATCCATGCAAGGGGTGAAGGAATTGTACCGCGGCGGTTGATGGCAGTTAATGGTGTGGGCAGGCACCGTCATTAATGGCTAGCGGTTCCGGCGGCGAAAAGGTTAACGTCCCCGGGCAACCCACCCATAGCACCCATGAAGAACGTCAAACTCACCCTCGCGGCAAACGAGCTCAAGCAACCGCTGCACGTCAAGGTGCGCCAGATCCTGCGTGACCAGATCCTCAGCGAATTCCAGGAGGGGCACCGGTTTTACACCGAGCGGGAAATCATGCGGACGCTTGCTGTCTCGCAGGCCACCACCCGCCGCGCATTGCAGGACCTGGTGACCGAGGGCTACCTGGAAACCGATCCGCGCCGGGGATTTTTTGTGAAACGCAGGGAGGAATTGCGTTATGTGGGATTGATCACCCCCACCTCCGGTTCCCGCATGGCGGAAGCGCATGCGGAGTACAGCGATGTCTGCCGCAGGCACGGCTACACGCTCGACGTGCATGGCTTTCACAAAGGCGAGAACGTCAAGAATATCCTGGGAGTGATCCGGCACAAACCGGTCGAGGAACGCATCATCATCACCGGCCTCACGGTCGAGTTGACGCTGGAGCTCAGCAATTGCCTGTTCACCGAGGGCTACCAGCATGTCGTCGTCGGCGCCAAGATGTCGTCGTTCAAGGGAGGCTCGATCTCCATGGACCACGATTCCGAGGTTGACCAGATCCTCAACCATCTCACGGGTCTCGGGCACGAGCGCATTGTTTTCATTGTCAACGAGCCGAAGAACCTGCTCTTCACCAGCCTGCGCTCGGAGGCGGTGCGCCAGAAACTTGCGGAAAGAAAACTGACCAAAGCGCAGCTCATCTTTTGCGACACGCCGCAGTGGGGGGACTCATTCGAGGCCGCATACAAGAAGACCGACGCGATCATGCAATCGAAGCCCGCGCCGACGGCCATCGTGCCGTTGTCCGGTGTCGGAGCCTGGGCGGTGATGCGCTATGCGATCAAGCACGGGATCAAGGTGCCGCAACAGCTCGCCATCGCTTCCTTCGATCCGATGATGAATGCGGACATCCTGCCGGTTCCCCTGACCGAGCTGATGTTTTCGCATGAGGAACGCGCTGAAAAGGCGCTCAATCTGCTCTGGTCGCCGCAGCCGCCGCAGTCGCACGAATTGATCACGCCGAAATTGGTGGTTCGCGAGAGCACTGGGGCGCATTCGTCGCGGTAAAGTTGAGAGCAGAGCAGAGTAGAAAGGCTCTAAAGCCCGCCCCGCTTTGGTAAGATGAATTATTGTAAATACTTGGAACTGACCTCTTGCTCGTGCTCTTTCCTCACGGCAGGCGTACGTTTGTGAAAGCGAATGGGACGGTGACGAATGCTTTCGGCGTGGAGAGATAAATTACCAACAGGGCTGTCGCAGGGAGTTGCGAATCGAAAAGGAAAGTCTTTGTTTGATCGTCTATTTCACCATGTGCCTCCCACCCAGTGCCTTTGATTTTTGAGCCGCCAACATCCTGGAATTCGATATTCACGAGCTTTTGACGCGGATCCTTGATGTGCAAGGTGATGTCGTTTGGGCCATATGGTATGTTTGCATGGAAAATATGTCCTTCTGCAGCCGCTTCGCGCTGTTCCTTGGTGTATACGGTAATCTCGATCCCGGCGGCACTTAAAACGCGAGATACAACTGGTTTGCCTGCTCTGCTTTCAAATCTCTCCACTTTGACGGTTGAATCCGGATCATTCTTCGGTACAAACAGTCTCGCCTCGCCAGACAATTCCCTGATTAACGTTGCGGTTCGCGCGGGGCTTTTCAGATTCAACGATACGTCGGTAAAACCGGAGTTTTCGACGAGATGGGAATTTTTGAATGCGTCATTCTCTTTTTGAGGATCAATCAGATCACGACCGCAGTCATCGACGGCCTTTGTTACATCCACTTGGGTGGAATAAGCATCGAAGACAACACTGCCCGTAAGCTTGATTTTGACCTTGAAATTGCCGGGTTGCCGGTCTTCCATTCCATCAACTTGGGTCTGGACTTGAGCTTTCGCGGATCGGGCGAGGACAAATGCAAGGCACAGAGACGGTATTACAGCGGAGCGCATAGGACTGACGGATCGTTTAAACGGGGGTTTTCCACTTGATTTGTCGTTCATAAGTTGAGGAGGGTTTGATAGGTCAGAGCACGATTTTATCCGAGCCCAAAAGAATCACCTGCCTGTTTCCGGTTTTTAAATCCACGACGTTGATTGTCTCGGGGGCGCCGGTGTCCAGTGCCACGGAAAAATCAGGATACTCCAGCGTGATCCGGTCTTCGGCTTTTTCGATTTTCAATGTCGGGGAGCCTGCGTTTTCGATCAGCACTATGAGCGCGGTGAATTTTTTTCCGTCCACGGCGTATTGTATTTCCCGTGTTGCGTAGGTGTCGGCGGCTTGCGTGGGGTGATCGCTGGCGGGTGTCTGCGGAGGTTGCAGGCCGGAGAGTGACTGGATGCGGAGATGCGATTCCGTGGCGATACTCGACGGTGATTCATCCTCGAGAATCAAGGGGGCGTCCATGGGGACGTGAAAGCGGATGAGCTGCGGGATGGCGGAATCCGTCCGGTCGAGGATGAGGTATGCGGAGGGGGAGAGTTGCACGACGCCGCGCCAGTGCA
>JBAVPB010000266.1:0-24490 GCA_049692655.1 Chthoniobacteraceae bacterium | reverse complement strand
ACCTCCACGATTTCCTCACGGATTTTGGCGATCACGGGTTCCATTTCATCCCAGTCGAATCCTACACGGGCGGCTTTTTTCTGCACTTTTTCCGCGCGCATCAATGCAGGGAGGGCTTTGGAAATACCGTCGAGCACAGAGGCGTGCTTCGCCCCTTTTTCCTCACGTTTTATCTCGTCCCACTGCTTGAGTACGGCCTCGGTATCGCGCAGTTTATTTTCACCGAATACGTGGGGATGGCGGCGCACGAGCTTCTCCGAAATGCCCTGCGCGACTTTATCGAAGTCGAACCTCCCCTCCTCCGCGGCGATCTGGCTGTGCATGACCACTTGCAGAAGCAGGTCGCCGAGTTCCTCGCAGAAATGGGCGTCATCCTTGTTGTCGATCGCCTCGACGACTTCGTGGGATTCCTCGATCAAGCCGCTGCGGAGGCTCGCATGCGTCTGCTCGCGGTCCCACGGGCAGCCATCCGGCGCGCGCAGGCGGGCGACGATGGCTCGGAGTCCCGCGATGGCCTCCGGCGTGTTTTGAAAATCGTGGCTGTTTCCGGAAACGGGGGTGGCAGGCGCAGAGGTATTTTGCTGTGTCATGTCGTCAATGATGCGGATGGGAATTAATCCTTCTCCTTGAGGAGGGTCTTCCTGGCACGCTGCAATTGTTCGCGTTCGCGGGCCGTAAGGCTGGAGATGCCGCTTTTTGAGATTTTATCCAGCAAGGGATCGATCGACTCATGCACATCGTCGCTCGCGGAAGACCTGGGCACCACTTTGAATTTCGGTTTGCGCCTGAAAAGCCGTTTGATGCCTTCCGGCAATTCCACGGAACCGCCGTGTTGCAGGAAGCGGACGTAGCCGAATGCCACCGCGCATGTCCCGAGCAGTGTGGAAAGTCCGGGCCAGTCCCGGTGCGGTAGATAGTTCATCGAGGAAAGCACGATACCGGCGAAGGCCAGCCATTTCATGGTGATCCAGCCCCAGAATTCCACGTTGGGATAAAGCTTCGCAAATGCCACAAAGAAGCCGATCGAGAGTTCGCTTGATTCCTCGCACATGCCTGGTCTTCCGGTCGCCTTCCACCAGAGCGACAACAAAATCGGCGGCGTGAGAATCAGAAGAGCGAGGAGTTTGGCGTAACGCGACCGCCCCAGATATTTCTCCACATCCACGCCGAACCAGTAAAAAAAGAAGACGTTGAAAATGAAAAAGAAATCCGGCCTGCCCAGCAGGGGATAAGTAACGATCTGCCACACGGCACCGTGCCAGAATGTGTCCGTGAAGAATGCGAAAATGGAGGTATCAACTTTGGCCGTCTCCAAAAAGACGGTCACAAACATGCCCACCACGAGCAGAGCGGCGAGGATTGTCGTCAAATAAACAGGCTTCCTGCGAAACCAGGTAATCGGACCGTAATCATTAAAACTGGACAAGGCAGCCATGGATATTGCGGCACTTTACGCTAAATCTTCCACAAGTCCAAGCCTTGTAAAACGATGGCCGATGAATAGGATGGCGGAATGACCACCACCGCTGAAATTCCCAATAAATCGAACAAGGATTTGGGAAACTTTCGTCCGTCCAACTCCACGTTGTCCAAGTGGGTGGAAGAAACCGCCGAGCTTTGCGGACCCGACCATATTTTCTGGTGTGACGGATCGCAGGCCGAGAAGGATCATCTTACGCAACAGGCGGTGGAGCAGGGAGTGCTCATCCGGTTGAACCAGGAAAAGCTTCCCGGCTGCTATTACCACCGCTCGCATCCCAACGATGTCGCCCGCGTGGAGCAATGCACATTCATCTGCACCGAGAGCGAGGAGGAGGCCGGCCCGACCAACAACTGGGCGCCGCCTGCGGAAATGTACACTAAACTCCGCGGCATGCTGAAGGGCGCGATGCGCGGCAGGACAATGTATGTGATCCCCTATCTCATGGGGCCGCCGGGTTCGCCGATCACGAAAGTCGGCATCGAGATCACGGACTCCATTTACGTGGTGCTGAACATGCGCATCATGGCCCGCATCGGCAAGGTCGCCACGGATCATCTCGGGGATGGCAACGATTTCAACCGCGGCATTCACTCCATGCTGGATCTCGATCCCGAGCGGCGGTTCATTGTTCATTTTCCGCAGGATAACGCGATCATCTCCGTGGGCTCCGGCTACGGCGGAAACGTGCTGCTTGGAAAAAAATGCCTCGCATTGCGCATCGGCTCCTACCTCGGCCAGCGCCAGGGCTGGATGGCGGAGCACATGCTGCTGCTCTGCGTGGAAGATCCCGGTGGAAAAAAGACTTATGTCGCCGCCGCATTCCCCAGCGCATGCGGCAAGACAAATTTCGCCATGCTCATCCCGCCGCCGCAATTCAAGGGCTGGAAAATCACCACGATCGGCGACGACATCGCGTGGATGAAACCGGGCAAGGACGGGCGTCTTTACGCCATCAACCCGGAGGCCGGCTACTTCGGCGTCGCACCGGGGACTAATCGCAAGACGAACCCGAACGCAATGAACACGATCGCCCGGGACACCATTTACACCAACGTCGCGCTCAAACCCGACGGCACCGTCTGGTGGGAAGGCCACGATGATCCCGCGCCCGCGGAGTGCCTCGATTGGAAGGGGAACAAGTGGGCGCCTGACTCAAAAGAAAAAGCAGCCCACCCAAACAGCCGGTTTACCGCGCCCATGCAGAATAATCCCGCGCTCGCATCCGAGGCCAATGATCCCGAGGGCGTGCCCGTCAGCGCGATCATCTTCGGCGGCCGCCGCGCCACGACCATGCCGCTCATCGTGCAGGCGTTCAACTGGAGCCACGGCGTCTATATTGGCGCGACCATGGGCTCGGAAACGACTGCGGCAGCGGTCGGCAGCACAGGCCATGTGCGCCGCGACCCGATGGCGATGCTTCCTTTCTGCGGCTACAACATGAGCCTCTATTTCCGCCACTGGCTGAACATGCGCAAAAAAATCAAATACCCACCGCGTATTTTCAGCGTGAACTGGTTCCGCAAGGACAGCGATGGCCATTTCCTTTGGCCCGGCTACAGCGAAAACATGCGCGTCTTGAAATGGGTTGTGGAGCGTTGCAACGGCCGTGCCGGAGGCTACGAAACAGCCATTGGCTGGATGCCGAAGTTCGAGGATTTCTTTTCGGAAGGCCTGCCGGGCTTCGGGGAAAAGGAGTTCAACGAGGCCGAGAAGGTGGACCGCGAGGAGTGGTACCGCGAATTGCTCCAGCAGGATGAACTTTTCTTCAAGCTCTACCAGAGGCTTCCGAAGGAAATGGTTTTCCAGCGCGAGCTGCTTGTGTCGCGGCTCTAGTGGTTAATGAGATCCGGAACCTGGCGGTGACTTGGACCACCACCGGCGCAGCGCAACGAGCGACCAGATGGCCTCCACGGCGCCAAATGGCCACGCACCTTGCAGAAATCCATAGATCGATCCCAAGGCACAAGAGACGGCAAATCCCAGGACAAACCAGCGACTGCGATCCTCCAGCGCGTAGCATATGAGCATCGCGGAGACGGCAAATAATCCAAAAAGCGTTAAACGATCCATAATGTCATGTGCATTCTATTGCCACTGCGCGATCTGTTGCGGAAACCGGCACTGCGTGCAATCCGAATTATCCTGCATGCAGAAGTCCTCGTAAATTTGCAGCAATCCCTGCTGGTTGGCTGCGCTTTTCAGGATCGTTTTCTTGTCGTTTTCGTCGCTCAACAACCGCGCGGCCGCGATTTTTACCCGGCTGCTGATGAGCGGTGCTGGCAGTTTTACATATTTCTTCCAGCATTCGGGATGGGACAGCATCGCGAGCGGATAAAACACATTTGCCAGCATGTCATTCACCCGCGTGGAGCCGATGAGCGCCATGCGTTTGCCCGATTTTTTGGACTTGAGGGTGAAATGATGATCCCAATATTCATCGCTCAGGCTTTCAAAAAATTCACCGATCGCCGCAACGTCGCCACTGGCGGAAAGCGCACGGATTTTCCGCCAGTTCTCCACGATCCGCGCGAGCGCGGCAATGCGGCGTTGCGGATGATTTGCAGGCCGCGTGGAACTCAGCCTCCACGCATCCGGCGCAAGCGATATGCGGGTGAAAGGGATCCTCAGCTTCCACCACCGGTCCCACAAATTACGCAGATAGGAGCGCGTCTCCAGGTCGATCTTCGTAAAGTCAGTCACCCCGATGAATCCCGCCACGCCAAACAGGATCGCATCGAGATCGCCTTTCTTTTGTTGCAGAAATTTCAACGGCAGCCGCTGGGATAAAAGCGTGAATGGCAGCTTGTTATTCTTGTAGCCCAGCGTAACCGCGAGGGCCTGGTAGAGCGCCTCGTCCGCCCCGTGCAGCTTGCCCATCCTCGCCAGCCTGGCCGACTTTTGCGCCATGCGGTACTGCGCCGCGGCCTCGAGGATTTCGCGCAATGTTTCCACCGGCAGATCGCGCAATGGCGCCGAACAACGCCCGGCCTTGGCGACTGGCAGCGGATTCGGCGCGGCCTCCTTGAGCATGCCTAGGTCGAGGATGATCCGGGGCACATCACGATGCCGCGTGGTGCGCGTAAAAAATTCCTTCCCCTCCTGCCGCATGCACGCATGCAGGATCACGGAATCATAATCAGGATTCGTCGCGTGCCCGTGCCGCTCCCAATCCTTGGCATCGGTATCGATCTCGATGCTCCCGCGAAACGGCTCCCCGCCATTGATGGAGATGGCAGCCTCCGCAAAATCCGGCCCCGCCTCGCGGTTCCAGGCTCCGAATTGCACAACGCTGATTTTCTCCCCGCGCACCGATACAAACTCCGTGCCGAAATCCCCCGCGAACCAATGCGCCTGGATTTCCAGTTCGCTCAGCCCTGCAGCGCCCTTTCGCGCGCCATCCTCACGGAGCGTGCCGGGTGCGACTTCCAGCAGTTGTCCATAGCGACGCGCAAGATTCATGAGAACGTTTTTAGTGCTGCGGAGCCTGTGGGGGCGCGCTGATTTCGTCGTCGATTTTTTTCAAAAGCGGCGCCGCCTCCGAGGTCGGATACACACCCATTATTTTCTGCGCCAGCTTGTGCGCCTCGGGATTCTTGCCCATCGCCCGCAGGATGCTGATTTCGTGGATCGCCGCCCGGATGATATCATCGCTGTTTGTGTAAAACACACGCGCCTGCCGGAAAGAATCCAGCGCGCCCAGGAAATTGCTCTGCCCCGCCTGCAGCAGCCCGAGCGATTCGAAAATAATGCCGCTGCGAAGATCGCTCCCCGATTTTGTCAGGATTTTTTCGCTGGTCACAGGCTCTCCCTTGAACCAGATCAATGCGCCATTGCGATACGCGGCCCATTCGGAAAGCGGTTTGGGAAGGCGGTTGGGATTATCTTCAATCACCTTGAAGGGCCGGTAAAGCGGGTCGCCGACGAAAGTGCTCATCCATGAAACCACTTTCACCGAGGCATAGGCGCTCTCCGCAAAGGTGAAGCCATCCTGCAACCGCTCCTGAAAGATATCGAGATTCGCGGTGAGCGAGAGAAACGGCTCGTACACATTCCCCAGCACAGCCGCCGCGCCATGGGCAAGCAGCGGCGCCGCCCAGTTTTTTTTCGAATCACGCAAGGTGGCCGCGCTGAATGAATGGATGTGGCATGCCACCGCTCCCTTGGTGAAATGAAAATCCGTGCGCGCAAAAGGCCCCGTCACATCATCCGCATACCATCCATAATAGAACGCCGCATAATTCATCGGATAGCTCTCTGGGAATACATTCGGCCCGTTGTCGTGGATGACCGGGATGCCGTGCTTCTTCGCGTCATCTACGATATTGAGCAGCCATTTATCCCCCTCTGCCAGCCCACCCTCCTTGATGTTCCGGGAATCAATGTAGGCAAATCCCCACAGCCCCGTTTTTTCGGTGGCAATCGAATCATCGATCATGCCGCGCACGATCTCGTCACTCGGCCCGTCGAGCCTGCATACCAGCATCAACGCCGGAATATTCGCATCGGTGATCCGCTTGAAACTCCGGAAATAGGGATTGCCCAGCGCGCCGGAAATCGTGTGCGAAAAGAATCCGAGGCACGCCAGTTCAGAATCGACACATGCTTCGTTTTTCGAGGAATACACCGCCGGGCCGGTCTTCACGTCCCCTTCGTAGCTGGCGACAGGCGGGATCTTCAGCGGAATGCCGCGGATCAACGCGATGAACCGGATTTTGTTCGACTCCATGTGCATTTCATCCCCATCCGGATCCAGCTTCCACCAGCCACGCTCGGTGAAGATTTTCCGCAGCGGCTCCGCGATATTCGCATCATATTCCGTGCGGCTGATCTCCTCTTCAGTGGTGCAATCGACACCCACGACATGGTCCGCGGCGATGTTCCTTTTCCCTGCGTAATATTTCGCCAGTTCCTGCGAAGCCGGGTCGCGGCTGTTGAAGACAACAAGGGTGGCATCCGCCTCGGGGGATTTATCCTGGGCATTCAGCCCCGGCAGGCATGTAAAAATGGCGATCGCGAACGCGGCAAACAGGCGTTTCATAGGGTAAGTTTCAATCCGTCGTAAGCCATCCGCACCTTCGGCGGCAGCGTCTTTTCAGTTTCCTCGTGTGAAAGATCATGGCAGATGTGCGTGAACCACGTCTCGCCCGGCTGCACCTTTTCCACCACGGCCAGCGCCTCCTCGATATTCATGTGCGTGGGATGCAGCGTGTGGCGCAGCGCATCGACGATCAGGATTTTCACCCCCTTGATCCTCTCGATCACAGCTTCGGGAACCTCCTTGCAATCGCTGATATACGCCGCAAGCGATTCCCCGTGCCTGCTGAACAGGTAGCCGTTCACCTTCGCCCGGCCGTGCTTCACCGGTAGCGGCGTCAATTCCGTTTTGCCGAGGGAAAACGGCCCATCGATGATATGCGGGTCCGGCCGCACATAACTCGGGAAAAGGTTTTCGGCGGTAAACGCAAAATAAAAAACACGCTTCAAATCCGCCATCGTCTCCGGCGACGCATAGACCGGCATCAGGATATCCGGCGTGCAAAATGGCCTCAGATCGTCGAAGCCCATCATGTGGTCGGTATGCGAGTGCGTATAGACCACGGCATCGAGTTTGGAGATTTTTTCGCGCAGGCATTGCATGCGGAAATCCGTCCCCGTGTCGATCACCCACGCGCATTCCGGCGATGTGACATAAATGGAGGACCGCAGGCGCTTGTCCCGGGGATCTTTCGAGGCGCACACCGCGCAGTTGCAGCCGATCATCGGCACCCCTTGCGAAGTGCCCGTGCCAAGAAACGTGATGATAAGTTCCGCCATGTGTTGAAAATCCCTTGCAGCTTTGCATAATCATTCCGTGCCCGCAATGCTCTCATCGCTTAGGATTCAGAATCTTGCCCTCGTGGAAGACCTCGAGTGGGCATTGTCACGCGGTTTCACCTCAGTCACCGGCGAGACCGGTTCCGGCAAATCGATCATCATCGGCGCGCTCAAGCTCCTGCTCGGGGAACGCACCGACAAATCGCTCATTCGCGGCGGTGCGGAAAGTTGCGCGGTCGAGGCCATCTTCCACCTCGATGACACGGAGAAATTGAATGCCCAGCTCACCGGCCAGGGCATAGACCCATGCTCGGGCCAGGAGTTCATCCTCAAGCGCGTCTTCTCGCAATCCGGCACAAACCGCCAGTTCATTAATTGCTGCGCGACCACGCTCGGAGTCCTGAAAAGCGTCGGCGACACCCTTGTCGATCTGCACGGCCCGCACGATCACCAGTCGCTCCTTTCGCCGGATAAACAACTCGATCTCCTCGACGCCTTCGCTGGCGCCGCCATGTCGCGCGCGGAATATCACAAACGCTATCGCCATTTAAGCAGCCTGATCACGGAACGCGACGAACTCTCCGCAAGCGAAGCCTCCCTGGAACGCGAGATCGAACTCCTGAAACATCAAGTTGGCGAAATCGAGACCGCAAATCTTCTGCCCGGTGAGGAGGAGCCACTGCTCGCCCGGTATTCACTGGCCACCAATGGCCGCCGCCTCACGGAACTCTCCACGCAAATCGTCCAACGCCTTGAGGAAGCGGATGATGCCGTGCTCACAAAGCTGGCTGAGATCCAGCGCATCTTCCGCGAATTGGAAAAAATCGACGTCAAGGCTGCCGGGGCGTCGCAAACCCACGCCAATGCAATCGGGATGCTGGAGGATGTGGCAACGGACCTCCGCCATTACTCGGAAAAGCTCGACATCGACCCTTCGCAGCTCGCCCTCATCGAAGACCGCGTCTCTCTCTTCGAAACCCTCAAGCGCAAATACGGCGGCACGCTGGACGATGTCATCACATTCGGCGAAAACGCCGCGACCCGTCTCCGCAAGATCGAATCCCGCGGCGCGGAACTCGAACGCCTCGGGAAGGAAATAGAAACCGCCCGCGCCTCGTTGCTCGAAGCAGGGGCAAAACTGACCCAAAAACGCAGCACCGCCGCCCCGAAACTGGCCAAGGATGTAAAATCGCAACTCCTCGACCTCGGCTTCAAAAAATCCGAGTTCGACATCGTGCTCGCCCCTCTTCCCAAGCCGGCAGCCAGTGGCCTCGAAGCCGTGGAGTTCACTTTCTCACCAAATCCCGGCGAGCCCATGAAGCCGCTCAAGGCAATCGCCTCCAGTGGTGAAATTTCGCGTGTTATGCTCGCCGTCAAGACCTCCCTCGCCTCGCAGGATACCATCTCCCTGCTCGTATTCGACGAGATCGACGCAAACGTTGGCGGTGAAATCGCCCACGCGGTCGGTAAAAAAATGCGCTCCCTCGGCGAGAAACACCAGGTGCTCTGCATCACCCACCTGCCACAGGTCGCCGCAGTTGCGGACACTCAATTCGTGGTGACCAAGGAAGTCCACGACGGCCGCACCATTTCACAGCTCACAGGTGTCACCGGCAAAGCCCGCCTCGAGGAAATCGCCCGCATGCTCGGCGGCAAATCCGACTCTGCCCTCGCCCACGCAAAGACCCTGCTCGCCCGTTCTTAGCACCATCATCTATTCGATGTTGGACGTTGGAAGTTCGCTCCCTTACTTGGTTTCACTCTGCGGACCATCTTTCACAGCGCTCGAAGGGGTGCGACGGAATTAAAGCCCGGGGCGAATCCTCAGTGGAACTCCGGGAATTCAGCACTTCTCACCAAAGCGCCGGCTTCACCACACCCAGCCACGCCATCACGCCCACAAGCGTGAGCACAATAAGGATCGACACGAAAAGCGGCGGTTTGAGCTTGCGAAATATCAACGGCAGCATCCCGATCACCACCCACAGCACCGTCTTGGCAATGGCAAAGTGTGGAAAGCCCAGCCCCAGTTTGGCGAGAATGCCAAAGCCCGAAACCAGCATCACCAGCAACCCGATTCCTTGAAAAATGGCAAACGTCCTGCGGTTATTCCCGCCCGCCAGCATTCCTCCAATGCCGATGGCAATGACAGCGATACCGACGAGGTGAATGATTTTGTAAGTGGTGTAGGACATCGGTTAATTTGATTCCCTCCAGAAGACCAGCACACCAGCGCCTTGTAAATCGCTATCTTGCTCCAGTGTAAACGCACATTTTACTTGACACCATATTACCAATTTAATAATATACTCCTTATATGGGACAGCTATGCATTCGCATACCGGGCAAGCCCCGATGTCTCTCATTGAACGGGCCGTAAAAGGTAAAAATGAAAACCGTTCCTGCAATTTAAACCGACGGCTCCATCCAGACCTATTATGGCCTATACGCCTCATAAGCCCTATCAAACAGACGTCTCACCAATCAGTTCCCAAACCCAATTTCCAAATTTATCCCACTCCATCCCGGATTATCCCACTTTATCCCGCTCTCCAAAAATACGAAACCCCGAAATCCAAATGCGTGAATGCCCTCGCTTTACTTCTTAAATGTTAAATCCTAAACCCTAAATTATCCGGCCGTATCCGACCAAATCCGAGTGAATCCGACTAAAAAAAACTACGAAATCCCCCGAATTCGTATCGACTTCATGTCATCCAGGAAATTCATCGCCCTTGTGCTCTCCTTCGCATTATGCACCGGTGCTTTTGCCCAGGATTCCCCGCTCATCATCGAGCGTTACAAGCAGATGCTGGCAAAGAATCCCGAGGAAGGTGTCGCTCTCGACCGTATTTGGAAGCTCTATCAGGATAGAGCGGCAACCGATCAGTTGCTGCAAGAGTACGGACAAGCTGCGAAAAGCGATTTTTCATCCGCGATGGTGCTGGGACTCTTGCTGCACAAGGCTGCGCAACCGGCGGAAGCGACCAAAGCTTTTCATACCGCCTCGACGCTCGATCCCAAAAGTCCCCTGCCCCATCTGGCGCTTGCTGGCATATTTTCCGAACAATCAAACCCTCAGGATTCCGCCGCTGAATACGAAACCGCCGTTGGCCTGGCAGACCCGAAAAACCCGGCATTATCCGATCTCCTCTTCAAGCTCGGCTCCGCCCGACTGGCCTCGGGAGATGCAAAAAAAGCCTCCGAAGCCTGGGAACGCGTCATCGCCATCGATCCCAAAAACCTGGCCCTGCGTCAAAAACTCGCGGAAACCTATGTCGCGAACAATCTGCTGGATGAAGCCATTCCACATTACAAGTTTATAGAGGAAAACGGCGACCCGCAGCAATGCGCCCTGGCATTGCAAAGCCTCGCACACGTTTTTCAGATGAAGGGAGACCCCGACTCCGCGATCCAATCGCTCGAAAAAGCCATCGTGCTCGTGGCGCCCGGCAACTGGTTGCGCACGGAACTCCAGGACCAGCTCATCCGCCAATACCAGCGCTCCCACAGGACCGCGGAGCTTGAAACAAAATGGAAAAAAGAACTGGAGGAAAATCCCCGGGACACAGGCACGTATTTGAAATTGATCGACCTGTACGAACGCCTTGGCGATCCCGACCAGCAAAGCGCAGTGCTGAAAAAATTGACCGATCTCCTGCCGGACAATCTGGAATACAAAACCCGCCTCGCACGCCTTTACAGCCAGTCCAATCAACCCGACAAAGCTGCGGATCTGCTCGATCAAATATTAAAGGCACAGCCCGGAAATGCGGACGCCTTGTTTGCCCGCTCGGAGATCGACATGCAACACGATGCCCCGCAATCCGCACGCACACGTATCGAGGCTTTTTTACAACAGCATCAGGATGACGAATTGCTGCGCACAAGGGCCGTGGATTTTTATTCAAGTCACCGGATTTTCGATGCAGTCGAGGAGCATCTCAAGGCATCCGGCGACGACGACGCCATACTGGCTTTGGCTGCATTTTATTTTTCACAACGCAGGGACGCCGATGCCCGCCGCACACTTCACTTGCTCGTAAAAAGTGACGACCCGAAGGAAAAACAGGCGGCAGCCCATTTGAAGATCGCAGACACGCTCAAAGAGCAAAAGGATATGCAGGGTGCGCTGGAGGAATTGAAGCTGGCCGTCGCGTTGCAACCCGGGTCGGCGGAATATCACCTCGCAATGGGCGATATTTTAGCCGGCCTAAACCGCCAGGACGAAGCAAGAGAGGAACTTGAAAAAGCCTTTCAACTCGCAAGCGACGAATCCGTCCGCTTGGAAGTGGACAAAAAACTATTCCAGACACTTCAAACCGCACCTTCACCCCAGAAGGAAGAAGCTCCATTTTCAATCGAGGAATTACTCCGCCTTGGCGGACCGGTGATTCACAAGCACGGAGCCGTATCTGCTGCTGTATCAAACAAGGCGCTGCAGGATTACATCGGCTCAATGATCCAGAATGCGGAGCAACATCCCACCCCCGAAGCGATGCTCCGCATTTCCCGCTGGGAAACATGGAGCCGGAGCGAAAACGAAGCCCTCGCCTATGCACAGAAAGCCGTGGAACTGCAGCCGGACTCCGTGACAGACCGCGAGGTTTTTGTGAAAATCGCCGCAACAACCCAACCGAATACCGCGATCGCACAACTATGGAAATTGATCAAGCTCAACCCCGGCAAGGAATCCGCCTACACGAGGCAGATTGCCCGCTTGATGCTCGAGTCGGGAAAAACCGAGGATGCAATCAGCCTTCTTACAGGGTTGAAAAACACGCAGCCCGGTGATGTGGATATCCTCACGGATCTCGCGCCAGCATTGCATCAGGCAAACCGGTGGGATGAGGAGTTGATTGCATGGCAGCGGGCTTTTGATCTGGCTCCTGCCCCGCGTCGCAAGGAGATCATGCCGTCCCTGGTGCGCTCCTTGGAGCAGCAAGGCCAGAGTCAAAAGGCCGCCGAAACGATGGCAAAGATTGCCGATGCCCAATCGGATGAAAACGACCGGGCATCCATCTTCCAGGATTTGCTGGCATTTTGTTCGAAGCACGACCTGGTGCCGTGGCTGCAATCGCAATACGAACAAAAACTCCGCGTAAATGCGGACGATTATTTCGTTCAGGTCGCGCTTTCAAAAATCCTGAAGTCCGGCGGACATGAGACAGAGTCCCTGGCCTTGCTGGGTGATGCCGCTTTTTCCGCGCCCGACCAGGCGGCTGCACTGCGGGAACTGGTAGTTGAGACAGCAGAAAAAGGCGATTTTGAAACTGCGATCGCCTGTCAGAAACGCGTCCTCACGCTCGCTCCCCAGAATAATTCCGCTGATATTCAGAAGCTGGCCGAACTCCAGGAAAATAATCTCGATCTCGAAGGCGCGGATTCGACCTGGGACAAAATCGTCACAAAATTTTCACGCGACCCGGAGACCTTGTCGCATGCTGCGGATTATTTTCAGCGCTGGAACCTTCCCGGCAAAGCCCGCGATGTATTGCGCAGGATGGCTGCTCTCGATCCTGCCAATTTGCAAACACTCATGACTCTCGCCGGTCTCGCAAACGATGCAGGCGATCAAAAGGAAGCCCTCTCTGGCTTCGAAAAAGCACTGCAAAACTCCACCGCAAAAAACGAAGAGAATCACCCGGTCTTCCCAGGATTAAAAACTGGAAACCAGAAAGAGTTGCAGCAAAGTTACTTCAATGCGGTTCGCCTGCGCAACGGCCAGCCAAACTCGGAAACCATGCGGGCTTTGCGCAGCTTTTGGAGCGCCAATTCTGAAAAGAGTTCCGGTGATCTTGATCTACGGCTCAAGGCGATCCGGGCTATCTCGGTCATTCTGAAAAATGGAAGCGACAAAGCCGCAATGCAAGCGTGGCTGGCCCGCTGGCAGGCTCCCTCAGTCTCCATCAGCGAGGCTTTATGGGCATTTTATTACTCCGGGGCGCACGATCAGGTATTGAAGCAGCTCGATGGCCTGCTGCAGCTTTATCCCGACAGCTCGCAGATCAAGCAGGGGTTCGTATGGACAACTCTGCAGATGGGGGAATATGAAGCCCTGAGCAAATGGATGGCCGGCAAGGACCGCACTGCGGATGAGCGCGATTTTTTCATGATTTCACTCAGCCAGATGATCGCCGCCGCGAATGGCAGTCTCGATCCAAAGCTTTTGGATGGGTTGTTTCCTCCTCAATACAAATCCCTGCAAACCATGTGGCAGGCAGCAGTGCAACTGGCGGCTCATGGGTATTTTTCCCAGGCGATCAAGCTGGGCAACCGCGTCTTCCAGGCGTCGATCACCCTGCGCCCTGTTTACGGCGTGGAACTGGCTCATTGGAATATTTATGCGGGGGATATCGACGGGGCGCGCGCGGTCTTAAAAACATCCATCGCCTCCGAGGGCGATTCCCCGGATTCAATGGTCTATGAGGATTTGCGCGAATATTACTTGTTACTGCCCGAGCGTGAACGCGATTCTTTCGTGGATTCCTACGGCCGTTCCTTGGGACGGAATCCCCTGCATGCAGCATTGTCCTTGTCGCTCCTCTATGGATTGCAGGGAGATTACGACAAGGCGCGCGGGCAGTTGTCCAAACTGCTGAATCTTCGCCCCATGGCTTATCGCGCAGATGGCGACAACACCCCCGCATCCCGCACATGGACTTATATTTTGACTGCGGGCGTCCAGTTTCAGTTATGGCGGTTGAATCCGCTGGCGGTGGATCTTTGGGAAAAAGCACTCAGAGATGAGGCTGCGATCTCATTGCAGGGCAATCAAGTGGCGGAAGTAGTCCGTGAAATCCGCATGAGACTCTCCGCGGAAAAGCTGGCTGAAGCAGATGCTGATGAAACAGGCGGCCTTATCGATGACTACCTCCAATCTGCATCTCCTGAAATCGCGGGAACCCTTGCATCAGTACTGGAGAACGGAGGCTACTACGCCCAGAGCGTGAATATTTATCAGCGGCTGTGGCAATCCCAGCCGGATAACCAGCATTTCCTGCAAAGCCTTCTCAACGACTGCCGTGCGGCGAACGATAAAGCCACCGAAAAATCCACGCTGCAAGAAGCATGGGAACGCACCCTGCAAAGTCCGCCCAACATGGGACGCCTGCAAATTTCACTGGAGCTGATTCGCCTGCTTGTCGCGGATTTACAGGATCACGCCGCGCAAAAAGTCATCGAAGAATCGCTGAAACTTTTCCCTCAAAACAAGGAATTGCTGGTCCATGCCGCCAGTCTTTACAGCAGGCAGCGTCGTTACGATCTCGCGGCCAAAACGTATCAACAACTCCTCGCTATGCAACCCACTGACACGGTGGCGCGTGATTCGCTGGTGGATGTACTGGTAGCGTCAGGCAAGACCGATGCCGCCGTCGCGGCGCTGGAACACACGGCATCTGTTACTGGCGATGACAGCGCAAGGATAGCAACACTTTACCTCCAGAATGGTGAATTTGAAAAAGCGGAACGCGCCGCGCAGCAGCTCTTGCAGGCGCGCGCCTACGATCAGGTCCCCGGGCTTGCCGCGCAATTATTTGCGAAGGGCAGGAACAAGGAAGCTCTGCAAATTTTGCTGGCAGCCCTCAGCCGGAGCAAGAGCGCGAACAATCTTTTCGAATTGCAGTCAAAGCTGCTCGAAAATCTGCCAGCAAACACTTCTCCGGACTTGATTGAAAGGCTTATGGGCCAGCTTGAGAGCTATTTACCCTCCGGCCCGCAGCCTGAAACAGAGCCGAATCTCGAAACCTCATTTTATGATCTGCAGGAAACTCTTGCCAAAAAATTCCATCTGCAAAGCCAGCTGCCCGGGGAATTGGCCGGCGGATGGAGGAATGGCGAAGGCAGGCTCGGAGCCGGATTAAAATTGATCCAAATCCAGGCGCAGGCCGGCCAGTGGGAACAATTGCACGCCACATGCGAGGCGCTTTTCACGCGTCCGGATTTCAACGAACAACTTTGGAACAATACCCAGGCCGTGCTGGAACAGGCGGGACAATATGAATTGATTGCAAAGGGATGGAAGTTGATCGCCCTCAAAAACCCTCTCCATGATGAACCGGTCCTGCAATATGTCCGCGCGCTCGTTTCGTGTGGCCGGAAAGAAGATGCAGCGATTGCCTTGGAAAAACTCGGGTGCCGGCATGTCTTCAATGACATTACCGCATCCGAAGTCGCCCGGGAATATTGCAATCAAAGCAACTATGAAGCCGCCGGGAAGTGGTACGGAATTGCGATCACAAAAAATCCAGCCGCCCGCGCCGGGGATGTCTATTTGCAATACGCATGGATGCTGATGGATCAAAAGAATTTCGCGGAGGCCAAAAAAATCCTGCTCATGGCTTTTCGCAATCCCTCGGGAAATGAAACCCATGCTTTGGCACGTTATTTTGTCGAGTCGGGGCACGTGGATCGGATCGGTTCCGAAATTCGTGAATTTGGGCTCACGCCCGGCAGAGCCGTTGATTTTTACGGCCAGCTTCTCTTCTACTACCAGCAGCATGGCGAACCGCTCAAGGCGATCGCTGTCGCTGAGGAGCACCCGGAAATCATTACTGCAAACCGCGACGTTCCAAAATGGTTACGCGCCGCGGCAGAGGCAGCAGGCGCTTTTGAAAAGGCCGCTGCGCTCCTCGAAAAAGTCATCGCGCAGTCCTCAGGTGACGTGGAGACCAACGTCAGTGACGAACTGGCCTTGATTTACCGGGACTGGCCCGATGCGGCTTCCGTGCTTGGTCATTTGAAGCGCGCCAATGAATTAAAACCCCTGGATTTTGAAATCGCCTCGTCACTTTCCAAGCTCTATCTGGACAACAAACAGCCACAGCAGGCATCGCAAGTGCTCACCCAGTATGTGAACCTCGCGCAGGATCAAGCCCTCAAGGAACAAGCGAAAGCCCTGCTGGCCAGGATACCTGCTGGTTGACGCATCCGTTTGTGAAAGTTAGGTTAACAAAAAGATGTCAGCGCAATTAAAGTTATATGTCAAAAATTGGTGCCCCTGGTGCATCAGCGCCAAGCAATTTCTGGACAGGCGCGGATACCACTACGAGGAACTCGACGTGAACCGCGATGGGGCGGCCTACGATGAAATGATCCGGCTCTCGGGCCAGCGGTTTACTCCGACATTAGTCGTGAATGAAAAGGTGCTGGCGGATTTCGGTCCGGACGAACTTGAAATTTTTCTGAAACAACACAGCATACAACCTTAAATGCTTTCCTCTTTTCTACTGGTTCTTGGCGTCGCTGTATTGAGCATGGCGCTACGGAGCTTTAATCACGTTGTCCCGCAAAAGCTCGGCGCCTTGGGCATATTTGCGACTTCCTTTCTGATTGGCTACCTGATCAGCGGCAGGAATTTGTACGTCGGTATTTTCTGCGCCTCCATATGGCTCCTGCTTCCCTGGCTGGAAATACTGACCCGTATCCGCAAGCTGCGCCTGCCTCTCGAAAAAAATCTACGCCACAAGTCCCCGCCTTCTCCTGATGTGTTTCCCGATCTTCTGTCGATCACCGATGAGGTGGAAGGCGAGGGCTTTGAGCATGTGGAGGATGCGGGTTGGGATTGGGAGGATTACCAGCAGTTCTTCCGTTTGTTTTATAAAGGCGAAGACCGCTCCCAGTCAGCAATCTGCCTCATCGACCAGCATGACATGGCATTTTACTACCTGAGTATTTCATCCCGCGCAAAGGATGGGACGATATGGACGACATGGAATTATCCGTTTTCCTACAGCTTGAAGCTGGTGCCCCAGTTGAAAATCAACCGGCTGCGCACCGACCAGACGTTCCTGCAAATTTACGAGAGCCATCGGGATTTCTTGAAGAGTAACCAGATCGATGTATCGCAACTCGAGGACCTGAGCGCCGACCAGATTCAGATCGAAATCCAAAAGGATCTTCGTGCACAGATCACCCACAACATTGCAAAGGGTGTGCTGACGCAGGCCGAGGAAGGGCAGATCCGCTACTCGTGGCGCGGGCTGTTTTTCATCTGGATCCAGTTCCTGCGCGACTTGGTGCGTCTTTCGTGACGGGTCAGGCTTCCCCGGCTTTCAGCCCGAATTCCGACTCCATGTATTTCGTGTAACATTCCGGGCAGATGCCGTGGCTGAAATCGCTGCCGGTGTGCTCGTGGATGTAGTTTTCCATTTGCTCCCAGTAGTCGGAGTCATCACGGATTTTTTTGCAATACATGCAGATCGGGATCAACGTTTTTAACTGCCGGATTTCCGTGGCGTACGTGAGGATGCGCTCGGCTACGCGCAGCCTGCGCCAGATGGCGCTACGGTCGAGCGGCTTTATCAGGAAGTCGTCCACGTTTTCGCGGATGGCGTTGTCGTAGTCAGCGTCGGTCGTGTTCTCGCCGGTTACGAGGATGAAGTAGGTGTATTCCGTCTTGGGGCGTTCGCGTACTTTTTTACAAAGGGCGAGGCCGTCGAGCTTGGGCATCATCCAGTCGCTGATGATCAGTCGCACGGGGTCACGGTCAAATGCCTCCCAGGCTTCCTGGCCGTCTTCACAGACGATCGGCTCGTGATTTAATGCCTGCAAGAGCGCGGTTGCCCGGGCCCGTGAGACGGGATCGTCTTCTGCCACAATGATCTTCATAAATTTAAGTATCGCTTACTTTATAAACGTACTCAACCTCAACAAATTTCAGCGGAACCGGGAAAGCTGATGGTTGGTAAGGGTTGGCAAAGGTTGATTAGCCCTGCCATGAGACCTTATCCGGCCACCGGCTGGAAAAGGCCGAATGTGGCGCCTTGCGGGTCTTGCAGGAGGGCGATGCGGCCTATTTTCGGGATGTCGAAGGGAGGCACTACGATTTTTGCGCCGAGGGCGGTTGCGCTTTTGGCGGATTTGTCGGTGTTGGCGACGCTGACGTAGGCGACCCATTGGGCGGGAGCGCCGGGGACGGGTGATTTCATGAGGCCGCCGACGTCTCCGCCATCTTTCTTGAGAATGGTGTAGGGCATTCCTCCGGGCATTGGCACGGTTTCCCAGCCGAAGAGCTTCGTGTAGAACGACTTGGCGCCGTCCACGTCGGTGGTGAGCAGTTCGTTCCAGTTGAAATTTCCCGGCACGCTGCATTCGTTGCCTTCCGCGCGGCATTCGAGTTTGTCGAGGGCGCCGTTCCAGCCCCAGTTGTGATTGTCGCGGGTTTCCGCATCGACGAAACCTTCGTGGGTGAGGGTCAGGCTGGTGCCGCCCTGGACTTCGGTGAATTCGACCGTCACCAGGGTTTCGCCCGGCCTGCTTTCCCATGACCATGTGAATACGAGCTTCGAGGGAGGCGTGACTTCACGGTAGATCCCGTTGATTTTCATCACTCCGTTTTCGGTTGTTTGCATGGTCACGTGAAAAGCGCCGCCCGGGCGCGGATCGACCTTTGCCGAAATGGCATAGCTGACTCCCGGTCCCCACCATTTCACGATGTCCTCCGGGTTTGTCCATGCTGCGAAAACGCGTTCGCGCGGGGCTTTGATGAAACGGTTGATGCTGAGGCTGTGTTCTTTGTCTATTGTTGTAGTGCTCATAGTTACGATTTGGGTTTCTCTGTTTTTGTTTTTTCCTCGCTTTCGAGATAGTGGGCCAGGGAATCGAGGTTCGATTCCCAGAAAATTCGATATTCCGCGATCCACTCGGCGGCTTTGCGCATGGGGGCGGCGTTCAGCCGGGCGCGGCGCACGCGGCCTTCCTTGATGCTGCGCACCAGGCCTGCGCGTTCCAGGACCATGAGGTGCTTCATCACGGCGGGAAGTGACATCTGGAAAGGCCCGGCGATTTCGCTCACGGCGGTCTCGCCGCCGGAGAGGCGCTGCATGATGCGGCGGCGCGTGGGATCCGCGAGCGCGGCAAATGTCGCATCGAGAGAAGCTGAATACTTAACCATTTGGTTTAGTATTAACGCACCGTTCGACAATGGCAAGGATTTTTTTTGCGCACATTGACGCGCTGCCACCGCAAGACGCATCAAGTTTGACATTTAGCAGTGATGTCTCAAAATCGCCGGAACCCCAGAAAGGCATTATGAAAAACCTTGTTGTCATCATACTTTGCCTTGCGGCCCTTGGCTTTGGCGCATTTCAACTTCGCCAATATTCAGGAATTGAAAACTTTCAAACAGCTGACCAAAAGGCAGACCCTCCCGCCACTCCCACACCCGCTCCTGTTCTGCGTGCCATCGATGTTGACGCCATGGCCGCCAGAATGAAAAAACACCAGGATATTTATATCAAGCTCAGGGACGAATCGCTTCAAACCTACGCAAAACTGCATCCTGTCACGAGCAGCTATGACAAGCCGGCGCAAACCGCCATCCGTCTCGCCTCTTATCTTTGGGTCTGGGATGACTACTATGAAGAGGGGCTATGGGATACTTACGCAAATTACGCAGCTCAAGCCCTGCCAAAGCGTCTTACAGCAGCCGATGAGGGAGATCCGTTGCTCAACACTGTCTATGACATAGAATGGCTATGGTCCAGAGATGTACATTCAGCGGGGGATCAAACTATAGCCGTGACGAAAACGTGTTCGGATAAGCTGGAACAGACGGACTACCCGGCTGAATTCAAATACTGGGGATATGCGAACGCTATAAAAAACCTTGCGCAGGCAAGAGCGTATGAGAAAAAATCCGACGCCTTGGGCAAGACCTTTACGCTGGCACCCGAGCTAGCGGACAAAACCGCCCACTGGTATGAAGAGTTAATAAAATTGCGGATGCCGGACGATCTATTGTTCGCCAAGGGAAAGGCTCTCATTCATGGCCTCGAAGACGATGAGGAATCGTTGAATTTGGGATGGGCTGTATTCGACAAATCTTTCGCGCAATATGCGCCGGACAGCCCCGCCAGGGCCGCGCTTCAAGGCTGGTATTATATTGACTACGCCTGGAATGCGAGAGGCTCAGGATACGCTGATACCGTTTCCCCGGATGGATGGAAGCTGTTCGGCGAACGACTTAAAAAGGCGAACGACATATTGGAAACCGCCTATACAAATAGCGATATCAAGTCAGTTGTTGCCGGTAATATGATTACGGTTGAATTAGGACAGGGAGAGGGACGGGATCAGATGGAGATGTGGTTTCAACACGCAATTGCCGATGATCCCGATGACTATACGGCATATCAAAACAAGCTGAGGTATCTGCTTCCCCGATGGTATGGATCGGAACAGGAAATGTGGAATTTCGGTATGGAATGCGCCCGCACACAGAACTGGTCCTCCAAAATCCCGATGATTCTCGTCGAAGCGTGGCAGTATGGATTCGCAGACAACCCGAAAAAATATTCGATGGCAGAGTGGTGGGAGCCTCTTGAAAAGGTATTTCACACTTACCTGGAACACTACCCGGAAAGCACGATCTACCGGAGTAAATTTGCGAAATATGCAGCCAAAAGCGGCCACTGGAAAATAGCCAAGGAACAATTCGATATCCTAGGGGATGATTGGGATCGAAGAACTTTTAAGGACGACGAGTACAAAACATTACTGCAAATGACTGCGAGTAATCTCAAATCGAATTGAGGATAGGTAGTTTGGTCCTGGGGTAGCCCGGTTTGGTTTTGTTGATAGGCCGGAAGGCAGGGCGCTGTCTCAGCGCATGGCGCTCGATGTGACTACGTGTGAATCCGCTGGGGACAGTGGACGCTTCACCGGTCAGTTTTTGATGATGCTCAATTGCTTTTTTGGGTCCATGGGCCGCAGGATTGTGGTCCGAAGAAGCTATCGCGGACTCCGGCGTCGCCTAAGGGCTATGCCGGGACAAGCTGGGACCTGACAGAGCAGGTCCCTCCAAGGGCGCCCCTGCTGAATCTCACTTCATCTTTTGGGCGACCATCGTGGAAAGAGGCTGACGTTTCTTAACTTAATGGCTGTGAGGTAACAGCTTTCCCTACAGTTGCGTCTTTGCTTGTCGCGCTGAGGCAGATCACGCGGAGGATTTCTTTTAATCCGTGGAATCCGCAGGAAATTTTTTCACATTCATATTTCCGGGGGTTGTGTTTTACTGGCGACTCCCACACATGACTCTGGATTTTAATACGGGCGCGGCGGATGCATCACCGAAGGCGCGGCGGCGGATTTCGCTGAGGATGTTTCTCTCGCTGCTGATGCTGGCGCTGTCACTTCTCACGGTGGGAGGGACGGGGTTGATCGCCTACAAGCTGAGCTACCGGTCGTTGACGGATTTGAAGGAGCGCGAATTCACTCTCAAAAACAAAAATGCGGCGAGCCAGATCGCCGCGCTGCTGGATGACCCGGCGAAGCGGATTTTCGACGAATACACGCACCGGGCGCAGATCGGCGAGTTGCCGGTGAATGATAGTCTTGCGCTGGGCCACGAACTCGCGGAACGCCTGCGGGTGCGGAAGCGGCTTGCGTGGATCAGCTACAGCGATGCGAAGACCGGGGATTTCACCGGCGCATGGCACGACAAGGAGGGCAATGTGATCCTGAACCGTTCCTCGCCCAAGGTGAATGGCGGGCTCGGCAAGGATGAGCTCGTGGGAACGGACGGACAGTTGACGCCCTACATCCACGCCAAGCCGGAGACTTACGACCCGAGAGAGACGGAGTGGTTCGCGCGGGCGGCGAATTCCGACGTGACGGCGTGGAGCGCGCCGTATGATTTTGCAGACGGACAATACGGCATCACCGCGAGCCAATCGTGGCGGGAGAGCGGTTCCTCCAAGGCGGCGGGGGTGTTCACCGTTGATTTTTTACTCGCCGACCTGGATTACGAGATGCAGTTACTTTCTTCCCCCCATCGGAATGACTATGTCTGTGTCTTTCAGCCGAACGGGCAATTGCTGTGTGCGCCGGGTTATATGCGGAAGCAACCCATCAGCATGGTTGGCGAGCTGGTGAAAACGACTTATGGCACTGATCAAGAAGGTGCATATAACCAGCTCTTAACCGTGAATCAGAATGGGGTGAAATACATGGTCGCGCTGCACTCGCTGACGACCTCGACTGGCATGAAATGCGTGGTCGCGAGTCTGTCGGTGGCGCGGGATGTCTATGCGGAGGCGAGTCGCACGGCAGTGGATATTGCCGAGGTGGGGCTCGTCCTGCTGTGCGTGGCGCTGGCCGTGGGCTGGGGAATTGCGAAGCGGATCAGTTTTCCATTGGGAGTCCTGAGCAGGGACCTGCAGAAAGTGGGCGATTTCGATTTCTCACCGGGTGCGCTGAAAAAATCGATCTTCCGCGAGCTTCATATTCTCATCGAATCCTCGGAGCGGATGAAATCGGGGCTGCGCTCGTTCCTGCGCTATGTGCCGGAGGACCTGGTGCGGCAGCTTCTGCACTCCGGCAAGGATGCGGAGCTGGGCGTGGAGCCACGGCATCTCACGATATTTTTCTCGGACATCGAAAATTTCACCGGCTACAGCGAGCGCGTGCCGAAGGAGCAGCTTGTGCTCGATCTCTCGGATTACTTCGACATCCTCACGCGCGCAGTGCGGCGGAATTCCGGGACGATCGACAAATTCATTGGCGATGGATTACTGGCCTTTTTCAATGCGCCGTTTGATGTTGCGAATCATGAACAGCGCGCGTGCGAGGCGGCGCTGGCGGCGGTTCAGGAATTGCAGCCTGCGGGCGGCCATGCAGAGGTCTCCGGCGCGGGCAAAACTCCTTTTCGCACGAGGATCAGTCTGCATGCCGGGGATGTGCTGGTGGGAAATGTGGGGACGCATGAACGCTTTGCCTACACGGTGCTGGGGGATGCGGTGAATGCCTGCAGCCGGATCGAGGCGCTGAACAAGGTTTATGGCACGTCGATTCTGGCCAGTGCGAAAGTGCGGGACAAGGCGGGGGATGGTTTTGAGTGGCGTCATGTGGACCGGGTGGCGGTTGCGGGGCGGAAGGGGACGATCAATATCCACGAATTGCTTGGGGTGAAGGGCGGGGGCGTTGATGCGGGGATTTTGCGCGCGCGGGATATTTATGAGGAGGCGCTGGGGCGGTATTTCGCGCGGGATTTCGCGCGGGCGCGGGAGTTATTTGTGAAGGCGGGTGAGGCGCGGTCTGGGGATCGCGCGGCGGAGATGATGATGCAGCGGTGTGATGATCTTGGCGGGAGTCGGCCTGAGGGAGATTGGGATGGGGTGTTTGTGCATACGCATAAGTGATGCGGGGCGGGGCTTGTGGGATATGCTTTACCGGCTTTACACACCCGCACTAGCCTCAATACCTTTAAAAACTGAGTAGTCACAACTCATCTGCAACAAAATGTATAAATGGATCGAACTGTATTCCTGGGTCATGTCCATCGTATATCCTCTAGTGGATATAGGGCTTTTTTTTGCGTGTATTTATGCCGCACGGAATCACGCATTCAGACGCGAATTTATCTGCATGGCAGTTGCAGCTGCCCTTTCAACCTTCTGCGCATCCATCACCCTCCTGCTTCACATTCATCAAACTCTGCATCTTGACGTTCTTTCTCCTTCATTCCGTCGTACGCTTTTGCTTCCACATGATGTAGCTGAAATAGTGAGCATGGCTTTCTATTGTTTTGGTTTCTTTACTTTAGTGCGACATGTGAGGTTGTCTTCAGGTCCGACTCGTAATCTGATCGATGAAAATTGAATCGTCAGTCCCGAATTGCGTTAAGATAAGACAGGTTTAGGATAACGCCGGCCATGTGATGACGTATTCCAGCGGCCCTCCGGGACGCATTCGTTTGGGAACGAATCCCCGGGGTATTCGCTGACGCTCGACCCCGGGCTAATCTCCGGCAACCCTCCGGGTTGACCCAGAAAACATTCCCTGTAAAGTGCCTTATCTTAACGCCGCTCTCGTCAGTCCCTTATCTAACAAGTCATGTAAGCAGCCGGAACGAGACGACTGATGCAACCCGGCTTCGGGGTTGGTGGTGATTTTTGATCTATTCCCATGGTAGCCCCGACTTTTGTCGGTGCAACCATGGGCTATAGGATGCAACCGCGTTGCGGTATAAGAAATGACAGTCGTTATTTTTAATGACGATTTTATTCCGTCACCCCTTCCAGGGGTTCGCTCGTTTTTTGAATGGTGATTTCCCGGGGTTTCGCTGCGCTGCACCCCGGGCTTTAATTCCGCCGCGCCTCCGGCGCTGATGATGAAGAGAAGTCCGAAGAAGCTATCGCGGACTGGGACCTGACTCCAAGGGCGTGCCTTGTGAATCGTGACTTCACTATT
>JBAVPB010000265.1:0-3664 GCA_049692655.1 Chthoniobacteraceae bacterium | reverse complement strand
TCATCTCCATTTCGACAATGCCTCGCAGAAGACGCTGGGCCATCGCTACTTCGATGCCTTTCTCAAGGCTCAAACCGCAACTGCCACGCAGTGAACTGGTTGTATTAGTGTTTTAGGCCAGATGCTTTTGTAGATTTCCTGAGACTTCGAAGCTGAGTGTCTTTCCATTGTGGGTGATGGAGACTGTGCCGGTGCCTTCGGCGACCAGGTCGCATGAATTGCCCGCGATGGTTAGAAATGCTGCTACTCCCGAACTTTCCATGCGGGTTCCTTCGGCTGAGAGGAGGCTGCCGGACAGGAGGGCAAGTTCCACCCGGTCTGCACGCCTGATCACGGTGCCGTAACGTCCTTCGAAATCGATTCCGCCTTCGCTTGTCTTGAAGTTGTCGCGCGCGAGGAAGATATCATCATTGATGCCGTCGCCTTCGACATGCACACCTCGGGCGATGCCTTCCTGTTTCAACAAGCGTGAACGCACCAGGGTTTTTCCGCTGGAGAGTGGGCACATGACTGCGAGGTATTGTTCCGCCTTGTCGCCTATCAACTGGAGGTGGCGCATTCCGAAACGTTCCTTCCGCTCTGCGGGATATTCGAGCGGGGAAAGGCGTTCGCAACTTTCGGCAGTGAAGCGTTGATCGGGCAGGGTGACCTGCAAATCGGTCCCGAAGCGGCCCTTGAAAATGTAGCCGTCCTGCGCGTTGCCGGTTTCGCTATCGGCCACGACCTGCGCGTGCCAGAACGAGGGGATCGAGGGATCGATATGCAGATCATCGTGGAGGATGATGTATTCATCCTTCACCCAGAGCACGGAGCGGACGTTTGCCGGGTTGGGTTCGCGATAGCGAGCCCATGCGACTGGGACGCAGGAGTGGTGGCAATTGTCGTTGAACTGGATCGCCTCGCCCGGCTTGATGATTTCCGGATGGACGCCCTGTGCGAAATCGAGCCCGGCAAAGGAATGGAACCGTTCGACGTGACCGCACGCCATCGGCATGTGGACATCGTGGAAGGAGAGCGTGGTGTGCCGCCAGGTTTCGCCCGCCTCGCCGCCGTCGTAAATGAGCGGTTTGCCATCGGCGAAGAGAATGATGCTTCCCTCGGTGCGATGGTAGCGGTAGCCGCCGGGGCCTTGTTTAAACAAGAGATAGAATTCCTTGCTTGTGTCGAAGTCTCCACGGAACACCGTGCCGAAGCCCTCGAGGCGGCGGCTCGTGAGTTGCTGTTTCGGAGCCAGCTTCAGATCGCCCTCTGCCAGCGATGCAAAGAGTGCGGGCTTGTTGCTGAAATAGCCGCCATCGGACCCGCCTGCCTGGTATGCCCAGAGCAGCAGGTCGGCGAATTCGGGATCCTTGTCGCGGTAGAGCTTCGCCATCATCGCGTATTGCTCCGGCACCCATGTGCCCAGCCGGGCGTGGTCGCCGATGGGAGGGACGCGGCGCACCTTGCCGGCCTTGTCATATTCTTCCGCGCTGCAACCGTCGTACATGAGTTCGTAGGAATGCGGGAAATTCGGGGTCAACAGCAGGACACCCCAACGCAGGCAGTCCTTGAACCGTGCGATGCTGATAGGATCGAAGAGGCCGTGTTCCGCCAGGTGGAACGCGAGATTTACGCGCGGTCCGAGGGCTGCGAAATAGTAACAGGCGGGGTTCTCATACCATTTGCCGCTGCCGGGAGTGCAGTAGGTATTGAGCGAGCGCTCCATCAACGCCATGCAATGGGAGAGGAATTTGTCGGAGCTTGGGTGCCCGCGAAAGCCGAGCCCGATGGTGCCGATGATTTCCGTGCGATCCGACTCGAAATTCGCGTTGCGCGAGTTGTAATGCCAGTTCATGAGGTCAGGCTCCATGTACATGTGCGCCATGAGGATGAAATAGGCACGGGCAACCCGCTCCTCCTCCTCAGTGAAGGCGCCGCTGGCGGCGATGAGATCGTAGTTTTCCGCGAAGATGCTGATCCAGCGTCCACCCACCGGGGAATAAAGATCGCCCATGTCGCGCCCGAAGAGAGTCATGCGGGAGCGAATTGGTGCATTGACCATGAGCTCCTTTTTCTTGCGCCATGCCTCGACAGGGCTGCCGCCCTGGAGGGCAAAGAGGAACGCGTCCACCCCTCGTCCCTTCCTGTCCTTTGACATCGCCTCCCAGAGGGCGGCGAAAGCCGGTGCATCCTTTTTCTTGCGCAACTCGCGCAGGTGATCGCGCTGGACCGCCCCGCAAGGTCGGCTTGCCCGGTCCTGCTCGTCGAGATGCCAGTCCTTAAAAGCCTGCAAACGGGGCGAGGAATTCTTGTGCTGCACCGATGCCAGTTCCTTGAATTTCGGATCATTGCGCTCCAGCGTGGAGACGAGCAGGCCCCAATGACGCTCGCCATTGAAAAAGCCGAATTTGAAATACGCGTCGGCCTTGCCGCCATTCGCGGGAGCCGTCGTGTGGGCGGTGATCATCGAGATCGTCGAGCCGACCATTTCCGGGAAGGGCCAGTCGAGCTCGCGGTTTTCGCTGCCATCCTGGTCGATTGGCCCGTTGGAAATGCGCGCAAAATCGCGATCGATCCATTCGCCGCGGCGGATGGTGAATACCGCGATGTAATCCTTCTCCTCGATGCTGTCGGGAGTCATCGCATACCCGAAACATCCGGGAGGCACCCACCAGGCCACGGATTCCTGCAAGCGGGCGAGTTCCCGTTCCTCCGGTGTCAGGCTGCTCCAGTGGAGCCCGCCGCCGCCTTCCGTGCACCAGTGCAGGAAGCCGCGTCCGCCTGCAAATTCGTCCAGCGAAAACTCGAATGCAGCGCCCTTGATATCCGTGGAGACTTCGTGTGCCAGCAGATACGGCTCATCGCGGTATGCAGTGAAATGGAATTTGTGGCTGCTGCCGTTGGAAAGCTGGTACACGGTGGACCATTCCAGCACGAGGGGGCCGCTCACGGTCACTGCGGTTTTACGCGACTGGATTGTCAAACCGGCAGGCAATTTGAAACGGCTTTTTCCCCGCCATTTGCCATCCTCGCCGCGCACGGCGAGGATCGGTGGCAGACTGTCGGCGCCTTCGCCAAAGGGGATGTGGAAACTTGCACGACCCGTGTCGATCACCGCCGTGCCATCCTGCCCGGCCACCGGCAGCAAGTCCGGTGTCGCTGCAAATGGGGCGGCCTTGACTTCCGTTGTGTAGAGGGCAAACACGCGATCGCTCACCTGCGGCAGATCGGTGAAAAAGACCAGATCGGAGCCGATGATTTGAAATGGTTGAGGCTCGTCCGATGCCGAGGAAAGGAGAAGGAGCTTTTCCGGATTTGCGGGTACCCCGGCTGGCAATGCGAAGCGGATATCCTGCCGGGCAAATGCGTAGTAGAAGGGATTGTGCAGTTTCTCCTCGTGGACCTGCTTGTAAGTCATGCCGTCGCGGACGAGTTGCGCGGTGAACGGGGAGACGACTTCGTAGGAAGGGGCGCTTTTCCATTCATCGACCACGACGTCGAGCACGGTCTGTTTGCCCGTGGCGATATCGATGCCCTGTGCAACGAAGCGTGTAACGATGTCAAACTTCTCCGGGTCGAGCGAGACCGTCAGGAATTCATGATGGCCGGCGGGAACGCCTTCAAAGGCATAATGTCCCTGCGCGTCGGTCTGCGTCTCCATGCTTTCCTGGGCGCCGATCACCGG
>JBAVPB010000264.1:0-8064 GCA_049692655.1 Chthoniobacteraceae bacterium | reverse complement strand
GGCCGGTCTGGCCGCGCGCATAAAATGTGCGCGACACCTGTGCGCCCCCGAAGGAACGGTTTGCGAGGAGGCCGCCGTACTCACGGGCAAAAGGCACACCCTGCGCAACGCACTGGTCGATGATATTCGCGCTCACCTCGGCGAGCCGGTACACATTCGCCTCGCGGGAACGGAAATCGCCGCCTTTGACCGTGTCGTAGAAAAGACGATAAACGCTGTCGCCGTCGTTCTGGTAATTTTTTGCGGCATTGATGCCACCCTGCGCTGCGATCGAGTGTGCGCGGCGCGGGCTGTCCTGATAACAGAAACATTTCACCTTGTAGCCGAGATCGCCGAGCGTGGCGGCCGCGGAGGCGCCTGCAAGGCCTGAGCCTACGATGATGATCTCGTATTTGCGGCGGTTTGCCGGGTTGATGAGCTTGGACTCAAACTTGTGCTTCTCCCATTTCTTCTCGATGGGGCCGGATGGGATTTTGGAATCGAGACTCATGGCTATGTTCTAAATTTTTAAAATTCCCAGAAAGACGGAAACAGGGATCGAGGTGTAGCCGGCAAAAATAAGCCATGCGAGCACCGTGCCGCCGGTTTCCAATGTGTGCGCGACCTTCGGGCTGTTCAGGCCGAGAGTCTGGCAGACACTGGAAAACCCATGGCTCAGGTGGCTGCAAAGCAGGAACATGCCGACGATGTAAAAGCCCGCGGCGAAAGGATTCTGGAACGCGAGCACGACCATTTTATACACATCCGTGTGCCCGTTTGGCAGCAGATGGGAAGGGAAGCCAAGGCTCGCGGGACGCATCGTAAATTGAAGCAGATGGAAAATCACGAAGCAGAGCAGGATCAATCCGCTCATCACCATTGTCCTCGCCGCAGTGGTGGTGCGGATGTTTTTCTTTTCGGCGTAGAGTTCGGGGCGCGCCTGCCGGTTTTCGATCGCGAGCTTGATGGTGGTGACGATATGCAGGACGAAACAGACGATCAAAAATGCGCGAATGACCCATAGGAGGAGCCCCATGCTATGGAGTTTCTCGCCGTACCAGTTGATTTGATCGGGGCTGATGAAAATTTGCAGGTTGCCGATGAGGTGACCGATCACGTAGGCGATCAATACCAAGCCAGTGAGAGCCACGATCCATTTTTTGCCGATCGAGGAATTGTAAAAATTTAAGAGGGGTGTCATCCGATTATTTCGTTCATGTCCCGGGAGACATGCAGATCATACTTCATCACATAGCGGAACCAGCGCAGCATAGAATAGCATAAGATATCCTTATTTCGCCACTGTTTTTTTCAAATCGCTCAAATTTGTTAGTTTTAATACTTTTGAGCGGTGTTGAGTCTTTTAGGCCGGATTAGCCCGGATAACTTGTGGTGTTTGCCGCTACTGCCTTGTCAGTCGAATACAATTTTTAAGTCCATTTTGGCTTGATTTAGCTTGATTTAGCTTGATTTAGCTTGATTTAGCTTGATTTACCTTGAATTGGTCTAATTTTTTGTCCAGCCATGCAAGGGACGGCTAAGATCCAGAAGGTTCTCCATTTTTTTAAAAAACTCCAGCAATGGCCATGCCTTCAATATGCCACAAACAATCCATATTGTCAAGCGGTGTGTAAGTTTTGTGCAATATTTGGAATTGCGCTCTTCTGGATCGCCGGATTATTTGTCCGGAATATCGGCGGGGTCCATGCCGAGGGCGGTGATCGAGCAGGCCACCACGGTGCGCAGTTTGAGATCGGCGGCTGCCTCGATGAGTTCGTCACTTTCCGAACCGGGGTTCAACCAGACCTCCTGCGGCTTGATGGCGGCGATGGCTTCCAGCATCTTGATCCCCACGGCTGGCGGGACATACATGCTCACGAAATCCACAGGCGCCGAGATGTGCTCCACGGAGTGATAGACTTTCAGTCCCTCCACGGTTTCTTCGCGCTGGTTGACGGGAAAAACCATGTAGTCGTTTTCCAAATAGGCGCGGACTGCTTTGTTGCCGAACTTGCGACGGTCGTTCGAAGCACCGATTACTGCTACGCTTGGTTGAGGCATGGTGTGTAAACTCCGGCACGAACATACAAAAGCGACCGCCGCAGGGAAGCATGAAATGGAAAATTTTCCGCCGCGAGGCATTGGCAGTTGAAATCAGCGGGCTGTTTCCCTAGCATCCGCGATCACCACAAAAGAAACCCCTATGGCAAAATCACACATGAAATTATTCACGCTTCTCGCGGTCCTGGCACTCGGTTGTGCGACCGGTTACTCTCAGGACGAAATAGTAGTGGGCGAATTCGCCTCGCTCACCGGTGGAAACGCCAGCTTCGGCCAGTCCGCCCACAAGGGGACGGAGCTTGCCGTGAATGAAATCAACGCATCCGGCGGCGTGCTCGGCAAAAAGATCAAGCTGATCACCGAGGATGACCAGTCGCTCGCGGGCCAGCCGGCCACGATCATGCGCAAATTCATTTCCAGCGACAAAGTGATCGCCGTGCTCGGCGAAGTTGCTTCCTCAAAATCGCTCGAGGCCGCTCCGATCTGCCAGGCGAATAAAATCCCGATGATTTCCCCCGCGTCCACGAACCCGAAGGTGACCGAAGTCGGAGATTACATCTTCCGCGTCTGTTTCATCGACCCCTTCCAGGGGACGGTGGGCGCGAAGTTTGCGCTCGGCAAAGGCTGGAAAAATGTCGCAGTGCTCACCGATGTGAAGCAGGATTATTGCAAAGGGCTCGCGGATTTCTTCAAAGAAGCCTTTACCAAGAACGGCGGCACGATCGTCAAGGAACAGAGCTACAGCACCGGTGACAAGGATTTCAAGGCGCAGATCACCTCGATCAAGGCGACGCATCCGGATGCGATTTACGTCCCCGGCTATTATGCCGAGGTCGCGCTCATCGCGCGTCAGGCCAAGCAACTCGGGCTGAAGGTCCCGCTGCTCGGCGGTGATGGGTGGGTGGGGGATTCGCTCATTCCCGTGGCCGGCCCGGCAATCGAGGGGAGCTTTTTCTCGAACCACTATTCCGAGGAGGACAAGTCGCCTGTCATCCAGGATTTCGTAAAGACCTACAAAGCCAAATACGGCACTGTCCCCGACGCGATGGCCGCCCTCGGCTATGACTCCGCAAACATCCTGGCAGACGCGATCAAGCGTGCGGGCACCACGGATTCCGCAAAGCTGCGCGACGCAATCGCCTCGACGAAGGATTACAAGGCGGTCACCGGCACGATCACGCTCGACGCAAACCGCAATGCGACGAAGCCCGCCGTGATGATGACGATCAAGGACGGCAAATTCAGCTTTGTTGAGTCAGTAGCGCCGTAAGTATTGCAATTAAGAGTGTAAAATGAGTTAAGAACGCACGACGTGCCAACAGGGTAACAATGGAAACGCGCAACTTCTTGATTCATTTCTCTTAATAACGTGACAGAGTTTCTCCAGCAACTCATCAACGGTCTCACGATGGGCTCGATCTACGCGCTCATTGCCCTCGGTTACACCATGATCTATGGCGTGCTGCGATTTGTGAATTTCGCGCATGGCGATGTGTTCATGGTCGGCTCGTTTGCCGGTTACTATATCGCGCCATACCTGGTGAAAGGAATCGCGGAAAGCGGGCGCTACCTTCCTTTTGTGCCGCCTTTCGCGGAGAATTCCTATGGGGGAGCCATCGCGGTGCTGCTTTTCGCAATGCTGGTGTGCGCGGTGCTCGGGATTGTCACGGAAAAAATCGCCTACCGCCCCCTGCGCAGCCGCCCCCGGCTCACGATGCTGATCACGGCGATCGGCGTCTCGATTTTCCTGGAATACTTCGGTCAATTTCTCTTTGGCGCCGACCCGAAAAGCTTTCCCTCGTTGATCGATATCCATTCTTTCGACTGGGTTGACAAACATTGCGGACTGACACTCACCACGGGCGATGTCACCATCCTGGGCGTTACGGTTGTGCTTTTGATCGGACTACGCATGATCGTGATGAAAACAAAGATCGGCATGGCGATGCGCGCACTTTCAGTCAACCCCACGGCCTGCTCGCTCATGGGGGTGAATAACGACATGGTCATCTCCTTCACATTCGGCCTCGGTTCGGCGCTGGCCGGGGCGGGGGGCGTCCTTTACTCAACCGCCTATCCTTCCATCGACCCGCTCATGGGGATCAACGTTGGGTTGAAAGCATTTGTCGCGGCGGTGCTCGGCGGCATTGGCAATATTCCCGGTGCCGCGCTTGGCGGCCTTCTTATCGGCCTGATCGAGACGATGGTGGTGGGATACTGGTCTTCCGACTATCGCGATGCAATTGCGTTTGGGGTGCTGATCCTGATCCTGCTCGTGAAGCCGACCGGCCTGCTTGGAAAATCGGAACGGGAGAAAGTGTAATGATCGCGCGCTCCAAGATCTATCTCGCGCTCGGCTTGGTGGCGGCTTTTCTCCTGATGAAATTGCCGATGAACGCCTATCTTTACAACATCGTTGTGATCATCGGCGTGAACATCATCCTCGCAGTGAGCCTCAACCTGGTGAACGGTTTCGCCGGCCAGTTCTCCCTCGGCCATGCCGGGTTCATGGCAGTCGGGGCGTATGCCTCTGCGGCTGTCACAAATATCATCGGGCCGAAAATCCTGCCTGCGGATGCTTATGATTCGCATTACTGGCAGGGGGCGCTGCTTTTCCTGTCGGCATTGATTGCCGGGGGACTGTGCGCGGCGCTTGCCGGGCTTTGCGTGGGAGTGCCATCGTTGCGCCTCAAGGGGGATTACCTCGCAATCGTCACGCTCGGCTTTGGTGAAATTATCCGTGTGATCCTGCAAAACATGGAGGTCGTCGGCGGCGCGCGCGGCTGGAGCGTGGCATCGCAATACACGAATATTTTTTGGACCTACGCGATGGCGGTGATCACGATTTACCTCATCACCAGCCTCGTGAATTCCACCTACGGGCGCGGATTTCTCGCGGTGCGCGACGATGAGATTGCCGCCGAGGCGATGGGTATCAACACCACGAAATTCAAGGTGATCGCGTTCGTCGTGGCGGCGGGATTTGCAGGCATCGCGGGCGGGCTCTACGCACATTACATCCAGTTCATCAGCCCGGGCGGATTCGATTTCATGCTCTCGGTGAGCGTGGTGGTCATGGTCATCCTTGGCGGCATGGGAAGCACACCGGGAGTGATCCTGGCGGCGATCCTGCTCACATTGCTGCCAGAGGGGTTGCGCTGGTTTGCGAAATCCCCGCTGCTCGACCACATCATCGCCTTCGTCTTCCACTTCCTTTCCCCTGAAAACTTCGCCATCGCCGCGGATAAAACGAAAGCGTTCTTCGAGAACCGCATGATTTTTTATTCGCTGCTGCTGATCGCATGCATGCTGCTGCGTCCGCAGGGACTCTTTGGCGATCTCAACGCGACCCGGCGCGCAGACCCGACCCGGTCGAGGAAAAAAGCATGAGCAAGCCGCTTCTCGAGGTCAAAAATTGCACCATCCGTTTTGGCGGCCTCACCGCTGTGCGTGATTTTAATCTCTGCATCAACGAAGGCGACCTCATCGGCCTTATCGGCCCGAACGGCGCGGGGAAGACCACCGTTTTCAACATGATCACCGGGGTTTACAAACCGACCGAGGGAGACATCCTGTTTGAAGGGAAATCGATCGCGGGATTGAAGCCCTACCGCCTTGCAAAGCTCGGCATTGCGCGCACTTTCCAGAATATCCGCCTCTTCCATTCGCTCACGGTGTTCGACAACGACCGCACCGCGCTGAACATGCACCTGCGCAAGGGCATTTCAAACGCGCTCTGGCGCGGCAATTCGTTCTTCGAGGAGGAGAAGGAAGTCGAGGATCGCGTGATGGAGATCCTCGAGATATTCGATCTCCAGGACATGCGCGATTCCATGGCAAAGAACCTCCCCTACGGCGCCCAGCGCAGGCTGGAAATCGTGCGCGCTCTCGCAGCGAGGCCGAAGCTGCTCCTGCTCGACGAACCCGCCGCCGGCATGAACCCCACGGAAAAGCACCAGCTCATGGAATTGATCAGTTTCGTGCGCGAAAAATTCAAGATCGCAGTCCTGCTGGTCGAGCACGACATGCGCGTGGTTATGGGCATTTGCGAGCGGATCGCAGTGCTCGATTACGGGCAGAAAATCGCCGAGGGGACCCCGGCCGAGATTCAAAAAGATCCCAAGGTGATCGGCGCATACCTTGGTACTTGAAAAATAAGGACTATCTTCACCCGTGCTTGAAATAAAAAACCTGCAAGTCAGCTATGGCGCGATCGTCGCGCTGCACGATATCTCCCTGAAAGTGGAGAGTGGCAGCATCGTCACGCTCATCGGCGCAAACGGCGCGGGCAAGACGACCACGCTTCGCGCCATTTCGGGCATCGTGAAATCGAAGGCCGGCTCGATCCTCTTCGAGGGCGAGGAGATCACGCATCTGCCGCCGCACAAGATCGTCGCGCGCGGCCTCGCCCAGTCCCCCGAGGGACGCATGGTTTTTGCAAATCTCACTGTGCTGGAAAACCTCCGCATGGGCGCTTATCTGCGCAACGACAAGGCCGGCATCGCGCACGATCTTGGCTATGTTTTCAGCACATTCCCGCGCCTGAAAGAGCGTGAAAAACAGACCGCCGGCACGCTGAGCGGCGGCGAGCAGCAGATGCTAGCGATCGGTCGCGCCCTCATGAGCAAGCCGAAGTGCCTCATGCTCGACGAGCCCTCGCTTGGCATCGCGCCGATCCTCGTAAAGACCATTTTCGAAAAGATCGTGGAGATCAACAAGACGCTCGGCATCACCGTCCTGCTCGTCGAGCAAAACGCCAATCTCGCCCTGGAGATTTCCCACTACGGCTACGTCATGGAGACAGGCCGCATCATCCTGGAAGACAACTCCGCCGCCCTGAGGCAGGACCAGAAGGTGAAGGAGTGTTACCTGGGCGGTGCGTGATCCCCTTATTGCGGGCGGTATCGCGTGGGCGTGCCATTAAATCAACCAATGCAAACCAAGTTTTCAAGAGTATCTTTTTCAGAAAACTTCATTTCCGGATCTTGACTGTAAATTTGTTTTAGCGACAATGCATTTGTGCCAACGCAGTCAATCAAACAACCCGTGAGCTGGACGCTTGAGCAATTTTACGGACCGCAGGTAAAACAGCTTGTTGAGAGCCATCGGAAGATCAAGCAGTTCCCCTTGAAGCTGGCTATTTGGTTTGACCTAGATAAGGGGCGCGATATTCATCTTTTTGAAGTTGTTGACGATTATCCTCATTCTGAGGAGCGCCAAAAATTTTTCTCGACGAAATTCCAATCGACAATTTCTTTTCCAATGCCGCAAGGAGGATATTTGGAACTTATAATCACCAGCCCGGATGAGGTGCAGGATGCGCTCGGAAAATCGTATAAACAATTAGCAAACCTGAGGAATGCTTTTAGACGAAATGCCGCACGCGTGATTTACTGCAGCCCAACCTCGAAAGAGTTGCTTCAATTATTAAAAAGTGCCAAATAACCGCTCTCAAAGCGAAGCATATCAGCGTCAGGCACGGTCTGACTATCAAACGGCGACGCTTTTGAGGCAACCTGCGGCAATATTGTCTAGAGGCAAAGCGCGCTGCCATACTGCTGCGATGTGTCAGCAAGTAGTTGAGAAAAGCGTTAAAAGCCTTTATCTGGCGATGGGACAGACTCCTCGTCGTACCCATCAGGTTGGCCAATACATCGCAATTATAATGGTCGAACCGCTTTGTTCTAAATTTGGAAACGACGTTCGCCGGACATTGAGCCGCATTTTTTCCCCATCCGCTCGGCAGACTTCGGAATCTCTTTCCGCTTTAGTCCCAAAAAGTAAAGAAGATGATCCGGGGCAAACCCGTCTCAATACGGAATATCCGTTTTTCAAAGGAGATGACTGGGTCGCGCCGTGCGATGACTCAGCATTTCACGAGGGCGATATTGATTCACTTTTTCGGGAAACGGGTCGCATTCTTGATGGAACGGCACGGGTTTGTGATTTAATTCATCGTATAAGCTAGTGTAGTGTCCCTTAAATAAGGGGTCTTATTTTCAGTTTTTTTCGGGGCCTCTGCAC
>JBAVPB010000263.1:0-12356 GCA_049692655.1 Chthoniobacteraceae bacterium | reverse complement strand
GAGTGCAGCGTAGCGGAACTCCGGGAAACCTGATCCCAAACAAACATAAACCCCCGGAGCGGGGAGGCGGATCCACCCCGGCGCAACCCTGCAGCTTGTTTCCTCTGGCGCCATTCACGAAAAATCCAAAGACGATTGCAAAATCCCTTTTGAGGAAAAGACGCTTCCTTCCTAAAGTCCCATGGGGACGCCCCGATAATAGGCAGGCGATTTATCGCCTGTCAGGTAAAGAAAAAGCAGCCAGTCCCATCGGGACGAAAGAGGGCATCTCTTCTCACAGTCACGTCCCTCTACCAACCCCCTCACTTCGAAACACTCGGCACACGCCCTTCCTTCACCAGCACCTTCTTGTCCTTCCCGTCACCCGTCAGCGACATCCGGTAAATCGGCTGCGCCTTCTCACCCGCCGCCTGGCTGATGAACACAATATTGTCCGCATCCAGCCAGTGCGATTCCCACCCGTACAGCGCCTTCGGCGTCAGCCGCTTCACTTTCTCCGTCGCCAGATCCATCGTCCAGATTGCGGATGGCGGCCCTTCCCACCCCTTCCGTTCCTTCTCGTCCATGCTGATATCCATCAACAGCGTCTTCCCGTCGGGCGAGACATCGAGCCGCACATCCCCGCTCATGTCGCCGCCGGGCACCAGCTTTTCGATCTTCCATTTCTTCAGCACCTTCGCGTCGAGATCGAGGTGGTAAAGCGTCTCCATGTCCTGGCAGTAGATCGATTGGCCGTCCGCCGCCCACGCCCCCGACCAGTAGGTCACATGCTTCGGCTCGGACTTCTGCACGTCGCGAAATCCGGTGCCATCCGCGTTCACCACGCCGATCCTCCGGTCGCCTTTCTCATAGTAATAAAAAAGAATCTGTGTCCCATCCGGCGACCACATCGCCTCCATGCAATTTTCACACGGGATATCCTTTAGTATCGTGATGCTGCCCGAGGCCAAATCGGCCACGGCGATCTGACGGTGCGGAAGTTGGCCCGCTGACAGGCTCACTGACTGGGGAGGAATGCCGCGTGTCTCCACGGTATTGAACACCAGCTTCGACCCATCCCGCGAAATATCCGGCGACTGTCCGTCCGAAATTTTCTTCGCCCCGGTGCCGTCGATGTTGGCAACCCACACCGCGTCCTTTTGCTCATACGCGAGTTTCTGCGGCGCATCCGCCGCAAAACAGTTTAATGCGATGATCAGAAATGCGAATGGAATCAACTTTTTCATAAGAGAATTCCTTAAAAAGTAAGCCAAAAAGCGGTTGTCCCCGAATCCTTCCGAGGCTCTTCTTTTCTTTAATCTGTGTTAATCTGTGAAATCTGTGGACGATTAATCCTTCTATCTGTGGAGCCTACTTCACCGCCGCCCACACACGATGCACATCGTCGTGATCATCCAGCGCCTGCAAAAAATCCCCGGCATCCGCCTTCTGCTCATCCGTCAGCGTTGGAAATTGCTTCGCCACGTACCCGAGTTCGCTGGTGACCACCGTCCACCCGTTCGCCGCGAGCCATTTCGAGACCGCCGCGCAGGCCGTCCGCTCGGTGATGAACCGCGCTCCCGCAGTCCCTTCCGGGATATCGTCATTCTGCGCATGGGCAAGCGCCTCCACCTCATTGGCCCCGGCCTCGATCGCCGCGCCCTCGATGTCGATACCCGCATCCGCATGATGCGCTTCCACCAGCCCCACATGGTCAAAGAGAAACTTGTTGCTGCCCGGCCCGCCGAGCTGTCCGCGCTTGAAGAGCAGCCGCATTTCCGGCGCAGTCCGGTTGTGGTTGTCGGTGAGCACTTCCACGATCACGGGCACCTTGTGCGGCGCGTAGCCTTCAAACACGATGTGCTCGAGCACCAGCTTCTCGTCGCCGATCCCCGCCCCTTTTTTGATCGCCCGGTCGATGGCGTCACGCGTCACGCTCGCCCGCCGCGCCTTCTCCACGGCGGCAAAAAGACGCGCATTGCTGTCAGGATCAGCCCCGCCGAGTTTCGACGCGACCATGATTTCCTTCACAAGTTTTCCGACGAGCTGGCCTTTTTTAAGACCGGCTACTTCCCGTTTAGCGTGGAGCCATTGGCGACCCATAGTGTTTTAGATGTAGCGATTATTGGTTGATGGTTCAATAGACAAACTTCCGCCCCCCGTCAGCGTGCCGGCAGCACGATGAAGGAGCGCGTCTTTCCCCGGCAGATGAATAGCAGGGTTTGCTTGTCAGAGTTTTTTAATTCCTTCGAGATCTTTTCAAAATCGTCCACCGACAGCACCGGCTGGTGGTTGATCTCCTCGATCACGTCCCCGGGCTTCAGCGAGTCGGGGGAATGCGCCACCACAGAGTCGGGATCGATCTCCTTCACCATCACCCCTTTTACATTCTCGGGGAGGCCCTCGCGGGCGGGCTGGGGGATTTCCTGCACGAAGATGCCGGAGAGGATGCTGTCATCACCGGTGTCGGAAGGCGCCGCCTGCAGCGGGGGCGCTGGAACAGCCGGGGACACAGGCGGCGAGGCTTGTGCCTGCGCCTGGACCGGCTGCTCGGTGATCACCGTGTTCAAGATCATCTCCTGGTTGGCCCGGGTGATGGTGATATCCACCTTCGTGTTCACCGGCGTCTCGACCACGTTGCCGTGCAGGTCCTGGATGCTCCTGACTTCGTGGCCGTTGAATTTCGTGATGATATCGCCCCTCTTCAGCCCCGCCTTTTCCGCGGGGGATTCCGGCGCGACACCCGTCACCAGCGCCCCGGTTTCAGCATTCGCCCCGAACTGCGCGGCAAGCTCCGGCGTCAATTGCTGGATGGCGATGCCCAGGTAACCATGCACCACATGGCCGTATTTGAGGATGCTCTCCATCACGCGCCTCGCGACATTTGAGGGGATTGCAAACCCGAGCCCCTGCGACCCGCCGCTCTGCGAGGCGATCCGCGTATTGATGCCGATGATCTCCCCGTGGATGTTCACCAGCGGCCCGCCGGAGTTTCCTTCGTTGATCGCCGCATCGGTCTGGAAAAATCCCATCGAGCTGTCGTCAAAAACGCGCGACTTGGCCGAGATGATGCCCCGCGTCACGGTCTCCTGGAGTCCCAGCGGATTCCCAACCGCAAACGCAAGCTGCCCCACCTGCACCTGCTCGGAGTCGCCGATCGGGAGCGGATTCAGGTCATTCGCCTTGATCTTCAACACCGCGATATCCGTCTCCGGGTCGCTGCCGATGATCTCCGCCGGCACGCTGCGTCCGTCGCTCAGTTCCACCTCCACCTTCTCCATGTCCGCGATCACATGGTTGTTGGTCAGGATATGGCCCTCCTTCGAAACGATCACCCCCGACCCCAACGCAATCCCCTCGCGCTCTTGCGGTACGCCCCGCAGGCGGTGATGCAGCAGCAATTCAAACGGATCGATGGCATATCCGGCATTCACCCGCTTGGAGGTGGTGATGCTTACCACCGAAGGCACCACCGCATTCACCAGCTTGGTATATTCCCGGTCGATCGAGGAAAGCAGCGGCACGTCATTGGCGTCGAGGTTCGACCCCTTTGCAGGGGTGTACGACTCATGACCGGCAACTTCCTTGCGCCTGTGGTCCCAATCATACAGGGCAGCGAGAAAAATCCCGATGATGACTAAAAAAAATAAAAATCTCCTCATGGTAAGGGTAAGGATAAAGGGCAAAAATCAGCTTACTTGTGAAAGCGTCAGCTTCCGGCTTTGCGCGATCATTTCCCGAAAATATTTGTTTTCGGGCCGTTGTAAATGCGGATCAGCTTTGAAAATCGCCGTGGCCGCCTTCCGGGCCATCTGGATCAAGCTGCCGTCCGACAGCAAATCTCCGATCTTCAACGGCGGCAGCCCGCTCTGTGCCGTCCCCAGAATGTCCCCCGGCCCGCGCATCTTCAGGTCCTCCTCCGCGATCTCAAATCCGTCCGAAGTCCGTTCCAGGATCTTCAGTTTCTCAATCGCCTCCCCGTTCTCCGCCGCGCTGATCAGGATGCAGTACGACTTGTGCTCGCCCCGCCCGATACGCCCCCGGAGCTGGTGCAACTGCGCCAGCCCGAACCGCTCCGCATTCTCGATGAGCATGATGTTTGCATTCGGCACGTCGATCCCCACCTCGATCACCGACGTCGCCACCAGCGCCTTGCTCTCCCCCTTGCGGAACCGGGCCATGATCGCCTCCTTCTCCACCGGCTCGATCCGCCCGTGCAGCAGCTCGCACTGCATCGGCTTCAACAGCTCCCGCCATTTCTCAAACTCAGCCGCCGCCGCCTTCGCCTCCAGCTTCTCCGATTCATCGATCAACGGATAAACAATGTAAGCCTGCCGCCCCTTCTCCAGTTGTTCGCGGATGAACTTGATCGCATCCGGCAGCTTAGTCTCCTCCCGCACCCCCGTAATGATCTTACCGCGCCCCGCCGGCATCTCATCCAGCGTCGAAACATCCAGATCGCCATAAATCGTCATCGTCAAGGTCCGCGGGATCGGCGTCGCAGTCATCACCAGCACATCCGGCGACACCGCCTGGTCCATCAACCGCGCCCGCTGCATCACCCCAAACTTATGCTGCTCATCAATCACCACCAGCCCCAGCCGCGAAAACCCCTTCCCCTCATAAAGCAGCGCATGAGTCCCGACAAGTATCTGGGGAAAGACGGGTGAATCAAACTTCCGGGGAGCGCACGCGTCTCGCGTGCTGGTCACGGTGTCCCGCCGTGACGAACTTTTATTTTGCGCGTCATCTATCGAAGGACGCTCTTCATCTCCCCGCGCCCAAAGCCACCGATATTCCTCATTCTGCCCGGCAACCCCCGCATCCCAAGGATTCCGCAAAATATACTGAAACTTCTCCTCAAGATCCCGATCCGACCGAATATACCGGTCAAAGGACTCCATCTCCCAAATCCCCCCACTGCCACCCTCCGCCTTGTTAATCTCATGCGCCGTGAAAGATTTGATCGACTTCAAAATCTCCGTCAGCGACCAGAAAACCGGGTTTTCCATCTCATCCCTAACCTTCGGAACCGGCTGCAAAAGAACATGCACATGATCCTGCATCACACACGCCGCAATCAACTCGTACCGATCCCCATGAAAATGCCGCAATGCATTCAAAACCACATCGCGCGACTCTGGCGAAAGAATGCGCCGCGCTTTCGTGCTCATAGTCACCGCATAAATCGCCCACGGCTGCTCAAAATGCGGGAGACTCCTCCTCTTCGAATAGATCGCGCCCTCGGAAGTTCGTGACGGCGGGACACCGTCACCAGCACGCGGGACGCGTGCGCTCCCCGGAACCTCCCGCTCCGCCGCCGCCTGAAACAACGGCAACGGCCCCGTCTCCTCGCTCCGCGACCCCGTCCTCAACCCGATGCTCACCCCCAGCGGCTCCAGCAACCGCCTGAAATTCAAATAATGCTGCTCCGCCAGGATCTGCGTCGGCGCCATCAATGCCGCCTGGTACCCCGCCTCCACCGCCAGCAACATCGCCGACAACGCGACCAGTGTCTTCCCCGACCCCACATCGCCATGCAACATCCGGTTCATCGGATGCGCCGCCGCCATGTCCCCGCGGATCTCCCCGATCGCCCGTTTTTGCGCGCCGGTCAGGGGAAACGGCAACGCGCCCAGCAATTTCTCCATCAACTCCCCGCTGCCGCAATGCGGTTCGCCCGGTCGCGACACCGTCTCCGCGCGCTTCGCCGCAACGAGCAACTGCATCGCAAAAAACTCGTCCAGCACCAGCCGCCGCCGCGCGCGTTCCCGCGTCTCAAGGTCATCCGGAAAATGAATCTGCCGCAGCGCCCACGCAAGCGGCGTGGTATCCAGTTCCCGGGGCAGCCGGTCCTCGACCGCCTCATCCTCCAGATGCTCCAGCGTCCTGAAAATCAGACTCCGCAACAACCGCGGCGAAACCCCCTCGGTCGCCGCATGGATCGGCACGATGCGCTTCAAATGGATCGAGATATCCTCGTCGTTTTCCACGATTTCAAATTCCGGGTGGTCGATCACCATTTTCTTCGCGCGCAATTTCGGCTTCCCGTACACCACCAGCCGCTGCCCGGTCGCGATCATCTTCTGCACGAAATGCACATTGAACCACCGGCACATCAGCGACGGGCTCAGCGCGTGCGCCCCTTCCTCCTCCAGCGTGACCTCGAACATGGTTTTCCATCCGCCGATCCGTTTCTGCGCCGCCTTCACCACGGTCCCGCACACGCACACCGGCTTGTCGCTCTCCTCGGCCGGGAACCGTTCAAATTGCTGACGGTTCTCGTAGCGCCGGGGAAAATGCGTGAGCAAATCCCCGGCGGTCACCAGCCCGAATTTCTCGAGTTGCCGCGCCCTCAGGGGGACGATCCATTCCAATTCCGCAAGCGGAGTTGCCAGGGTGAAATTGCTCATGGCCGGGTTAAATAAACGCGCTTCGTTGGCTGTGCATCACTCCGTCGCCCCCCGCAACGCCACGATCTGCACCTGGCAGGTCACGTTCTCGCGAAATTCATTCCGCTCGACGCGGAACGCGACATCCCACGGCGGCCTCGGCAGTTCCGTCGCCGCCCCGTTGAAAAAAATCGCCGACGTCTTGCTCCCGTTCTGCCGCAGGTTGAAGAGCAGATGCTTTTCCTTCAGCACGCGCGGCTCCTCGAACGGCTTCACGCCGCGCGCAAAAAACAACGGCTGCGGATTCCCGATGCCAAACGGCTGCAACTTCTCGTGATGCCCCAGAAAATCCAGGTCCAGCTCCCCGATCTCGACCTCGCCATCCACTCGCAGGCGGGGCTGCAAATCCTCGTCGGTAAGCTGCGCGCGTGCGAAATCCAGAAATGCCCGCTGGAATTCCGGGAACCGCTCCTGCCGGATCGTGAGCCCCGCTGCCATCTCGTGACCGCCAAATTTCTCAAGAAAACCGCCGCATTGTGACAGCGCCTCCACCAGCGAAAATCCCGTGATGCTCCGCCCGCTCCCTTTCCCAACCCCGTTTTCATCGAAACCAATCACAAACGTGGGGCGATGAAAGCTCTTCGAGATGCGCGACGCGACGATTCCCAGCACACCGGGATGCCAGCCGCTCTCCCCGATCACGATGGTCGCATCCCGCGCCGCATCAAAATTTTCGGCGACCATTTTCTCCGCCGCGCGCAGGGTGCGTTGCTCCACCTGCTGCCGCTCCTGGTTCTGCTGGTCGAGCCCTGCCGCCAGCATGCGCGCTTCCGCCGCATCCTCCGTGAGCAGCAGCTTCAACGCATCCCCCGCAGTGCCGATACGTCCCGCCGCATTCAGCCTCGGCCCGAGCCGGAAACCCACATCGCCCGGGCTGATCGGCGCCTTCACCCCCGCGACCTGCATCAGCGCGCGCAGCCCCGTCCAGCGCGTCTTCTCCATCTGCACGAGGCCTTTTTGCACAAGGATGCGGTTTTCCTCCACCAGCGGCACGATGTCCGCCACCGTCCCAAGCGCGACGATGTCCAGGCACTCCTTCAGGTCGAAATTTTCCAGCGGACGCCGCTTCAACAGCGCATGGCACGCCTTGAACACAATCCCCGCCGTGCAGAGGTAATGAAATTTCGTCCCGAGTTTCGGATTCACCAGCGCGCAGTCCGGCAGTGCCCCCTTGATCTCGTGATGATCAAACACGACCACATCCACCCCGCCCGCCCGCAGCGACGCAATCTCCGCAACCGACGAAGTGCCGCAATCCAGCGCGACAAGAAGCTGCGGACGCAGTTCAGTTAAACAACGTGTAACACCCTCCGGGCTCAACCCGTAGCCCTCGTCCATCCGTTGCGGCAGGAACGTCCCGGCTTCCGCCCCGTACGCCCTCAACACTCGCGCAAACAGCGCCAGTGACGCCACCCCGTCCACATCGTAGTCGCCATAGAGCGCGATCCGCTCCTTCCGGTCGATCGCGGCCAGGATGCGCGCCGTCGCCGCCTCCATGTTCGGCAGCTCAAAAGGATCGCCCAGCGATTTCAGCTTCGGCTGCAAAAAATCCCGCGCCGCCGCCGCATCCAGCAACCCCCGCCTGCAAAGCAGCGCCGCAATGAACGGGGCCACCCCCAGTTCGCGCGCAAGTCCCCGCTCCTCGGCCATGGCCGCCGCCGGTGCTATGATCCATCGCATCGCAGTCACGATTTGGCAGCCCTTTTTGCGGATGGATGGGATGTATTTTTAGACGCCGGCACTCCTGCATTTTGCAGGTTCAAAGCACCCATGTCAAAAACTCGTTACCCATTCATTTGGCAGGGCTAATCAACCGTTGCCAACCCTTGCCAACCGTCAGCTATCCCGCATCCCGGCCATTCCCGCCCGATTTTACTGCAATTTCAACACACCCCAATCCGTGGTCGGTTGAGCCTCCGTCGGCACATCGCTCACCATCCCGCTCACCCCGCTGTGCCAGTACTCCCGCGACACCGTCTTGTGCCCCGTCGGGTCGGAGTAAAACAATCCCAGCTCCATCGGAATCTCCAGCCCCACCTTCGGATCAATCCCCAGCACGTCCCAAGGCAAAGTCACCTGCAGGTTGTAGCTGTTCTTCCCCCGCCGCACATCCACCGGCACCGTCAGCTTCTCCACGTCCGGCACCTTCGTCTCTGCCACCCCTGATTTGTAAGTCACCGCCCTCGTGGTCACCGGTCCATCGTAGCGCAGCCGCACCACCACAGGCTTCCCCTGGTTCATCGTGATCACATACCGGCACCGTCCCAGCTTCTGCGACTTCATCTGCACATCCACCACATCCCCGGTCGTGAACGCCATCGTCCAGTCCGTGTCGTTATTGATGAATGGCGACTCATCGCCATGGACGTCGCACTTCAAATGCAGCCCGCGTTTGTCCCAGGCCGTCCAGAGCGTAGCCGTGGCAAATTGCGCCGGCTTCTCGCGGAAAGCCTCGACTCCCGGCATCACGCTCGGCGCCACCAAGGCCCCCGGCTTCGGCTGCGCATTGAGCGGGATCGCCTGTGCTGCCGCCGCCGGATCAAGATGCCCGCCCGTCCCGTAAAGCCCCGCGCCCTGCACGAGTTGCACCGTGCCGCCATCGAACCGCTTCACCGTCTCCAGCCCGGTCAATTCCGTCACCGCCGACCGTCCCAGCCCGAGCACATAATAGTGGTCCTTCTCGAACCCCTCGCCGCTCGCCCCGGCCCGCGTGAAATGCCCGCTCCAGCATTCCTCGCCGAGCGTGTATTTATCGAGCTCCATGCCCGGCTTTGCCTCGGGGATCGTGTCCCAGCTATCCGCAAACGCATACGGGCGGAAGATCGTGGAAATAAAAAGCCCGTCGTCCCGCGTGAGCAGATAGCTCATGCCATCCACACTGTGCAGCATATACACCGGCCCGAGATCGCCCGGCCCCTGGACCACGCCCGGCATCACATTCACCCGGAAAATCCGCCCCGGCTGCAGCGTCAACCGCTTGTCCGCCCCAAGGTCCCGGATGCCTTTCGGGTTGATCGGATATGACCAGACCAATTTCCCCTGCGACGAATGAAGCGCGCCAAAGGAAAGCATGCCGCCATCGTCACCCACCTGCTCCACCGGAAAACTGCCGTCGGCTATTTTCTCAAGATTCTCCCACTTGTAAACCGGCGCGCCGATTTTATTGAACCCATCGCGCTTCACACGATAGATCCCGCCCCCGTGCGCCTTCTCGGCGGGGATGTAGGCATTGAGCTGATGGTCCAGCGTCACCTCCTCGGCATCGGGCATCTCATGAAGCTGGATCTCGTCGGCCTGCATCTTTCCTTCGCCATTCGCATCGACCCAGATGAACCCGCTGATCTCCTTCGGCCACGGATTTGCAATCCACACTCCGGAAGCACGCGGATGTGGGACATGGGGCGCATCGGTCGCATCAGGCGCGATTCCCATTTGCGCCGCATACTTCGGCCAGTCGGGCAATTTCTTCGCCGCTTCCATGATGACAGGAGGCATCCATTGCTCCTCGCGGCGCGTGTTGAGTTCGCGGTTCCTCATCCACATGCGCAGGTTGCCGATTGCCGCCTCCGGCACAAATACATCGCCTTTGTATTCGCCGATCATCACCGGTCCAGTTGCGTCGAAACGCTCCGGTTCCCAGTGCGATTGAGGGCCGTTTCCGTAGCCGCCTTGCATGGCGGTGAACTTGCGGCCTTCCAGATTAAAAACCACGCCCGGCGTTCCGAGAAACGGCAACTCCGGCCGGTACGCATGCTCCTTCCAGGAATCATAAGGCCGCCATGGCAGATCGACCGCATCGTATTTTTTGTCCGCAATATTCACGTCGAAAATCGCGCCTGTGTTCGTGTCCATGATGCGCCATGGCTGCTCCGGATCGACCATCGCCGCGCCGCCCCCATACATCGCGGGTCCCAGGAACTGCGTCGCGAGCTTTGGCGCGGAATTCGGCCCGAGGTCGTCCGGAATCTCGAACACGCTCACGCGCTTCGGGGAAATCGTATATTGCGTCACCCACAGCCGCCCGCGCGCATCCACCGCGATCCCGGCCGGTTGCCAGAACGATTCCGGATCGATCTTGCCTGGCTGCTGTCCGCCCTTCTGCCCGATAGCGCGCAGCAAATGCCCCGCGGAATCAAACGCCTTCACCTGCTGCGATGACTCCCCCGTCAGCCGCAGCCCGCGGATCAGCAATATCGCCTCGGGCGTGAACCGATGCTGCCCCGTGTCGCCCTGGTCGGAAACATAGATGCGTCCCTTTGCATCCGTGGCGATGCCAAATGGCGACGATAACCCTGCCGTCACCAGCGGCGTTGTTGCGCCCGTCGCGGTATTCAGCACATCGACTGTGTGGTCCATCGTCGCCACGCAACGCCCGTCCGGCAACCACGCCAGGCCCCATGGCCGCACCGGCAGCACGCGCAGCAGCTTCAGCTTTTCTCCCGGCGCACCCGGTGAAAAAACATACGTCCTCGGTTCCTTGCCAAAGACATCCGCCACATACAGCTCCCCATTCGCATCGCCTGCCGCCTTGTGCCCGCCGATCACCCGCAGCCCCGGCGCAGAAGGCAGAGCCCCGAGCGGCAGCGTGTTCAACTGCCCCGGCTGGAAATCGCTTTTCTCCAGCACGAGCGAATTTTTGCCGGTTGCGGGATCCACTTCCCACACCGCATTCTGGTCCTGCGCGCTACTTGCGAAAACCCGGTCGCCCACCGTCGCCAGCGCCTCGGCCCCGCACCACGCCCGCTTCTCCAGCCAGCGGACGCCCCATTGCTTGCGTCCCTCCAGGTCGCTCGCTATCAATCCGTGCCCCCACTCCGCTTCCGCGGAGCCGAGCAGGACACGATCGCCCACCGCAGCCACCGCCGTGGCGCTGCTATGGTCCGCAGTCCAGCCGCCCGTGCCGTCGTAAAGCCACGGCGGCGTGCCATATTGAAACGAGCCGCGATACACCACATGCAGATCGCCCCGGTACAACCCCACCCAGCGGTAATCCCCCGGCGCCACCGGCTTCCCCTCGTCATCGCATCCGTCCCACTCGATCGTGTGCGCGCCCTTGGTGAAATGCATGTCGCCGAATAAATTCCGCACGCGTGAACCGGTGCTGTCGTTGATCGCGATCGTCGCCTCGCCCTCCTGCGGCATGGTGAAGCTGATGGTGTTCGCGCCCTGGCAGAGGGCGGGAACGGCACTGAGCAGCGCCATGAGCGCGGTGATTACAAAAAAGCGGCTATATTTCATAGAGAGGATCGGATTGCGTTAAAAAAAATTCACAACGTTAAACGCAGCATTTTATGAGGATTTACCGGGGCGGGATCGTTTAACACGTTGGGAAGAAAATCCCACACTCTTCCGAAAACAAGAAACGGAAAAGCCAAACACATTGCATATATATTCGATTTTGGGTTCAAGGGTTCACTTTCGTGGTTTTTCTGAGTCGGATTTACTCGGATAATGCCGGATAGAGTCGGATGGGAAGCAAAGGCGGAGGGATGAGGGTGGAGGGCGGAAATGGGGAATCCTGCAAAGGGCGCGTATTCGTGAAAAAGGCTTCGTTCATGGTTTTGCATGGTTTTTTCTAGGATGGGAGAGGAAGAGAAGGATGAAGGCTAAAGCATAAAGGATGAAAAGGGGAATCTGGGTTATGCCGGGACAAGGGCGGGCGGAAAATGGGCATGAAAAACGGCGTTCCGGGGAAATGAATGGTGGCTGCGCCAGTATGGACCCACCCCCAACCGCGAAACAGAGTTTCCCCGCGCACTGTTCCGCTACCAAAGCCTCACTTTGGTAGCGAGGAGTCGTTTGCGAGGAAACGTCCAATTGCCGCCCCTAGCCCCCCCCGGCCTCCTCTCCAAGAGTCGAGTTCCAACATCGAATACGAGAGAAGAGGAGGACAGAAATCGAGAAATCCCATGCAGAGGGGTAGAA
>JBAVPB010000262.1:0-32416 GCA_049692655.1 Chthoniobacteraceae bacterium | reverse complement strand
GGATAGCAGGCAGGGGTTGGAGGAAAAAGTTCGTTGCGGCGGGACACCGCAACCAGCACGCGGGACGAGTGCGCTCCCCGGAAGAAGAGGTTGCGTGTTGCGGGGTGTGATGGGTCTTGGGGTGATGGGGCGTCTCTCGTGGGCTTTTCGGCGAGCCGCCGAAAAGAGCACCCGGGCCGGGCGCGCTACCCAGAATTTGGCTGCTGCGTCCCGATTGATTTGGGGATCAACTCCATGACACGACTTGAAAAGTGCGGCTTTGCCGGGTTTGTCGCATCGCGCTTGGAAATCGCGATCCACCGCTCGTAGCTGCGTCTTGTTTGATTTAGTTAGCTGCCCTTTGCGGGCGGGGTCTTCTGGGCTTGCGATTCTGCGCTCTCCGGCTCCGGCATTTTCTTGAAGTGGAGTTGCAGGATGCGGCGGCCGTCGGTCTGGGCGATGGTCACCAGGAAGTTCTCGATCTGCGTTTGCTCGCCTTGTTTCGGCAGGTGCCCGATGAGGTGCGTGACGTAGCCGCCGATGGTGCTTACGTCGGCGCTCTCCAGGTCGAGCCCGGCGAGGTCGTTCATTTCGTAAAGGCCGAGCGTGCCGTCCACGACGAATTCACTCTCGTTGATGTGCCGGTATTCCTTCTTGTCGCTGTCAAATTCATCCTGGATGTCGCCGACCAGTTCCTCGAGCACGTTGTCGAGGGAGACGATGCCGACCGTGCCGCCGTATTCATCCACCACCACGGCGAGGTGCGCGTGTTTGGTGAGGAAAAAATTAAGCAGCTTTTCCAGCGGCATCATTTCCGGCACGGGAAAAAGATCGCGTCGGATCGCGCCCAGGTCCGGCTTTGCCTCGCGCATGAGCGAGAGCATGTCCTTGATGTGTACCAGCCCGATGGTGTGGTCGAGGTGCTCCTGGCAGAGCGGGAAACGGGTGTGCCGCGATTCCTGGGCGACCTTGAGATTCTCCTCGAATGTGTCCTCGGTATTGAGGAATACGACCTCGCCGCGCGGCGTCATGATCTCGCGCACCACCCGCTTGCGCAGGTCGAGCGTGTTGATGAGGATCTCCTTGCTCATCGGCGAGACTTCCTCGGCGTTTTCGCTCTCGGTGAGGATCACGCGCAGCTCCTCCTCGCTGTGCGCCAGCTCGGAGCCGCCCACGGGGTCGATGCGGAATATCTTTTTCAGGATGATATTTGACGATTTGTTCAGGCACCAGATCACCGGCTTGAAAACCACGTAAAACAACCCGAGCGGCCGCACGATGTGGAGCGACATGCCCACGGGATTGCGGATCGCCAGGTACTTCGGCGCGAGCTCGCCGAGGATGATGTGGAAAAATGTGATGATGATAAACCCGAGCGCCACCGAGATCGTGGTGATGATGCCCACGGAGGTGATGCCGACCAGATAGAAGGCCGGCTGGATGAGATGCGCCACGTAGGGCTCGCCGAGCCAGCCGAGCGCGAGGCTTGTCATCGTGATGCCAAGCTGCGTGGCGGAAAGATACGAGTCGAGGTGCGAGGTCACATACCGCACGGCCTCGGCGCGCTTGTCGCCCGCCTCAATGAGGGCATCGAGCTGCGTGCCGCGGATTTTTACGAGAGAAAACTCCGACACCACGAAAAATGCGTTCACGAGCACGATCAACAGGATCGTGAACATCTTGAAAAGGACCACATCCCCCGGATCCCACTCCGTCACCACGGCCTGTACGACAGCCAGCAATAGAAAAGAGTTCATTCAGAAATATCCCTTACGCAGATTTGTGATCTGCGTCCCTGGGAACTCCGGGCTGCAGGGCAGGCTACCAGCTCGACTTCGTCACGCCTGGGATCATCCCCGCCAGCGCGAGCTCGCGGAATGCCATGCGTGAAAGTTTGAAGCGGCGGATAAACCCGCGGCGGCGTCCGCTCGCCTGGCAACGATTCACCAGCCGGGAAGGGCTGGCGTCACGCGGCAACTGTGTCAGCCCGACATAATCTTTGTTCGCCTTCAGTTCAGCACGAAGCGCGGCATACTTGTCCACTGTTGCCTGTCTGCGTTTGTTTCGTTCAATCCAACTCGTTTTTGCCATAGGAAGGTGAGGAAGTTAATGGAAAGTGTTGATTATGCAACAAAAATTTTTCGTGAAAGCGGAGGCGGTCGAGTAATCAGGGGTTAAAAGGGTTAAAAATGTGGATAGTTAAACTGCGGCGCCCAACTCCCGGTTTAACGATTTAACCCTTTAACCTTTTTAACTTTATAAGAATACCAGAGGCGCTTCCGACCCGGAAACAAGGCCGTGTTTCGTGAGCAATTCGCGGAATTTCGCCATGCCTGCTTTTTCCGCTTCGCCGAGATCGTAGCGGATATAGTGGCTGAGGTAGCGCGTCTCGAAATCCGCATCGTACCGCTTCTCCCTGCGCACGATTTCATAAATGCAGCCGAGCCCCTGCGCCTTCAGCGTGCGCAATTCACCAGCGGCTGCCGCGGCATCCTCCACATCCCGGCGGATCAACCAGACCGCGAAGACGAACGGCAGGCCCGTCTGCTGCATCCACTCCTCGCCGAGGTCGAGGTAGCGATATTCCTCCCCGTGCGCCTGGCGGAAATCGATCGCCTGGTTGCCGATCAGGAGCTGCGCCGCGTTTTCATCCGCGCAATTTTCCGGCGAGACATATTCCGGCGTCATGCCGTGAAACTCCGCGAGGATGCAGCGGATCAAATTCACCGAGGTGAGCGAAGCTGTGTCGAGCGAGACTTTTTTGATGTCCTTCAATTCCCCGCGATACGCCAGGAACACGCTGTAAACCGCGCCGACCGCCGAGATTGCCACGCCGTCCGCCACGTCGTAATCCGGCGCGCGCATGAGCTCAAATGTGGGCACCAGCGCGATATCGATCTCCCCCTCCGCGAGCAGCTTCGCCAGCCGCGATGGATGATCGAAATGCACGGCTCCCTCGTAGCCAAAGATCAACGGCTTTGCGTTCAGATACTGCACGCAACCGATCTTGAGTTTTTCCAAGTGGGGATACGGACTCAAGCGCACGCGAGTTCCGTGGGAGTTGCCGCAGCCGCCGCCGCGCCTTTGCGGGTATCTGCGATGCGTTCGTAAAAGGTGTTCCTCTGCCGGGGCTCCCTGCCAGCCTCGCGGATCGCGCGCTCCAGCGTATTCACCGTCTGCTCCTGCGGCGTCTTCGCACCGGCCATGTGGAAGATTTTTTCCTCCATGATCGTCCCGTGCAGATCGTCCACGCCGTAGTTCAGCGAGAGCTGCGCCACCGGCAGCCCCATGCTCACCCAGTAGGCGGTGATGTGGTCAAAATTATCGAGATAAATGCGCCCCACCGCCAGGTTCCGCAATTCCTCCACGCCGGTGGTGTGCGGGATGTGCTGCAACTCCGAGTCCGGCCGCGCCCCCTCCCGCTCAAATGCAAAGGGGATGAACCCCGTGAACCCGCCGGTCTCATCCTGCAGCGTCCGCAGGCGTCGCAAATGGTCCACCCGCTGCGCGTGGGTCTCGATGTGGCCGTAGAGCATGGTGCAGGTGCTGCGCTCCCCCATCTCGTGCCAGATCCGGTGAACCTCCAGCCACTCGTCGCCGCTCTCCTTGCCGCGGCAGATTCTGTCGCGCACTCCTTCGTCAAAGATTTCAGCGCCGCCGCCCGTGAGCGAATTCAACCCCACCGCACGCAGCGCCTCGAGCGTCTCGCGGATCGGCATTTTAAAAACACGCTGCGCAAGGTGCCGGATCTCGATCGCGGTAAACGCCTTGATGTGCAGCCCGGCGTCCAGCGCGCGCATGCTCTTGATCAAATCCAGATACCACTCCGCGCCCAGCGTCGGGTGCAATCCCCCCACCATGTGGATCTCCGTAATCCCATCCAGCAAAGCGGCTTGCACGGCAGCGATGATCTCCGGCGTGGCCATTTCGAAGGCGTGGGCATCCCGCTTGCGGGCGCCAAATGCGCAGAACTGGCACGAAAGCAGGCAGATATTAGAGTAATTGATATAGCGGTTGAGAATATACGTGGCCACGTTCCCGTTCTTCCGCTCCCGCACGATATTCGCGATCGCCCCGATGCCGTTCAGGTCGTTCGATGCGTAGAGCACCATGGCATCCTCATCCGAGATGCGCACCTTATTCTGCACCTTCTCGTAAATCGGTCTGAGAGTATTAGATAGGAGAGCCACGTTCATGCTGGTGAAATATTTCCGTTATATTGCCCGGAAATGCAAGAGGGCATTCGCTGGCGGCCTCTGCGATTTTTCCAGAATCCCTGAAACTTATTGTAAATCACGTTGTTCAATGGTCACGGTTATGTTTGTTTTGAGCAATGCCACGCCAGTGTGGCAGTATCCCTTTATTGTGAAGAGCGAAGACCCGACCCCCGAGGCCGAATCCCTCGATTCTGCCGCCGTACAGGACATCCTGTGGATGGAGCAGGTCAAAAATGGCGACACCGATGCGCTCCGCCTCCTCATCGAGACGCACCAGCTCCGGGTCATCGGCACCGTGGCAAAGATGCTGGGCGACGACACGGACTCCGAGGACATCGCGCAGCAGGTCTTCATCCGCGTGTGGAAATCCGCCGACCGCTACACGCCGACCGCGAAATTCACTACATGGCTTTTTAAAATCACGCGCAACCTCGTCTTCAACGAACTCCGCCGCCGCAAACGCCACCCCGCCGCCTCGCTCGACGGCAAGGAGGAGGCCCACGCCTTCCAGGCGCCCGACCTCAGCGCCTCCGCGCCCGACGTCTCCATGCTCGACCGCGAATTGCAGGACGCCATCCAGCAAGCCATCGACGCCCTCCCCGAGGTGCAGCGCATGGCGATCATCCTCCGCAGGCACGAAGACCTCTCCTACGAGGAAATCGCCGAGGTGCTCGACCTCTCCGTGCCCGCCGTGAAAAGCACTCTCTTCCGCGCCCGCGCCGACCTGCGGGAGCGGTTGCAGAAATATCTGGAGAGCTGAACGCCGCCCTCCGCCTCTGGCGTTCCTCCGGATTCAACATTCAATGTCGGACGTTGGAAGTTCTCCTCTCATCTCCTCCCCTCCGTTTTCTCCGTTCCCTCCTGTTCAATCCCCCTTTCCTGTTTAGCCTTGCTCCCGTTCCTTCTTCCTGCCAAAAAAACCGCATGTCCCAAAAAGAAGAAATGGTCCTCGTCGTCCGCCGCGCATTGCTCGAAAAAATCGGCATCTTTCACGGCCTCAACTTCGACGTCGAAAAATATCTCCCCGCACTCCTCTCGCGCGAAAACAACTTCTTCATGCAGCGCTCCCTCGCCGAGCTCGACCCGGATTTCAAGCAGATTATCCCCTACGTCCTCCTCGTCCACAATGGCCGCGTGCTCCACTACGTCCGCGGCAAAAAAGCCGGCGAACAGCGCCTCGTCTCCAAGGGCTCCGTCGGCATCGGCGGCCACATGAACAACGAGGATGAAGACCTTTTCACCTTCGACATGGCCGCCTATCTCGAAGGCGTCCGCCGCGAAGTCTGCGAGGAGCTCAACGTCCAGAGCAAATTCGAAAACCGCATCGTCGCCCTCCTCAACGACGACACCACCGAAGTCGGCAAAGTCCACCTCGGCGTCGTCCACGTCTTTGATCTAGAAACCGACAACGTCCAGAAGCGCGAATCGATGATCACCAACGTCGGCTTCCTCACCCGCGAAGAGCTTCAGGCCCGCCGCGAAAACATGGAAACATGGTCGCAGATCTGCATCGACGCGCTGGATCATCTGCTGCCGGCAAAGGCTGTCTAAGCACAGCAACACGACGCAGCGGTACGTATTACATAGGTCCTATTTCTCCTTCTCCCCCTTGGAGTCTTGGTGCCTTGGTGGTGAAAATTCTTTCCCATCAATTCAACCCTCGTCGCGCCACCCGGTACCTCCGCGGCGAAATCCCAAACTCCTCCCGAAACACCTTGTAAAAGTGGCTTAGGTTCCCGATCCCGCAATCCATCGCGATCTCGATAATTAGCCGCTCCGTCATCTCCATCTGCCCCGCCGCATACCGCATCCGCGCCCGGTTCACAACCTCCGATGGCGACTCGCCGAGGCACTCCTGCGTCACGCGCGACACATGCTCGTGACACCGCCCCGCCAGCCGCACGAAACCCTGCACTCCCTGCTGCAAATATTCCGGCTCCCCGATCCGACGGCACGCATTCAGCAACCAGTCCGGCGAGCGTGAAGGGAGCGGCCGTTTCCCCATCAACTCCACCCGGTGCAAAAGATTCATCAAAAACCGCTCCACGTAAAATCGCTCGCGCGGCTCGCTCGCTAGACGGTCCGCACTCTGCGCCACCTCCGCCTGCGCCTGCGCCTCCAGCGTGACCACCGCCGGAACCCGCGCCTTGCTCCAGAACCATCGCGACGATTCCGCAAAATACCGCTCCCGCAAAAACCGCAACGTCGCCAGTGGAAACGCCACATTCGTAATCGTCAGGACCCCTTCCTTCTCCGCCTCGATCCCATGAAAATCCCCGGGTCGGATGAAAATTATCTCTCCCGGCAACAACGGCGTCACTCTGTCATTCACCCGGTGCCGCCCCTTCCCGCCATCGATCCAGAATACTTCCGCAAAATCGTGTCCGTGGTAAGGCACCGCATTATCCGCCCGCTTCGTAGCCCGCTGAACGTGAAACTCCACATCCTTGCCGATGATCTTATTCCACCGAAAAACACTCATAATATCAAAATAGCACACTAAAATGTCATTCGAAGAGAAGAAATATCAATTTAAACGCAATACGATTTCAATAAATCAACTCCGCCGTTTAACTTTTCACCCCTTTCACCTTTTTAACTTCCCATGAACACCACCTCCCCACGCCTCACAGAAACCCAGGTCCACACCTTCCACGACCAGGGCTACCTTATCTATCCCGACCCGGTTTTCTCCGCCGAAAAATTCACGGCCCTCAAAACTCACTTCGATGCAAAACTCGCCGCGCTCCCGCCCGACGTCCGCCCGGAAGCGATGGACGTCCCGCACTTCGCGGACCTCGACCTTTTCACATGGCTCTTCGCCGATGAAGTCCTCGATCTCGTCGAGCCCCTCACCGGCCCCGACATCGCCCTCTTCTCCAGCCACTTCATCTGCAAGCCCAAGGGCGACGGACGCCGCGTCCCATGGCACGAGGATTCCGCCTACTGGAAAACCATGGTCGATCCCATGGAAATCGTCACCGTCTGGCTCGCCATCGACCCCTCCACGCGCATCAACGGCTGCATGAATGTCATCCCCCGCACCCACCGCGAGGCGCAGAAGGGATTCTCCGATTACGATCCCGTCGATACCACGCGCAACGTCTTCTCCGTCGAGATCACCAAATCCCAGCGCGACGAATCAAGAGCCGTCGCCTGCGAATTGCAGCCCAACCACGCCAGCCTCCACGACGCCCGCCTCATGCACGGCAGCGAGCCCAACACCAGCAACATCCGCCGCTGCGGCTACACCATGCGCTACATGAGCAGCGCCTGCCGCCTCTCCGCCAGGGCCGCCGAGCACCACCAGATCTACCTCGCCCGCGGTCGCGACCTCGCCAACCAGCACTACGCCGACCCCACCAAAAACTACCAGTCCCTCATAGACCTCCGCGCCCAGATCGGCAAAAAAGGGCACTGATCAAACGGCACAAAGATGAGCCGTCCATAAACTATAGGATCGGACGCAAGATTGAGGCGGGAAGATTGAATCTTCCCCGGGTTTTGTGATGGTTTGCATTTGTCCGCCTGATGTTGTTTCCTCTGCCTATGTCACCAACGCTTCTAGTTCTTGCGGCCGGCATGGGCAGCCGTTACGGCGGTCTAAAACAACTCGATCCGATGGGGCCGGCCGGGGAAACGTTGCTGGATTACTCTGTGTTCGATGCCCTGCGCGCGGGATTTGGGCGAATCGTTTTTGTGATCCGCCGCGATTTCGAGGCGGACTTCCGCGAGCGCATCGGGAAACGCTACGAAAAACGCGCCGACGTGGACTACGTTTACCAGCAGCTCGACCGGTTGCCACCCGGCTATTCCGTGCCGCAGGAACGCCAGAAACCATGGGGCACCGGCCACGCCATCTGGTGTGCGCAGGACAAGGTGAAGGCGCCGTTTGCCGCGATTAATGCCGATGATTTTTACGGCGCGGCGGCTTATCACGCGCTGGCCGGATTTTTTCAGCAAATGCCTGCGCGCGAGCAGGGGCCGGAGCTTTTTTCCATGGTCGGATACCGGCTTGGCAGGACACTCTCGGAGCACGGCACCGTGGCCCGCGGGGTATGTACGGTGGACGCAGAGGGTTATCTGGAGAAGGTCGTGGAATGCACAGGCATCGAAAAAACGGAGGACGGAGCCCGGCGGATGCTGCCCGATGAAACGGTTGAGACATTCAGCGGCGATGAAGCGGTTTCGATGAATTTCTGGGGATTCACCCCGGCTGTATTTCCGCTGCTGGAGGCTGGGCTGGAGGAGTTTTTGCGCAATCACTCTTCGGACGCCAAGTCGGAGTTCTACATTCCTTTTGCCGTGGCGGAAATGATCGATGCCGCCGCTGCCCGCGTACGCGTATTGCCCACGGAAAGCTCCTGGTTTGGGGTGACTTATCGCGAAGACAAGCCGCTGGTCACGGAGTCGATCGCCCGGCTCGTGAAGGCGGGCGATTATCCAGCCGATCTTTGGTCCGGAGCGGCGCAGGCCCACGCAGTGGAGGCCGGAAAATGAATGTGCTGGTGACGGGCGGCTGCGGCTTTATCGGCAGCCATCTCGTGGAGCATTTCCAAGGGAAAGCCAATGTGCGGGTGCTCGATAACCTGCGCAGCGGCCATCGTGAAAACCTCGCCGGTTTCGATGTGGAATTCATCGAGGGTTCCATCCTGGATCGCGACCTCGTCCGGCGGGCGATGGATGGCGTGGAGTACGTTTTTCACATGGCGGCGATGGTCAGCGTGCCTGAGTCGATGGGCAACCCGGTGGAATGCGTCGCGCTCAATGTGACGGGCTTGCTGAATGTCCTCGAGGAGGCAGCGGCAGCCGGGGCGAAAAAACTTTGCTTCAGCAGTTCAGCGGCGATTTATGGAAATAACCCGGCGGTGCCCAAGGTCGAGACGATGTTGCCCGAGCCCGCGAGTCCCTACGCCATTACGAAACTCGATGGGGAATATTACTGCGGCTTGTTCACGAGGGAGCGAAAGCTCGATACGGCATGCCTGCGATTCTTCAATGTGTTCGGGCCGCGTCAGGATCCAGCCAGCGCCTATGCCGCCGCGGTGCCGATTTTTATACGCAAGGCATTGACGGGTGAGCCAATCACGATCTACGGCGACGGCACGCAAACACGCGACTTCATTTACGTGAAGGACATCGTCGCCGCGAATGTCTTCGCAGCGACCACCCCGGCTGTTACGGGCGTCTTCAACGTAGGCTACGGAGCAAGCACCACGATCAACGATATTGCCCGGACGATCATTGATGCCTCATGCTCGAAATCGGAGATCCGTTACGAGCCAACACGGCCTGGCGATGTGAAGCATTCCCTTGCATCGGTGGAAAAGCTGCACGCCGCCGGCTTCAGCCCGTCGGGAAATATCAAGGATGGCATCGCTGCCACGATGGAATTTTTCCGGGCTAACGCGCGCCCGGCTGCATGCGATAGTTAAAGCGGTAGATCGCGGGCGGTATGCAATATTGTGGGAGCGTATGCGGCCCGCAGCTTCCCGTGCCGAGACCTTGCTGGCCGTAGTCGAGATTGACGATTACTTTCGCGCGCGGGACGAGATCGGTGGTGTGCTTCGCCTTGAAAAGGTCATCTGCGGTAAAATGACTGGCAGAGCATTCTAAGAGCCGGTCCACGGAATGGAACGTGATCCCTCTCTTGCCGGGTTCTTCCAAGGACATCCAGCGGACATCGGTTTTGTTGCCGTGTTCCTGGGGAAGGACATAGTCCACGTATTGCTTTGTGACACTGCTGTCATACAGGCCCATCGCCGCGCCGCGTTTGCGGTCGGAATAGTTCTCGTGCGGTCCACGGCCAAACCAGCGCAGATGTTCCAAGCCGGGTTGGAGCATAAGGTTTACGCCGAGCCGGGGGAGCGATGGGAGTGATTTTGCGCATTTGAAAATATTCTCAACGAGAATTTCCCCGTCTGGCTGCACGGTGTATGTGTGCTGATGCTCGATGTTACCGCCTTTGGCAACTCCCAGTGTTTTGATGGTAATCACGACCGCGCCATCTTTGGTGCGACGTGCTGCCATGCTCACCGGCTCGTGGCGCATTTCATTCAGGCCGGCGTTTAGCCACAGAAAAAGAGGATTGTTGGATGTCCATGGCATCTGGCCGATCAACTTGATGCCGTCGTTGTCCGTGCCGGCGCGCCATGCATTGAGTTGCGGTCCTTTTACGAGCAGTTCCGCCCCGTTCCAGCGCAGGGAGGTCAATGCCCCGGCTTCCTTGCCGGCCGTGACATGGATTTCGCGGCCCGTGATGACGATTTCCTTGCCGCTCTGATCAAGTTCAAGAGCGGCTTGTTTGGCAGGAGCGGCTTTGTGGGAGGATGGGCGAGGGGCCTTGTAGGGCATCGCGAATTGTTCCCATGCGAGGGCATAGCCGGCATCACACCAAGACGTGTCCTTGGCTGAGTAGAAGTGGAGCGCGAGGAAGCATTCCTGGCCGGGTTTCAGCGCAGGCTCTTTCACCGGAAGTGTGATGTCCTGAGTTTTGCCCGGGGCGGCCTTGAGCGCGGGAAGTTTGCCGCGGCTGATGATTTTGCCATCGACGGAAAGCTCCCAGGTTCCGCGCAACCACTCGAGGGATGTGAAGTTCTGCTTGTTGGTGAGGCGCACTTTGCAACGCTTGAGATCGAGGGCGGAGACGCACACCGGTTGCGCCAGTTTCTTGAGTTCCTGCATCGCGGGATGCGGTCTGCGGTCTGGCCACACCAGGCCGTCGCACACGAAATTTGCATCGTTCGGCACGTCTCCGAAGTCGCCGCCGTAGGCCCAGTATTCGCGGCCTTCCGCGTCGCGTTGCTTGATGCCGTGATCGACCCATTCCCAGATGAAACCACCCTGCAGGCCACCGTGTTTTTCAAAGGCATCCCAGTAGTCGCACAGGCTGCCATTGCTGTTGCCCATGGCATGCGAATATTCGCAGAGGATGAGCGGACGGCGTTTGTCTGCGCGTTTCGCGTCCCTGGCCCACGATACGATGCTGGCAATGGAAGGATACATGGGGCAGATGATGTCTGTGCCCAATGTGCCAGGGGTCTTGGTGTGATCCTCCCAGCCTTTGCTGGCCTGTTCGTAATGCAACGGGCGGCTCGGGTCGTAATGCCTGATCCAGCCCGCGATCGCGTCGTGGTTCGGGCCGTAACCGCTCTCGTTACCGAGCGACCAAAGGATGATGCTCGGGTGATTCTTGTCGCGCTCGACCATGCGCAGGCCGCGCTCAAGGAATGAGCTGGCGTAGCGGTCGTCGCGGCAGATGGTGAACTCAAAGGCGTGGGACTCGATGTTTGCCTCGTCGATGAGATAGAGGCCGTATTCGTCGCAGAGATCATACCAGAGCGTGTCGTTCGGGTAATGCGAACAGCGGACCGCATTGATGTGATGCTGCTTCATCAGCACGATGTCGCGGACCATCGATTCGCGGCTGAGCGTCTTGCCGGTGGTGTCGTCGTGCTCGTGGCGGTTCACCCCCTTGATGAGGAGGGCGCGGCCATTGATGAGCAATTCGTTATCGCGCACTTCGATGCGGCGGAACCCGATGCGGATGCCTGTGGACTCGACCTGTTTGCCTGCGGGGTTTTTGAGCGTGACGACGGCTTTGTAAAGAGTGGGGCTTTCGGATGACCAGAGCTTGGGTGAAGGCACGGGAGTGGTGAGCCTGACGTGCCAGCGCGGCAGGGCAGTCGTGTGGACATCGTGCAGCAACACCTCGGAGCTGACCGGTTTTTTCAGGACGGCTTTTCCCTTGCTGTCGAAGAGTTGGACTTCGACGTTCCAGCCTTTTTCGACGGCTGAGGAGAAGTTGATTTTTGCGGTGACGTCGAGGATGCCCTGCTTCAGATTCTCCTCGAGTCCGGCCCGGCAGAATACATCGGCGATATAGGTTTTGCCCGTGGCGTAGAGAAAGACCTCGCGATAGATGCCGCCCATCCACCACTGGTCCTGGTCCTCGACGAAAGTGGCGTCGGACCATTTCACTACGGCGATGGCGAGGAGGTTCGCCTTGCCGATTTTCACGAAGGGCGTGATGTCGAATTCGCCCGGGAGGCGGGTGTCCTTGCTGATGCCGACAGCGTGGCCGTTTAGATAGACGTAGAGCACGCTCTCGGCGCCGCCGATGTGCAGGACGATGCGGCGGCCTTCCCAAGCGGAGTGCACTTTGAATTCCGTGCGGTAGAGGCCGGTGGGATTTTCGGCGGGGACGTTTGGCGGGTCGCCGGCGAAGGGCATCTGGACGTTGGTGTAGTGGGGTTTGCCGAAGCCGTGCATGGTCCAGTTGCTGGGCACGGGGAGCTTCGACCAGCCGTGGGCGGCGGGGTCGAAATCCAGAGCGATGAAGTCGGGGGTGACTGCCTCGGGTTTCGGGGCGAGGGTGAAATCCCAGGTGCCGTTCAGCGACTGGAACCAGGGGGATTTTTCGCGGGGCTGGTGGAGGGCATCCCTGGAATTTGGGAAGGAGAAGAAGGTGGCGCGGGCGGGGATGCGGTTGAGCTGGACGAACTCGGGGGCGATCCAGGTTTTGATGCCGTTGATTTCGAGAAGGGGTGCGACGGGAGTTGGCTGGGACATACGAATCTGGTTATGCGGATGGGGCCGGTAACGGCAGGGATGCGGGATAGCTGACGGTTGGTAAGGGTTGGCAACGGTTGATTAGCCCTGTCAAATAGCGCGTTTGATATTGATTATGGCTTCACGGGGGCGGTGGCCTGCCAGCCGTCGGCGTTTTTGGTGGCGTTCAGGATCAATTCCAGCACGGCTTTGCCCTCCTCGACGCCGTGAGGGGGCTTTTCGCCATTTGCGATGCAACGGGCGAAGCATTCCATCTGTTCCACGAAGGTGCTTTTGATTTCGGGGAGCTTGAGCTTTGCGGGTTCCTGGAAACCGCGCGGGAGGTAGTAAAGGTCGCTGCCGGTGCCGAAGAGCTGGCCTTCGCTGCCGATGGCGTGGACTTCGTGGCTGCCGTAGGGGAATTGCATGGCCCAGGAGGTCAGGATTTCGCCGATCACGCCGTTCTGGAAGCGAACCTGCACGCTGGCGGTATCCTCACCCTCGATCTGCTGCTCGAAGCGGCCCATGGTGGCGCGGATCTCGGCAATCGGAGAGTCCACGAGATAAAGGAGGCGGTAGCTGGGGTGGTAGCCGGTGTCGATGAGCTCGCCGCCGCCCTGCGTGGCGAGGGAGGCGCGCCACTGGCCCTTGAATCCTGTGCCGCTGCCGCCCACGATGAAGAGATCCTGCGAGCGCAGCCAGCGGAGCTGGCCGATGCGGCCGGAGGCGATCAGCTTTTTCATCTCCTGCACGATCGGGGTGAACAACTGGTTGTGCGCGGACATGTAAATGATGCCCGCAGCTTTCACGGCCGACTCGATCTGGCCGGCCTCGTCGAGGCTGATGCACATCGGCTTCTCGCAAAGGATGTGTTTGCCATTTTTGGCGGCGTCCATGATGGCGGGGGCGTGCAGCTTGTGCGGGAGGCAGATCACGACGGCATCGATCCAGCCGCCGGCGACGCGGTACATCTCGTTCCAGTCGTTGAATTTCGCGGGGGCGCCGCCGAGCTGACGGGCGCGGTTCTCGAGATTTTCGGCGGAGACATCGCAAAGCGCGACGCACTCGACTTTATCGTGGTGCTGGAGGATGCCTTCGGCGTGCGCGCCGGAGATCCCTCCGGCGCCGATGATTGCTAGACGGACTTTGGAGGGGGTAGTCATATGGATAGGGCTGAATAAATGCCTGTTTTATTTCAAAAGGGAAACTTTTTGTTTTTGAATTTTTGAAGTGTGAAATGAGCCCGAAAAGGGCATGCCCCATGCTGCCGGAGGCGTCTTTTGAGCGGGCGATTCGTCTTATAATTTACAAATGGCGGCAACGGGTGGAGTATGGGCCGCCAATGAGCAACAGGGGGAAGGTTTTCGACGTTTCGGATCTCGAGCAGCGTTTTCAAAGTGGCAGACCATGGAAGACGCTTTGGGGTATTTACGGCGTCCATGCCGGCGTGCTGGCGCAGGCGACCGTCTATTTCATCATCAAACAATCGCCGCAGTGGATCATGCCGCTGGTCACGGCAAACGTGATCGACATCATTGCGATTCCGCATCCGAACGGGTCGAGAAACCTCGTGATCAATGCGATCGTGCTCGCACTGATCATCATCCAGAATGTGCCGATGCACACGCTCTACGCGCGGAAGCTGAGCGAGGCGGCGCGGAGTGTGGAGGCGGAGTTGCGCGCGGCGATCGTGCGGCGGTTGCAGCAGCTTTCCATTTCGTTTTACAAAAACAGCAGTTCCGGCGTGCTCCAGGCGAAGGTGCTGCGCGACGTGGAGGCAGTGGACCAGATGGCGCGGCAGCTTTTCGACGGGGGCATGACCGCCGCGCTGACCATTCTTTCCGCCGTGGTTGTCACGGCGTGGCGGGCGCCGCAGTTCCTGCCGATCTTCCTGGTGAGCGTGCCGGTGATCACGCTCCTGCGGAAGTATCTTTTTGCCGGCCTGAAAAAACGCAACGCGGAGTTCCGCACCGAGATTGAGGGGATGTCGTCGCACATCGTGGGGATGATCGACATGATCCCGATGGCGCGGGCGCACGCGGTGGAGGAGGCAGAGATCGACCGGGTCGGGCGGAAGCTCGGCACGTTGAAGGATGCCGGGATGAAGCTGGATTTTCAGAATGCGATTTTTGGTTCGACGGCGTGGGTGAGTTTTAATTTTTTCAACATGGCGAGCCTGATCCTCGCCGCATGGCTGGCCTATGCGAAGATCATCCCGCTCACTCCCGGCGACGTGGTGATGCTCTCCACGTATTTCAGCGCGATCACGAATGCCGTGATGCTGCTGGCGAACATGCTGCCGAATATCACGAAGGGATTCGAGTCGTTGAGATCGATCGGCGACATCCTCGAGAGCCCGGATCTTGAGAAGAATCTTGGCAAGGAACCGATCAAGGATGTGAAAGGGGAGTTCGTGTTCGATGCGGTAAATTTTGTTTATTCCGGCGCGGCGCGGGGATCGATCTCCGACTTTTCGCTCAAAGTGAACGCCGGGGACACCATCGGCGTGGTGGGACCGAGCGGCTCTGGAAAATCGACGCTCATGAGTCTGCTGCTCGGCTTTGAAAGGCCGACCTCCGGGCGGCTGCTGCTGGACGGGCGCGACATGAATGGGTTCGACCTGCGCAGCTACCGCAAATACGTGGGCGTGGTTTCGCAGGAGACGCTGCTTTTCCAGGGGACGCTGCGTGAGAACATCCTGTACGGCAGCCGCAACGTGGATGAGGCGGGGATTTTGCAGGCGTTGAAGGATGCGAACGCCACGGAGTTCGTCGAGAAACTGCCCAACGGGCTCGACACGATGATGGGCGACCGCGGCGCGCGGCTTTCCGGCGGTCAGAAGCAGCGTATCGCCATCGCGCGGGCGCTGTTGCGGAATCCGCGCGTGTTGATCCTCGACGAGGCGACCTCCGCGCTGGATGCGGCATCGGAGACGCAGGTGCAGAGCGCGCTCGACCGGCTCATGAAAGGGCGCACGACGTTCATCGTAGCGCACCGGCTGGCGACCATCCGGAAGGTGGGGCGGCTGGTGGTGCTGCAAAGCGGGCGGATTGCGGAGATGGGAACGCCGGAGGAGTTGATGGAGCAGGGTGGGATTTATGCGAGTTTGTGTGCGATGCAGCGGGCGGGGTGAGGGGTAACCTCATTCTCAGGCTTGGCCGAATTCAAATTGTCACCCGATCATCCTTCGTCCACCCTCGGCTTTGTGATCTTCTGCCTAGTTGCCTTTGATAGGGCCTAGGTGTGTGTGGACGTCCGTTTGTTTTGAGGGCTGCCGCTTGTAAGCTTTCCCGTTTTAACGAAGAGGAGGGCTAGCCGATCGTACAAGAGTTTGATCTGCGTATCTAAAGAGTGGTTTTTCCGGATCTGCGAATCGAGTATGGCAAAACATGCAGCCAAGCTACGCTTCATTTGCTTCGTGTCACCGAGTTGATTGTAAAAATGAGATAATTTGAGGTTAGAAACCACCAAATCTCGTGCCACCTGGGCCGACTCGGGCTTGGCTTTCAGTAGCCGTTCTTCGATCTGTAGGCATCGCTGATAATGGTACAATGCCTCTTTGGTGTCGCCCGCTTGTCCGCGCTTCGCCAGAAAATCAGCAAGTCTTTGGGTGCTTACTGATACGTCCCGGGCCGCCTGCGCTGACTCAGGGTTAAATTTTAGTAACCGTTCGTCAATCTCTAAACTGCGCTTGTGATATTCCAACGCTTTTTTGGCGTCGCTCAGTTGCCCCCGCTTCGCCAAAAAGTCAGCTAACTTATGGACACTAACCGACACGTCCCGTGCCGCCCGTGCTGACTCGGGGTTTAATTTCAGCAATCTTTCATGAATCAACAAACCGCGTTTATAATATTCGAACGCTCTTTTGATGTCGCCATTTTTTCCGCGCTTCGTCAGAAAACCACCCAGCGTATGCAGACCGACCGCCACGTCCCGCGCCGCGTGTGCCGACTCAGGGTTTGCTTTCAGGAGTCGTTCATGAATCTTCAAGCATCGCTCGTAATGGTCCAACGCCTTTTTGGCGTCGCCCGCCTGTCCGCGCTTCGCCAGAAAATCACCCAGCGTATGCAGACCGACCGACACATCCCGTGCCGCGTGTGCCGACTCAGGGTTTGCTTTTAAAAGTCGTTCATGAATTTTCAGGCTTCGGTCGTAATAGTTCAATGCTTTTTTTGCATCACCCGTTTGTCCTCGATTCGCCAAAAAATTACCCATCCTATGGATGCTTACCGCCACGTCCCGCGCCGCTTGCGCCGACTCAGGGTTTGCTTTCAGGAGCCGTTCATGAATCTTCAAGCTTCGTTCGTAATGGTCCAATGCCTTCTTCGCGTCGCCCGTTTGGCCTCGATTCGCTAGAAAATCGCCGAGCCTATGGAGACCTACCGACACATCCCGCGCCGCTTGCGCCGAATCGGGGTTTGCTTTCAGGAGTCGTTCATGAATTTTCAGGCTTTGCTCGTAATGGTCCAACGCCTTTTTGGTGTCGTCTGTCTGTCCTCGATTCGCCAAAAAATCACCCAATGTATTGAGACTTACAGCCATGTCCCGGGCTACCAGCGCTGAATTAGGATTTGCTTTAAACAGCCGTTCGTCAATTTCCAAACTACGCCTGTAATATCCCAGCGCCTTTTCTGCGTCGCCCGTCCGTCCTCGCTCGGCCAAAAAATCAGCCAACCGTCCCACGCTTACAGCAACACGTCGCGCTGCCTGGGCCGACTCGGGATTTGCTTTCAGCAGCCGTTCATGAATATTCAGGCTTCGCTGATAAAGTGCCAACGCCTTCCGGACATCGCCCGCCTGTCCTCGCCGGGCTAAAAAATCAGCCAGCTTATGGATATCCACAGTTACATCCCGGGCTGCTTGAGCCGACTCGGGATTTGCTTTCAGTAGCTGTTCGTCAATCTCCAAACTCAGATCGTAATATTTCAGTGCCTTCTTGGCGTCGCCGGCTTGCCCTCTCTCCGCCAAAAAATCGGCCAACCTATGAACGCTAACTGCCACGTCTCTAGCGGATTGCGCCGAATGCGGGTTTGTTTTTAATAGCTGTTTATTAATTTTCAGACTGCGCCGGTAATAGCCAAGTGTCTTTTTTGCGTCACCGGACTGACCACGATTTGCTAGAAACATACCAAATCGCCCCACGCTCAACGACACGTCGCGGGCAGCCTGTGTCGACTTCGGATTTGCTTTCAGCAGTCGCTCATCAATCTCGAGACAACGACGGAAATAGCCAAACGCTTTTCTAGCGTCGCCAGACTGACCGCGATCCGTCAGAAAATCACCAAAATGCCTCATGCTCAATGCTACGTCGCGGGCTGCTTGCGCCGACTTCGGATTTGCTTTCAGGAGTCGTTCATAAATCTTCAAACTATGTTGATAATGACGGAACGCATTCTTGGCATCGCCTGCCTGGCCGCGTTCACACAGAACGCCTGCAATGAGTAAAGTCGTAGTTGCATTCGCGTACGCGCAGCCCGACGCTTCTGCGCATTCTAGCGCGAGAGAGGCCAGTTCAAGCTGCCTGCCGACCTTAAGATAAGGTTCCTCTACGGTGGCTACGGCCCAAGACGCCCAACATTTTACCAGCGGTGTAGAGTTATCGGATATGTACTCGCGCAGTGAAGCAGCCAAAGCAAGTCCATCCTCAACTTTGTGCCGGAGATCGAATTCCAATTGACGCATTTCAGGACCGGCGTTTTTGGGATCGAGCCAAAGGCGATGGAATATTCTTTCAATGCGTCCGGCAGACGAAAGGTCTGACTTAAAGTACTTTTCGGCCCGAGCGGATAAAACACAGAAACGATCGGTCTGGTTTGTCGCAAGTGATTGCCGCAAGGCAAGCCGGGAGGCCTCATGTACATTTACCGCGGTATTGCCCCGTGCCGGGAACGACTCGACAATCGTTAACGCACGTAGTTGGGTAAGACGAGTCGCGCTTTGCTTGCGTGGAATTTCAAGTAGCGCTGCCAAAACGGCTTCATCGCACCAATGCGGAATGGCGGCGGCTTCGAGAGTTTCCTTTAATGTGGCGCGCTCTTTCTCGGAAAGCTCTGGATACTTAAGATCTACTGTTGCAAGCGCTAGCTTTGCGGGGTCGCCTTGGGCGACCTGGAGCACGCGGAGTTGTTCGGCAAGTTTCATTTTAAGTTGTTGGGCCAAGAAGTTGGGCGAGTAAGCTGGCTTTGTGAGAAGCAAGACGGCAGGCCGTCTCCACTTCTAGCAAAGTAAGATCTGGTTTGTGCTGCTTTCCATAGTCAAACCAGTCAGCAGGTGGAGGCGGCAGGAGTTCAAGAGTGATGCGGGCCTTCGATAACCAGATGGCACCCTTGGGATCTGGTACCCGCTGGCCAGCAATCACGACGCGCAGCCATGGACAACAAAGGAGATTCGGCAGAAGATGCTTGTCCACCCAGTCCTCCGCTTCCCCTGCGGCTTCATAGGTATCAAAGACAAGCAAGGCGGGAGCGCAGCGCGCCTTGAGCGCCGTGAGGATATGACCAAGCCTCTCGTTCAATCGGACGCCAACTTTCGGTTCTGGAATCTTCACTTGGAGAAACTGAGCAAATGAATTCACCTCGGCCTCTACGTCTGTCGTGCCTTTGAAATCGAAGCGTCCGCAAGCTACGCCGGGCAACGGTATGACATTGGCTAGCATCTGTTTGGTAATATGGCTCTTGCCTGTTTCGCTGGAACCACGGATAGCTAGAAAACTCCATGGTGCAGAGGGAGTGAGTAAGGAGCCGAAGGCCATTCGAACACCAACGTGATCCGCCATTGGCCACACCAAGCCAGGCGGCTTTTTAGGCCAAGATTTAGCGGGGAGGCGACGACTCGAATTTGTTTTCAGGTTAGGGATGATCATTCGAAGCCGGGCGACGATGAGTTCGGCCGATTCGGTAGGGGAGCGGGTACTAACGTCGGGAACGATGCTGTTGAATGGAATACCATCGACGTCACCGTTTCCAACTCGGAGCGGAAGGATTCTGTGTTCGTCGCCTTTGACCTTCGACTCCGCAAGCTCCATCTGTCGGGCACGGATCGCTCTGTGTTCAGCCTTCGTCCACGCTTTCTCCCCGTAGCGTTGTGAAACACATACCACAATCAGTTCGCATTTTTTGCCATAAAGCTTTTGAAGTTTTAGGTCTGCGTCGTCGCCTGCCAGATAGGCCTCGAACCACTCATCAAAGAAAACCTTGCCCCGCCCCAACTCTTTCTGGACTGCTTCAGCTATGGAACGCACAATCTTGCGCTGCTCTCCAGCAAAGGAAAAGGCCACTAAGATCTTATCAGGCAACAGAAGGGCGGGCATTTAAACAAGATTGTTATTCCGACCGTTTACTGGCAAGCGTAAAATCTATTCAGCGTAGAAGATGGCAGTAATGATTGGAGGGTACAGCATGCGAATATTCGGATGAAGAAAAACCGGTTCCTGAACTGATTTTTAGCTAGAGAAATTACAAACAGACGTCAAATTTCCGTTTATATCCCTGTGGGGTACGATCCATCGCGTCCTGATTTGCGAAATATTTCCATGTGTTGACTGAGAAATTGAAGGATATGTTACCCTATGACTAGGGCCTTAAATGACAGCAGGTATAACAAATTAGTCAGGGATTTTGCCGTCAAGCGTGGCAAGTAATGCTTGCCGTTTCAACCAGATGATTATCGGTTGTTATGGAAAATCCGCCAGCATCTCACGAACCAGATCATTTGTAATTTTCGGAGCGGATGAGCCGAGACTGATTACGGGCATGCCTGTTGATTTGCACCTCTTGACGCGAAATTTTCTGACGGTTTTACGGCTGGGTGGCACGATTTGACCTTTGCTGGAAGCCTTGGCTGTCATAGCAAGACGTTCTTATACAAATCCGGCCGGTGAGGCGATGCAATTTGTCGTCCGTGCGCTACTCCGTCACCCCGCTCCGGGGGTTTGGGATTTTGTGGGGATGGGATACCCGGAGTTTCGCGGGGCTTCACTCCGGGCTTTAATTCCGTCGCACCCTCCGGGCGCTGGGAGGTGCTGCAAAGGGGCGGATCGTGGAGATGAAGCCGCCGTAGAATCCATCACCCCGCCTGCACAAGGTCTTTAGATGCCAACAGGAATAACAAAAGAGCCCGGAATTTTGCCGTCAAGGGTGGCGAGCACTGCGCCGTTTGCTTTTGCCAATTCGGCCAGATGACCATCGGTTGTTTGTTTCGCGCTTTTTACCCATGTTGGCAGCTTGTCCGCGCCAAGAGCATCAGTGAGCAAGCTGAACCGGAGCCTGGAATCCGCCTTCATTTCGGCAAGCTGATGTTTTGCATCAGCTATTGTGATTCCCGCCCCTGGCAATTGACTCAAAATCCGGACAAAAGCCAGTTCGGTGATTGAACAGGAGACGAGTTCATCTTCGGATGTTTTCAATGATTCCAACCATCGCACGATCGGAAAATGAAAGACATGTTCTTCAATTCCCAGACTGATCAGGACGTTCGCGTCCAAAAGATACTTCATGGGAAATCCGCCAGCATTTCACGAACAAGATCATTTGTAATTTTCGGCGCGGACGCACCGAGACTGATCACGGGCATGCCTGTTGATTTACACCTCTTAATGCGGAACTTTCTGCCGGTTTTACGGCTGGGAGTAAGGATAATGCGCCCATCCTCAATTTTTGCCTGAAGCGGATCGCCAGTCTCTATGCCGAGCTTGCGCCGGATAGGGCTGGGCAGCACTATTTGCCCTTTGCTGGAAACTTTGGTTAGCATGGTAAGACGTCTTACCCTAAGACTACTTGCGAGGCAATGCAATTGTTATCCTGTTATCCTCGATATTTCCGAGCGGTGGGTGTGCGATGCACGGCGAATCCGCTGGGGACAGCGGACGCTACACCGTTCTTCGAACGTGGGGGAGGGGGGCGCTTCGCGAAGGATTTCGTTGGCCAAATTCTCTTGTGACATGCGGGGTGCGAAAAAGAGGTTGGGGTTTAATATAAGACGGTAAAACAGCCAAAGAAGAGGTGAATGGCGTATTAACGGTGTGAGGAGAGATTTTACCGCGCTGGAGAAAATCATTTTTGTGCGCGCCGATGATGAGGGGCGTATTTCGTTCTCGAGGGGCGCGCCGATGGAGTTGGAGATTCAGTTGTGGGTGCTGCTTGATCTTGAGGCGCGTGGATTTCTTAAACGGGAGCCGGGCAATATTCCTTTGCTTCCGTTTTTGCTGACTCCGATTGGAATGCTTGTCCGGCATACGCTTACGTATGCGATGAGGTGAGGGGGATGGTTGGTGGAAGGGGCGGTGTGGTTTCGGATGCTTTGGGGATGGGTCCGAAGAAGCTATCGCGGACGAGGACATGACAGAGCATGTCCCTCCAACGACGCGCTGTTTGTTGGAAGGGATCATCCTTGAGGTCGATGTTTTTGAGTGAAAAAATGAGGGATCGGATGGTGTTTCTGGTCTAACTTTGTTTGACGATGCATTCATGCCGCGATATCCAAAACGGGCACGTTTTATGAAGAGTGAAAGTTCGTTGCGGCGAGACTCCGCAACCAGCCCGCGAGACGCGGGCGCTCCCCGGAAGAAGAGATCACGCGCTGGGTGGAGTAGTGCGTCCTGGGTAATGGCACTTCTCTCGTGGGCTTTTCGGCGGCCCTGACTGACATTTTTTCAAAGCGGCTTTTTGACCGCTATTTTTTTGGTGAGACTGCTGTGTGGGAAGATGATAGTCTGGGGAGTGGTGAAGCGGTTTCGTCGTCGTTATTCCATGAAAAAAATTCTCCCCTACCTCTTTGCGGTCTGTTTTTGCGCGATGCCTGCGTGGGCGCAAGATCCGACCCTCTCGGTGACTGACAAGGGGGTGGCGATCGAGGCAAACAGCATGGGGAGTTTTACGATCGAGCCGGCGAAGCTCCAGATGTCCGGGGGGAAGCCGGAGGAGCGTCCGGTGATGGAGGCGGTGGCTGGCGGGATGGTGGTGGCGGGGTATCCCTCGGGGGCGAAGCTGGAATACCGGCTGGCGCCGGACAGGTCGGAAGTCGTTTGCACCTATTCCGGCCTGCCTGCGGCTGCGAGTTCTTTTAAATCGGAGATGCTGTTTCCGATCAAGTTCACGCAGGGGGGCGCGTATTCGTTTGAGACGGAGGCGCTCAAGCCGCTGCCTGCGGAAAAGGGGGAGCAGTTCATCCAGAGGGGGGCGGGGACCCGGTTCAATCTGCTCGATGCGATGGGCACGGGCTTCACGTTGACGACGACGAGCCAGTATCGTGAATTGCAGGACAACCGGGTTTTTAACTGGCCGGTGTTTGTTTATGCATTCTATCACGAGGTCCATGCGAATCCCGGCAGCAAGTCTTTCACGATCAAGATCGCGGCGTTCAACGGCGACAGGTTGCCTGCGGCGGGGGCTCCGCGGAAATTCATCGTGGACCGCTTCGGGCAATCCGCGCTGAAGGATTATCCCGGCAAGGTGAAGAGCGTGGAGGAACTGAGGGAGGATGCGCGAAAACAAGAGGTCGCGCTCGCGAATGCTCCGGATTCCGGCCTGGATGCCTATGGCGGGCTGGCGGGGAGCGGGAAGATGTATGGCCTGAAAAAAACGGGCTTCTTCCATGTGGAAAAGGCAGGGGGACACCAGGTGCTGGTGACTCCCGAGGGGAACATGTTCTTCCAGCTCGGCGTCTGCTCGATCGCGAACACGGATGATTTCACGCAGGTGAAAGGGCGCGAGAGTATTTACGAGTGGCTGCCGAAACCCGGCGACGAGTACGACAGCGCATGGCGGGAGCACAAACCGGACTGGGGCTGTCTTTCGTTTTACATTGTTAACTGGATCCGCAAATTCGGGAAGCCGTTCACCTTCGATGAATGGTCGGGGCAGGTGGTGGACCGGCTTCGCTCTTGGGGATTCAACAGTGCGGGCGCTTTCTCGGGATATTCCCCGACGATGCGCGCCAAAAATTTCCCGTGCGTCTCCTTCCTCCCCTCGGGTGAAAAACAAGGGGTGAAGATGCTTCCCGACAAGATAGGGACAGCGGATCTGATGGATCCTTTTGTTCCCGGCACGGAAGCGGCGCTGGACAAGGCCTATGCCGGGATCGTGGCCCCGCAGGCTGACGATCCGCTTCTCGTCGGCTATTTCCTGGGTAACGAACAACACTTCGAGATCCTGCCGAAGCAGATCCCCACCTACAAAGCCAGCAAGGTGGCGGCCAAGCAGCGTCTCGTGGAGATGTTGCAGGATAGATACGGCGACATCGCCGGGTTCAACGCCGCGTGGAATCCGGCCAGGCCTTTCGCAAATTTCGACGAACTCAAGGAAGAGCCGCTCTTTGTCCGCACCGATGCCGCCGCCGCCGACATGCGAAAATTCCAGCAGGCCTACCTGGAAGCCTATTACTCCATGATCGAGCGCGTCTTCCGCAAATACGACAAACACCACCTCCTGCTCGGCAGCCGCTGGACGCCCGGCACCGCGACGAACGAGGATGTGGTCCGCATCGGCGGCAAGTACCTGGATGTGATCAGCATCAATTACTACACCTACGCGATCGAGAGCGGTTTTCTGAAACAGGCGCACGATTGGAGCGGCGGCCGCCCGATTCTCCTGAGCGAATGGTATTTCAGCTGCACCGACGAAGGTCTCGGCGGCGGGAAGGAAGTGAAGGACCAGAAGGAGCGGGGCGCGGCCTACCGGAACTATGTCGAGCAATCGGCAGCGCTGCCGTTTGTCGTCGGCTCGGAGTGGTTCATCTACACCGACCAGTCGATCACGGGGCGTTTCTTTGAGGGATTCAACGGCGAGGGGGCGAATACGGGACTCGTCGATGTGACCGACCGCTCATATGAGCCGCTGGTAAGTGCCTGCACGCAATCCCACGCGCGCATTTACGATGTGATGATGGGCAGGCAATCGCCCTTCGTTTTTGCCGATCCCCGCTTCAACGGCACGGGCGCTGCGGGGAAGACATTGACGATCCCGCGCGCATTGCCCGGGCTGAAACTCGACGGCACCACCACGAACTGGCCGGGGCGCCCCGCCGAACAGGTCGAGCCGGGGCGCATGGTATTCGGCGATGCCGATGCGAAATTTCGCGGCGATTTCCGTTTATGCTGGGACGAGAAAAATCTCTATTTCCTCATCCAGGTCAAGGATTCCACCCCCGGGATGAATGAGAAGGAAGGTGGCGCGCTTTGGAATGGCGACTGCGTGGAGATATTCCTGGGGGGAAGGAATCCCGACCAGAAAGGATCGCCCATATTCAGCGACCGCCAGATCCTGATCGGCGCGGGGCCGCAGGCGCTGATCCATGTGGTGGATCATCCCGAGGAGGGTAAACAATGCCAGGCGATCGTGACGAAGGATGTCGCCGGCGACGGCTACGTGCTGGAGGCGGCGATTCCGTGGAAAATCCTGGGCATGGAGGCGGTGGCCGGCCGCGAGATGCTCTTCGATGTCGCGATCGACAACAGCGACGATGGCCGCAAGCGCAGGCAGCAACTGGTGTGGAACGGCACAGCAAAGGATTTCAGCGACCGCGGAGCGTGGGGGCGCGCGCGGTTGACAGGGAACTAGGGCGCGCGCTCATCGCGCGGATTTGAGATACATCTCGAGGGCGCAGTTGAAGCCGCCGAAATCGACGACGCGGCGGGATTGGAGCTTGAGGGAAGGGTCGGGACTTTCGATGCGGAGGGGATTTGCAAAGATGAGGCGACCGTTGGGTTTCAACATACGTGCGGCGATGGAGAAGAGATCCTCGATGAGGCCGTGGAGATTCGGGATGGGGACGCGCTTGCCCATGGGGGGATTTGTGATGATGAGGGTGAGGCTGTTTTCCCGGAGACCTTCGATGCGGGGGAAGTCGCGGAAGTCGCAGCAGATGAAGCGCGAGGGGACGGGCTGGCGGCTTGCGGCGGCGAAGTTGTCCCCGGTGATGGTGATGGCCTCGGCGCTGCGGTCGGTGCCGTAGGCCATGCGGACGCCGCCGAGGAAGGTGCGTTCGATGAGCTCCAGGCCGGAGCCGCAAAAGGGATCCCAGACGATTTCGTTTTCGCGACTCCCGGCGAGCCATGCCATGCTGGCTGCGAGCGGCGGGTGGGATGCGGCGGGGACGTCCTCGCGGCGGTAGGCGAAGCGGGGATCGGGGGAGAGGCGCGGGATCAATTCCACCCAGTTGCCCTTCCGATTCGGATGGATGGAAATTGTCCATGGGGCGCTGCGCGAATCGTTGAGGATTTCCGGGCAGAGTTCGTAGGCGCGGTTTGCGAGGAGGCGGACTGCGCCGCGCTGGTGGCCTTTTTCCACGAAGTCGAGGCGGTAGCGGATGGGGCCTTCGGTGAATGTCTTGAAGACGCGGCGGGATAATTCCGAGGTGATGACGGCGGCCATCCTGGCGATGGATTTTTCGTCATCGGGGCCGTCGATGGCGCCGAGGACGAATGCGACATTTCCGAAGCAGCGGAGTGTGTAGATGTCGCCGAGGGAAAATGGCGCGATGGGGGTGAGTGCGACGAGGCCGGGGACGACCTCGTTGATGCGGAATTTTGTGCGGACCTTTGCGGATGCTTCGACTTCGTCGCGGACGATTTCCTCGAGGCCGCTGCGACCGCGCAGGTGGATTTGCAGGCCGGCGAAATGGGTGAGGGTGCGATCCATCCTGATGATGCTTGCTTGATTGCGGGCGACGCTGGCTTTTACTTTTTGCTCCGTTTGCGAGGGGAGGCTGCCTGTGCCCATTTCCTGCAAGGTGGCTGCGCCGCCGATTTTATCGAGGGCTTTGCCGACGAATTTTTTCTCGCGATCGACGGTGGTGGTTTTCAGGAGGGAGAGGAGATCCGTTTCCTCGCCCGCGCCCGCGCCGATTTTTGGCAGCGCGGCCATGGCGTAGCGGCGGATTTTTTCCTGGGGGTCGGTGAGGAGCGCGCGGAGCCAGGGGCGCACGAGTTCTTTTTGTGCGTCGCTGCCGGATTCGGAAAAGACGACGCCGACGGCGCGGATGAGCCCGACTTTTTCCATGCGTTCATTGGGCGATGCGCGGTTGAATTGCGGGACTTCGTCGTTCCAGAGCTGCTCGCATGTGAGTACGCGGAGCTGCTTGTAGAGTTCCTTCGCGACGTTTGTTTTTTCGCTTTTCATTTCGTGGCGGAGGCGGGTGTGTGCGGTTCCGATTCCCAGCGGCCGTAGATTCCGCACGGGAGGACTTTGCCGTCGTGCTGGCTGGGGAGGCCGAGCTCGCCGACGCTGATTTTGCCGCCGTGGCCGGAGAGCAATTCGTTCATGAGATTGCCGATGACGATGGGGGAGAGCTTGGAGGTGTAGCTGTTCATGAGGAAGAAAACGGGGTGCTCGCTGAGCAGGGTGCGGCATTCGATGAGGAGCTTCCAGAGGTCGTCCTCGATCTTCCACATTTCGCCGGAGGTGCCGCGTCCGTAGGCGGGGGGATCCATGATGATGGCGTCGTAGCGGCGGCCGCGGCGGGCTTCGCGTGCGACGAATTTCATGCAGTCATCGGCGATGGTGCGGATGGGGGCATTTGCGAAGCCGGAGAGGACGGCATTTTCGCGGCACCAGTGCACCATGCCCTTGGAGGCATCCACATGGCAGACACTCGCGCCCGCTGCGGCGCAGGCCACGGTGGCGGCACCGGTGTAGCCGAAGAGGTTAAGGACATTCACTTCGCGGCCGGCGGTGCGCGCGGCGCGGATTTTTTGCATGCACCAGTCCCAATTTGCGGCCTGTTCGGGGAAGAGCCCGGTGTGCTTGAAATCGGTCGGGCGGATTTTGAATTTGAGTGCGCCGTAGCGGATGGTCCAGGACTCGGGGAGCTGACGGCGGAATTCCCAGCGGCCGCCACCTGCGTCGCTGCGGTGGTAGTAGCCGTCCCACTCGTTCCATTCGCGGCTGCCGCTTTTCGGCCAGATGATTTGGGGATCGGGCCGGACGAGGACGGTATCGCCCCAGCGCTCGAGTTTCATGCCGGCGCCGGTATCGAGCAGTTGGTAATCCTCCCAACGGTCGGCGAGTAACGCCTGGGGGACGTAAACGGATGATCTGCTTTTATGGGCGGGTGCTGTCATTGTGTGACCTGGAAAAATGTCGCAGACGGCCCGCGGCGTCGAGCTTGAAAGAAAGCGCCGAGGTGTCCGCCTCCTACGCGCTCAATTTTCAACGATGCTCAGGCCGCATACCACAAGATGGCGAGGAAGTGACACGCGGTGCCGCCGATCACGAACAGGTGCCATACGAAATGGTGGAACAATGTTTTCTTGGACGTGTAGAAGGGGACGCCCGCCGAGTAAAGGACGCCCCCGGTGACGAGGAGCAAAAATCCGGCATGGGGCATCCTCGCCCAGACCCGGCCTATGGCAGCGAGCACGAGCCAGCCCATGCCGAGATAGAGAGCCAGGGAGAGCGTGCGATGGCGATCAACCCCGTGCAAGAGTTTCAGGCAAACGCCAGCCAGCGCAAAGGCCCAGACCACCCCGAGGAGCGACCATCCCCACCCGCCCCGAAGGACGCCGAGAGTGAAGGGCGTGTAGGTGCCGGCGATCATCAAAAAAATAGCTGCATGGTCGATGACGGCGAACGCTTTCTTGGCCCTGCCGCCATACGGGAGCGCGTGAAAAACAGTCGATGCCAGGTAAAGAAACATGGCGGTGGAGGCAAAGATGCAGACTCCCGCGACGATTGCCGGGTCGTGATAGCGCCTCGAAGCGGAAGAAATGAGATAGGGCGACACGGCGGCAAGGGCAGCGAAGCCGAATCCGTGGCTGACGCTGTTTGCGATTTCCTCGCCCCGGGTTTGAGGGCGTTCGAGAGCGTCAACAATCATTGGACAAACTGCTAAGCTGGAGGCGGAGGTTGCGCAAATGAATAATCGGCTTGAACATGGGACGCCATCGGATAGAGATTTGTCCTCCCATGGCAAAATCACACTTCCCCAAAATCAAGACCATTTCTTACGAAGGACCGGAAAGCACCAATCCGCTGGCTTTCAAACATTACAACCCGGAGGAGATCATCGACGGCAAGACGTTGAAGGATCATCTCCGTTTTTCGATTGCCTACTGGCATTCGTTCCGCGGTGTGGGCTCCGATCCATTCGGTCCCGGCACGATTGTGCGTCCGTGGGAGAAGGGGAAGGATCCTGTGTCCGTGGCCAAGGTGCGCATGGATGCGGCGTTTGAGTTTTTCACGAAAATCCAGGCGCCTTTCTACGCGTTTCACGACCGCGACATCGCGCCGGAAGGGCGGACGCTCACAGAATCGAACCGTAATCTGGACAAAATCGTCGCGCACGCGAAGGGGTTGCAAAAATCGACCGGCATCAAGCTACTGTGGGGTACGGCTAATCTTTTCTCGAATCCACGCTACATGTGCGGTGCCGCTACGAATCCCGACGCGCATGTGTTTGCGTACGCGGCGGCGCAGGTGAAGAGCGCGATGGATGCCACCAAGGCGCTGGGCGGCGAGAATTATGTTTTCTGGGGCGGCCGCGAGGGCTACGAAACGCTGCTCAATACGAGCCTGAAGCGTGAGCAGGATCACATGGCGGCATTCCTGCACATGGCGGTGGATTACGCGAAGCAGATCGGTTTCAAGGGCCAGTTCCTGATCGAGCCGAAGCCGAAAGAACCGACGAAACACCAGTATGATTTCGACGTCGCGAGCGGGATCGCATTCCTGCGCACTTACGGTCTGGAGAAGCACCTGAAATTCAATATTGAGACGAATCATGCCACGCTCGCGGGCCATACGTTTAATCACGAGATCGAGGTCGCCGCTTCGGCCGGGATGCTCGGCTCGATCGACGCGAACGCAGGCGACATGCTGCTCGGCTGGGATACCGATCAATTTAACACCGATGTGAAAGAGCTGACCCTCGCGATGTTCTCAATCCTGAAGGCGGGTGGCCTCGGCAGCGGCGGATTTAACTTTGATGCGAAACTGCGCCGCGCCTCGGTGGATGTGGAGGATCTGTTCTACGCGCACATTGGCGGGATGGATGCCTATGCGCTCGCGCTGAAGATTGCATTGAAGATCCGCGCAGATGGGAAACTCGAGAAATTTGTCGAGGACCGGTATGCGAGCTATGACAACGGTTATGGCCGGGAGATCGAGAAAAAAAAGACCGGCTTCAAAGAACTGGAAAAACTCATACTGACAAAGCTGGGCGAGCCCAAACCGCGGAGCGGCCGGCAGGAGTATCTCGAGAATCTCGTGAATACCTACCTGCACACGTAAGTTGCTGTTTTTTAAGCGATTTACCGCGGCTTAATGCTGGAGCGGGACGGTGTATTTCGAAAAGTCGATCGCATGGAGATTTTCCAGGCTGATGGACTGGGTTGCTTTTGCCCATGGCACGCCTTGTTCCGAGAACAAGCGCCCGGTCTGGAATGTTTCCTCGATGGCATCGCGCATGCCGGTGACATCGAAGCCGAAATCGCCATCAGTTTCGTAGCGGCGGATATGCTCCGCGCCGATATCGTGAATTCCTCCGGAACTCACGAGCATTCCGTTTGTAGCGAGGACGTAACCACGAGTGTCGCGCAGTAACGTGGAGACTCGCGGGAGGCTGCCGGTCGCGAAGCAGGCAAACTCCCGGTGCGTTTTTAGCAAGAGATCATGTGTGTTTTCGCCGTCTTCCACGGGCTCGCTTGTATTTTGTTCGAATCGCATGCCATCCCCGGCAATGCGCGCCCAGCCTTTTGTGCCGCGGGCTTCGATGCGGAACGGCATTGTCTCCGCAACGGCATGGGTGAATGCGGCGGTGAAACGTACCCCGGAGCGAAATCCGCCGCGAAAGCACGCGCTGTCGTAGCTTTCGATGGGGCGTGACCGATACAATTCGCCTTGCACTTCCACAGGCACGTCGAATTCCTCCGCGCCGGGAGCGGCGAGAAACATGATGTTGTGAATCAAATGCGCGAGTGCGTTGGTGGCGGGGCCGTCAAATACGGGTTCGCCATCGAGCAGCAGCCTGCCCGCCCAGGCTGCGCGGTTGTAGTAATTGTCCCGCCGTGGCCAGCACGCGCAGGCGCGGATTTCCAAGAGATCGCCAAGGCGGCCTTCTATGATCATGGATTTGAGTTGTTGTACAAAGCGTGACAATATCATCTGGAATCCCGCGGTCACCCGGCTGCGGGTGTCGAACTCGATCAGTTCCCCGAGCTGCTGGATAGAGGGAACGGGGGGTTTTTCCAAGTACACGAAAAGACCCTGGTCGATGCAAGCGCGTGTCATTTCATAGTGTAGTGGGATGGGGGTGGCGATAGTCACGGCATCGAGGTCTGATTCATTTTTCAGGAGATCGGCGAGGAGGGAATGCCAGCGCACACCGCGGGTATGAAGTGTTTGTTTTAGTTCCGGAAAACGGTCGCTACCCGGATCAGCCACCGCAACCAGACGCATGAGGCCTTCGCGTTCGAGGCATTCGATGGCCGATAGATGAGCGCCGCCGAATCCGCCGATGCCGACCAGGGCGACTCGAAGTGGAGTTGTCATGGGTGGCATGTATATTTCATCGGGCAGATGCTTGGAGAAGCCGAATGTATCAAAAGGCGGCAACCCATCTTAAGCCCTCCGCTTGCAAGTGAGCATGATCTCGTTGCCTTCCGGATCGGCGCACATTGCGAGATGCGCCGGTTCTTCCGGTGTATCTTCGGGCGCGCGGAGCACAGTCCCGCCGACGGCACGTAACGCATCACACGCTGCAAAAAGATCACTGACTTGGAAACTCAGCCCAGTCCATGTCCGTTTGCCCTCACCGCCCCCGTGGATGCCGAGGGTTGATCCGCAAATCACGAGTTCGGCCATGACATCCGATTGACGCACAATTTCGGCATCGAAGACTTCGCGGTAAAACCGCACTGCGCGCTTCATATCCTGCGCCCAGATGATGTATTTTAATTTTTCGACATGCATGAATATAGATTCTAGTGCGGGGTCATCGCGTCGTTGAACTGGTTTACGAAGGCCGCTTCAGCGGGGCCTGCGTTATTGCGGAGCGGTTTCACGCGCTCCACCAGCACTTCTTCCGCATCGGTGCCGAGAAGCTTGATTGTTTCCGAGATGAAATCAGCGAGAGGCATCGCCCGCGGGTCGTCCTTGCCACTCAAGAGATCGGTCTGCACCCAGGGCGGCGCCAGTTCCAGCACTTTCACCGTGCTGCCCTTGAGTTTGTAGCGCAGCGACATCGTGTAGGAATGGATCGCGGCCTTGGTGGATGAATAAATCGCAGTCATCGTGAGCGGCGTAAAGGCCAACCCTGACGAAACGTTGATGATGGTAGCTGCTTCTTGTTTTTTGAGATGTTCGATCAGGGCGGACGTCATGCGAATCGGCCCGAGCAGATTTGTGTTGATGGTGGAAACCAGCAGGTCGTCGTCGATGGCCTTGGATGCGTCATCGATCTGCATGATGCCAGCGTTGTTGATCAATACATTTAACTTTGGAAATTTTGCCGTCAATTCTGTGGCGACCGCCGCTATGCTGGTGGAATCCTGCACATTTAATTCCACCGATTGCATTCCGGGGTTTGCATTGGTTGTTGCATCCAGGTGGCCCTTGCGCCGGCCGGATATGATCACCTGGTTCCCGAGTTTGTGGAGCGCTTCTGCCAATGCACGCCCGATACCTGAACCGCCGCCAGTGATGAAGATGGTATTTCCAGTTAATTTCATATGCGTTCCC
>JBAVPB010000261.1:0-2579 GCA_049692655.1 Chthoniobacteraceae bacterium | reverse complement strand
TGACGATGCGCTCGACTACCATGTGCATGTCTGCGAGGGGGCGTTCTTTTTGTGGCTCTGGTTTCGTGATTTGCCAATCAGCGACCGGGAGCTGTATGAGCGGCTGAAGGCGAGGAAGGTGCTGGTGGTGCCGGGCAGCTATTGTTTCCCGGGGCTTGAGGGGGAATGGAGGCACAAGCGGGAGTGCATCCGCATCACCTACTGCGCAAAACCAGAATCCGTAAAACGGGGGATCGAAATCATCGGCGAGGAGATCAGGCGCGCCTACGCGGGACAGGCGGCCGCCGCGATATAGTACAAGCAAAAAGCACACGGACGCGGGAAATGCGCCGTGTGCTTTTGTTTAAATGATGTAAAACGGACTATGCGTCGGGTTTGGTCTTGCGGAGGCCGATGACCTTGTCGCCCGGCTTGAACTGGCCGCGCTTTTTCAATACTTCGACGCGCTCGAAGCGCTTCAATACGTTGCGTTTTGCTGCGATGGTGCTGGCGCCTTTGAGGCTGCGATGTTGTGACATAATGTGTTTCGGTTGGTGTTTAAAATTTGAAAAGAGCCGAGACTTATCGCTGATTTTAAGAATTCTGCAAACTCAAAATTACGTGTCCCGGTTTGCGGTCAGATCAGGCCGAGCTGCATTTTGCCTACTTCGCTGATCATTTCCTGGTTCCATGGCGGGTCCCATACGAGATCGACATCGGCATCTGCCACGCCGGGGATGGTGATGATCTTGCTCTTTGCCTCGGCGCAGATGGTCGGGCCCATGCCGCAACCGGGGGCGGTGAGGGTCATTTTCACGTTCACTTTTGCGCCCACCTCGGGCTGGGGGGTGATGGTGCAATCGTAAACGAGGCCGAGATCGACGATATTCACCGGGATTTCGGGGTCGTAACAGGTCTTCAACTGGTCCCAGACCGCTTTTTCATCCACCGCGACGGATGCATCCACGGGAGCGGCGGGCTTCTCGACGGCCTCCAGGCCCAATGCATCGGCGTTTGCCTCGGTGATGCGGGCGAGGCCGCGGTCCGTGGCGATGGTGTAGCTGCCGCCGAGCGACTGGGTGATGACGACGGTGGTGCCTTTCGTCATCTGCATCTTTTCCCCGCTGGGGATCTGGATGGCTTCGCAATCGCGATTAAATGTGACTTCTGTGTATCCGGGTGCGCTCATGTTTTAAGAATTCTTCGGGGTGTTGAGGACGACCTTGACCTTGCGCTCGTTATTTTGCGGCGCGGTCATGTGGTCGAAAAGGGTGGGTGAATGCGGTGCCGGAGCCGTGGCCGGGACGGGCGGCTGCTCCTGCGGTGCGAGGGCGGAGCGGAGCGCGCCTTCCACGAGCTGGGCACAGTGGATTTTCATCGGGGGCAATGCGCCGAGCGGGGCGGAGAGTTCCGCGCCGGAAAGCGACAGGGCCTCCTCGATCGTCTTGCCGGCGATCAATTCCGTGGCGACGCTCGCGACGGCTATCGCGGTCTCGCAGCCGAAGGTCTGGAACGTGGCGCGGTCGATCACTTTTTTGCCGTCCTTTTCCTTGAATTTCACCCACATGCGGAGCATGTCGCCGCAATCGGGGCTGCCCACGGTGCCGATCGCGTCGGAATCCTGCATCTCGCCGAGGTTTTTGGGATTCTGGATGGCTTCCTCGATCCGCTTTTGAATGTCAGATTTTTCAGTCATGAATTAATTTACTCCAAATGATAGCGCGGGAGGGAGGAATCGACCTCCTCGCTCCATGCGTCGATGCCGCCGCGGAGACACTTTGCGTTTTCGAAGCCGTGGCCGGCAAAATAGGCGGTCGCGTCAATGCTGCGGGTGCCCTGGTGGTCGATCAGCACGAGCAGGCCGGTGCGATCCCACTTCATGAGCATTTCCTGCATGAGATCCTGCGACAGAAGGACCGAGCCCTCGATTTTCACAGAGTCAAATTCCTCGCGGGTGCGGACATCCACGAGGCGGACATTGTTCTCCTCCTTCTTCAGTTCCTCGGAGAGCTGTGCGGGAGTGATCTGGAGTTGCAGGTCGGCCTCGTGGCTGGTCTGGATGTGCTGGATCACTTCATCGACGGAAAGTTGCTCATTCCGTGCGCAGACCTGGGCGAGCGTCTCCGTGGGCTGGAAGCCGCAACTGCTGCAGCCGCCGATGTGGTATTTGCGGAAAAGCGCGCGCTGGGCCCCTGGGAATGCCTGGAGCAATTCACTCATGGGAATGTTGGGATCGATGGTGGCCAATGTGGTCATGGCGGTAAAATAGCACAGGGTTGCTGGATGCGAAGAAGAAATCTGGGATGGCGTGGGGAGGTTAAATTGTTAAAGGGGTGGATGGTTAAACTTTGGGGCCGTAACCGGTAGTGACCAAGCAGGCTTGGCCTTAAAAGAAAGAATTTCCGCGTCTGGATTTTGATGCACTTGCCTTGATTCCGTATGGATCTGTGAAATCGACGGAGTTGCGGTCGCGGGCGGTATTCTTTGTTGGGTCGTGCTGGTCGCCGAGTACGCCGCCTGTTTCACGGATCGGGCCTGGTTCGGGGTTCCAGGTTTTTGGCTCGGGTGGCGTGGGCGGGGAGGTGGGTTCAGGTTTCGGG
>JBAVPB010000260.1:0-14482 GCA_049692655.1 Chthoniobacteraceae bacterium | reverse complement strand
CGGGCATTGGCGGCGATTTTCTGGATGAGCTGCATGGCTTGGGTCCAGCCCTGACTCACCAAAGTTGAGTCAACGAACTTCGCGTATTCTTCGGGTGAGAGGTTTCTTTTGGTTATAATATTGATGGAGCCGGGATTCATCTGCTGCTGGATGAGCATTTCGAACGCCTTTGCCACGGAGCCGCTCTGGGTCGGGTTTGCGAGGGCGAGCTGGCCGAAATAGCGGGGATCGGCAAGATCGGCCCATTGGGCGGGGGGATGCTCGATCTTTAAGAGACGCAGCAGGTCGGTATTATAACAGATGCCAAATGAAGAGAGGCAGGCGCCGATCCAGCGGCCTTGCGGGTCCCAATAGGGTTCGCCGCCGAGGCTTTGGGGAATGACCTTGTCGTTGAAGAGATCGGGGTGGTTTGCGATAACGCCGGAATCGACCAGGCGTCCTGCGGCCGCCTGCAACATGAAATCGAAACTGCCGCCGCCGAAGAAGAGATCGATGCCGCAGCCGACATTTGAGTTCAGGAATTCCTTGCGGGCCTGGCCGGCGGGGGAGTCGTCTGTGGGGGCCTTGGGATTGGCAAATGCGGACTGGACCTCGGCGCTCCATGGGCGGTGGAGTTGTCTGGTCCAGTAGTATTGGAAGGCTGCCAGATATTCGGATTCCAAGTAGCGGGAGATCTCGCTGGTGCCGCCGGGAGTGCGCCAGTCGATGTGGACATGCTGGCCATTTTTCTTGAAATAGTAATTATCGAAAGCGCGTGAAAACTCGTAGCGGGTAGCCTCGTTGTGCGGGGTGACGATGATCAGCGTCCGGTCTGCTTTTGAGGATGTCGCCCCATTTTTTGGACGCAGAGCGAGCGGCGTGAAAAGCACGATCACAAAGGCTGCGAGTAGCCAGAGATTCTTAGCCATGGCTACTTGGGCAGAATGATGACGTCTGAGGGATCGACAGCGGCATAAATGTCCTGATCGGACTTGGAATACCGCGGATTCAACTCGTAAATATTTACAGTAATATCATTTGCAACAAGTTGGTGTTTAGAAAGTTCTCCTTGATATTCTGATTGAACGATCTGTCCTTTTACGCAATTCAAGGAAATACTGTCTGTGAATAATTTCCAGCTCTCTGGGCGAATGGAAACCAGCACTTCCTCGCCATTTTTTGGCCTCCATTCCGGGTCGGATAACGTGCCGAAAAAGGTGCCGATCTGCGTCGTCGCCGTGCCTTTTCCGCCGAGTGCGTTGTTCACAATTCCGGGCAGGATATTCGTCTCGCCGATGAAATCCGCGACGAGTTTAGAGTTCGGTTTCCGATAGACTTCGAGCGGTGTGCCGACCTGCTGGATACGGCCGCTGTCCATGAGCGCGAGGCGATCGCCGATGGAGAGGGCTTCCTTTTGATCATGCGTGACATAGATCGCGGTGAGGCCGGATTCCTTGCAGATGCGCCGGATTTCGCCGCGCATTTCGAGGCGTAATTTGGCATCGAGATTCGAGAGCGGTTCGTCGAGGAGCAGGCAGCGGGGACGGATCACAAGGGCACGGGCGAGGGCCACGCGTTGCTGCTGGCCACCGCTGAGCTGGTGGATTTTGCGGTCCGCGTAATGCTCCATTTTTACGGAAGCGAGTGCTGCATCCACGCGTTGCTGGATTTCCTCCTTGCCGACTTTGCGTTCCTCGAGGCCGAATGCGACGTTCTTCCCGACCGTCATGTGCGGCCAGAGGGCGTAGCTTTGGAACATCATTCCCGTGTTACGCTTGTGGGGTGGCAGAGAGGTGACGTCCTCATTGCCGAAAAAGACCTGGCCTTCCTCGGGCATGTAGAATCCCGCGATGGTGCGCAGGAGCGTCGTCTTGCCGCAACCGCTGGGGCCGAGGAGGAAAAAAATCTCGCCGGTCTCGACCTGGAGATTGACGTGGTCCAGGGCGGTCGTTTCGCCGAATCGTTTGGTAAGATTGGTGATCTTGATCGAAATCATCGGTGGGCCGTATAATGAATCTCGAAGAGGCCCTTGCGGGAAGGCTATTTTTTGGTTTTTTGGGCGGGGTGAACGGGATTGGCAGCGTGGGAGTGCAGCGGCACCGGCTGACAACTTTGTAATAACGCGGGATTTTGCTCGCACCCGGCGGTTTTTTTCCCTAAAATCCATGTTTAATGATCTACCGCGACTATTTGATCGTAGGCGCCGGTTTGTCGGGAGCATCAGCATGTGAGGGAATCCGTGAGCATGATCGCAAGGGCAGCGTGACGCTGGTAGGAGCGGAATCCTACCTGCCCTACAACCGTCCGCCCCTCTCCAAAGACTTCCTCAAGTCGCCGAAGGCATCCATCGACAAGCTCACCCATCTCGATGCGGCCTGGTACGACAAGCACCACATCGAGCTCCGGTTCGACACGATGGTGACGCAGTTCAATATTGAGCGCAGGCTGGCGGTGTTGCGGAATGGGCAGACGATCGAATTTCGCAAGGCGTGTCTTGCCATGGGGAGCCGACCGCGGCGTCCGGCTGTGGCGGGGGCGAACCTCGGGAATGTATTTTACCTGGGCAATCTTCGCGATGCGCTTGCGATCAAGGAAACCGCAGCCATCCAGAAAAACGTCGTCGTGATCGGCGGTGGGTTTATCGCGGCGGAGACGGCGGCTTCGTTGACCGAGTCCAAATGCAAGGTGCTGCTCATGAATCGCGACCTGTATCTGTGGCAGAAATGGCTCGATCCCGAGACGTCGCAGTGGCTCACGCAGTATTTTGCGGATCGCGGCGTGATCCTGATGATGCAGGAGAACTTGAACGGATTTGAGGGGAAGACGATCCTGAAAAACATCCAGACGAAGAGCGGCAACCGCTTTGCCGCCAGCATGGCGCTCGTCGCGGTGGGCGCCGACCCGAACCTTGAACTGGTCCTGCATACGCCGCTGGGCAGTCCGAATGGCACGCCGGTGAATGAATACCTGGAGACGGACGAAAAAGGCATTTTTGCAGTGGGAGACATCGCATTATTTCCTGACAAGATTTTTGACGGGGTGCGGCGGGTGAAGCATTGGGACAGCGCGAAGGAGCAGGGGAAGATCGCGGGCGCGAACATGACCGGCAAGAAGCGCATCAAGTTTGACTACGTTCCTTATTTCTTCAGCGATCTCTTTGACCTCAGCTTTGAGTTTGTGGGAGATTTCAGTTTCCCTGTCGGAACGGTGAAGCTCGAGGGCGACCGGAAGAAGAAAAACTTCATCGCGCGGTATTATCTGGGCGGGAAGCTCAAGGGGATCGTGCTTTGCAATCAGCATCCCGACAAGGCAAAGGACGCCCGGGTCGAAGTGCGCGAAGCCCAGCGCTGATTCGCTTTTTAGCGCCGGACCGAACCTGACGATGTTGCCCCGGTTGTTTATTTTTGCGGTCGTGATATCCGTGGTGACAGCGGCGCGGGCTTCGATATGGTTTGTGGCTCCGGACGGGCGCGATGAAGAGAGCGCCGGAACGCTGGATCGGCCTTGGAAAACCCCGGGCTATTCCGCAACCCGCGCAAAAGCGGGCGACACGGTATTTGTGGAAGCGGGGACTTACGCGAATTTCGGAATCAAACGGTCAGGTTCCAAGGCCGGGGGATCTATCACCTTCCAGTCGCAAACGCCGCACATGGCGAAGATTCGTTGTGAATCGCCCGAGTATGTCGATTGCATCACGGTGGAAGCCGACTACATCAAGATCAATGGATTTGAACTGGAGAATGTGCGTGCGGGGAATTTTGGGAGCGGGGTGTTTGCCAGGAACCATCACCACATCGCGGTGCAGAACTGTCTGATACATGGCATGGGTGGCGCGGGTGTGGGGTTTGATCATTGTGATTACCTGCTCGCGGAGGGGAATGTGATCCACGATACCGCGATGTGGAATCCGTATATGACCAGCGCGATCAGTTTTTACATGAACCGGGCATTTGAAGGAGTGGACGACGGACCCGGATTCCGCAATGTGATCCGCAGCAACACCTGCTATCATAACTACAACGACCGGGCGGCGATCGGGAAGGAAACCACGGACGGCAACGGCATCATCATCGATACTTTCCACGGGGATGCGAGCACGCCCGCGTATATTTATCCCACGCTGGTGAAGGGGAACGTCTGTTTTGACAATGGAGGCAAGGGGATCCACGTATTCCAATCGGACCATGTCACTGCGCTCAGCAATATTTGTTACCACAATAACTGGGACCCCGGAAACACCGGGACCTGGCGCGCGGAATTAAGCAACGTGCAGAGCAATCACAATCATTGGATCAATAACGTTGGCGTGGCGCTCGTGACGAAGACCGGCGCCGTGACGGATGCCAACAAGGCGATCATGAACGTGCATACCGGCGACTACGATATTTCCGATGTGGACTGGACGGAGAATATCAGTTTCAACGGCACCACCGGGGATATTTCGCTGTTCAACAATGGGCCGGATACCGCGCTTGCGGTTTCAAAAGGCAACAAGCTGGGAGTTGATCCGCTTTTCATCCATCCGGGCATCAATCCGTTTACCTGCGATTTTCATATGAGAAAATCGTTGTGGTAGTTGACCTCATGCCTGCGCTTGCGGGCGCGGCGGGTAGCGGAGCTCGGGGGTGCCGTCGAGGCGTTTTGTGAGATCGATGGGATCGTTCAGGTCAACCTCCTTTGGATCAACCTGATAGGCCCAGACATCGAAGTGAACGAGCTGCGCTGCGCCATAGACGGTCGCAAATGCGCCATCCACGGCATCCAGCCCGCAGGCGATCTTGATCCTGCCGATGCGTGGCACGTTGAAGCGGGCGTCGAATGTGTGCCAGCGATGCGCCACATAGACCTGGAAATAGGCGTGAAAATCCATGGGCGAGCCGGGATCGGGAAATGCGATATCCGGCACGTAACCGGTGACGTAGCGCGCCGGGATATTAAAGGTGCGGCAGAGCGCGATCGCCGCATGGGCGAAATCGCGGCAGACACCGTAGCGTTGCTGGATGGTTTCCGAGGCGGTCCGGTTCGGGCTTCCGGCGCCGAAGCGATACTCGATATTTTCATGCACCCAGTCGCAGATCGCCTGCACGCGTTGCAATCCCTGCGGGATGTTGCCGAATTTTTGGAAGGCGAAATCGAGCAGCCGGTCTGAGTCGCAATAGCGGCTCGGGAGGGTGTAGCGCAGCAGGTTTGCGGACAATTGCTCCACCGGCACAGGCTCATCGATGGCGCCGGTATTTTCAGGCTGTGATGGCACCGAGACGAAGGCATCGTGCCGGATGGTGGTCGTGCCTTTCGGAAGCGTGACGCGGTGGACGATATTCCCGTGAAGATCCTCGTATTCGATGGAGCAGAGGTGCGGGTTGAAGGAGAGCTGCTCCTTCTCGATGTATTGCATCGTGTCGAGCCGGGGCTTGATCAGCAGGAAGAGCGGTGTCGGCGCCGTGGCCTCGTAAACAAACTCGAGCCCCACCCTCACCGTGAGGTCGAGTGGAACATCATCGGCGTGGAAGGGTGAGTTTGCGTGAATCATTTTTTTAGAACGTGGTCGAAGAAATCCTTGAATAAACTTTCATATAACCAATCGCGCTCTGGATGATATTGGACGCCCAGCCCGTAGGGATAGTTGCGAATTTTAACCTGCTCGATGATGTCGTCGGTCGCGCACCATGCCTCGACTTCCAACCCTTCGCCAAGTTTGTCCACTGCCTGATGGTGGGAACTATTCACCAATGGGATGCGGTGCTTCGCGCTTGCGGAGTGACGCAGCGGCTGGGTGTTTTCCATTTTGTCCTCGGGCTGGTTGTGCCCCTTGATATCGAGATAGAGTGTGCCGCCCAGGGCCACATTCAGCACCTGGTGTCCCTTGCAGATCGCGAAGATGGGTTTGCCAGCCTGTAATGCGAGTTGCACGGTCTCGAATTCCCATGCGTCGCGATGCGGTTGCGGTTCCTCGATGATGGAGGGGTCGGGGACTTCCTGCTTCAAGTACGCTGGCGCAATGTCCTCGCCTCCGGTGAGCAGCAGGCCATCCATCTGCGACCAATCCACGGGCTCCGTGCGTGCGTTGAAAAGGTTCATGCCCGGCTGCGCCTCGAAAAACCGGCGGAAATAGCGGTCATCAACTTCGCGGATCCAGCTTGCCACGTTTGCCATGGCGGAATATCAGCGTGAAAACGTGTCCGGGACAAATGTTTTCATCTTTGGGGCTCAAAAAATCCGCGCATCCGGCTTGCCATTTACCCTGTGGGAGCCTATGAGATTGCCTAACTTATGAAAAAGATTGAGGCGATTATCAAACCGTTCAAAATGGAAGACGTCAAAGAGGCGCTTTCTGAAATCGGCATTGAGGGCATGACAGTCACCGAAGTGAAGGGTTTCGGACGCCAGAAGGGTCATACTGAAATTTATCGCGGCAGCGAATACACCGTGGACTTTTTGCCCAAGGTGAAGTTTGAAATCGTGATCGCCGACGATCGCGTGCAGAAAGCGGTCGATGCGATCGTGGCCGCTGCCAAGACCGGCAAGATCGGCGATGGAAAAGTATTCATCCTGCCCATCGAGCAGGCGATCCGTATCCGCACCGAGGAACACGGCGAAAGCGCGATCTAAAAAGCCAGCCGGCTTCTTTATCACAAAATCCCCTGCATGGGATTTTGACTCTCCCATCACGGGGATTGCGAGGCCTTACCAACCATCATGAATCTTCTACACATTCTCATCCTCGCGATCATCCAGGGAGCTTGCGAGTTGCTCCCGGTTTCGAGTTCGGCCCATGTCATCATCGCGGAAAAACTGATGGGACTCGATCCCTCCAGTCCGGAGATGACGATGCTCCTGGTCATGCTGCATACCGGCACGATGTTCGCAGTGATTGTTTATTTCTGGAGCGGCTGGAAGCGGGATTATTTTTCATCGTCCGCCAGGCTCGGCAGTTTTGCCGTGCAGATCGTCGTGGCGACGCTTTGCACTTTCGTCGTTGGATACGGGCTGAAGATTCTCATCGAGAAGATATTCATGAAAGGTGTCCCGCACGCTGAGATCGAGGATTTGTTCTCAAACCTTCCGCTCATTGCCGGGGCATTGGCCGCTGTGGGCTTGCTGATCATCTTCGCCGGATTCCGTGAAGCCAGGGCGGCGGGTGACCGTGACATCGAATTGCCGCAATCCATCTGGATCGGCATCGTGCAGGGGATCTGCCTGCCGTTCCGTGGTTTCTCGCGCTCCGGGGCGACCATCTCCACGGGATTGGTCCTTGGGCTGCCGAAGGAGAAACTTGAGGAGTTCAGCTTTGCGCTGGCCGTGGTTTTGACACCGCCTGTCATTGCGAGGGAGATGCTGCGTTTGCTCAAGGAGCATGCGTTGAGCGGGTCGGGTTCGGCGATTCATCTTTTTGCTCCGGGTCTTGTTGGGATGGTTTTCAGTTTCATTGCGGGATTGCTCGCCTTGAAGTGGCTCTCGCGCTGGCTGGAAGGCGGACGCTGGAAATTTTTCGGGTTTTATTGCCTTGTTGCCGCCGCGGCTGTGATGGTGATCCATCATTTGAATCTCGCTTGAGGAATCGCCGGGTCAGCACGGGCCTGTTTAAATAACCTTGCGCGAACCGGCGGATACCCTTTAAACCAAGCCTCCTATGCGCAGGGCAATCCTGGGAATCGTCGCAATCATTGCGCTGCAGGCTCTCGTGGTGATGGCAGCCGATACGGCCACCGTGAAGGTTGCGGATGGTTTTGACTATCCTGTGGGCAAGCCCGACGCCCATGGCTACCACAAGGCGCGCGGCTTCACGCCGTTCGGACATCTTGGCGAGGATTGGGATGGGGATGGAGGCGGTGATACCGATCTGGGCGATCCTGTTTACTGCATCGGGAATGGCATCGTGGTTTTTGCAGCGGATGTGCATCTGGGGTGGGGGAATGTGGTGATTCTCCGGCATAGTTATTTTGAGAATGGGAAGCTGACGTGTGTCGATTCGCTTTACGGGCATCTTAACGAGATCCTTGTGAAGCCGGGCGATGCGGTCACGCGCGGGCAGGAGATCGGCACCATCGGGACGGCCCATGGGATGTATCCCGCGCATCTTCATTTTGAGATCCGCAAAAATCTCAGCATCGGCATGAACCGCTCGGCGTATGCGCCGGATTTCAGCAACTATTACGATCCCACATCATTCATCGTGGCGCATCGCACGGCGTCGGGCGGACCGGAAAGCACGCTTATCACCATCAACACCTTCTCGCATTCCGCGACCTCGTACGGAGGGCCGACGGGAGTGCGCTATGCGGCGAATGAAACCGAGGAATCGACGCACGGCGACCGGAGCGTCGGGCATTACCATTCGCTTTATTTCAATATTTCATCGGGCGATGATCCTGTTGCCATCCCGGTGAAACCGAAGCACAAGGTGAATGGCAACACGCCTTTCAAAGTCAACCGCTACGACGATATCAACCTCAACTAACCCCCCAATACCATGAATACCAACATCATCCTATCAGTCCTGCTTCAAAGTTTGATAGTCCAGCTTCCCGTCATAGCGGTCGCCCTCATCGCGTGCATCGTCACCGTGATGAACTGGCAGCAATCGCCCTCCGCCTCCAGGTTTTCGTTGATCGGGTTTGGATTGATGCTGGCGCTTTGCTTTGTCATCCCCATCGTACAGAGTTTCGCGCAATTGCAATTCATGCCGCCCGGGGGATCTGCCGCGCACACCCGGTTCCTCCTTACGGAGCTCGGTTTTTTATGGGCGATATTGAGGGCGGTATCGTATGGCTTTTTGCTGGCGGCTGTTTATACAGGCCGCTCCGATCCCCGGACCATGGGGGAGCAGAGTCCTCCCGAGCTGCCGCGGTGAAGCGGCCCCGGGTTTTCAGCTGCTCAGCTTGTACTCGAAGCTGTCCACCAGGGCGAGCCAGCTTGCCTCGATGATGTTATCCGAGACGCCGACCGTGCCCCAACTGTTGTGGCCATCCGTGGAGACGATGAGCACGCGGGTGCGGGCTGCGGTGCCTTTCTGGCTGGCGATGATCCGCACCTTGTAATCCTCCAAGGAGATCTGGTCGATCTGCGGGTAAAATGGACGGAGCGCCTGCCGCAATGCGCTGTCGAGCGCATTCACGGGGCCATCCCCCTCGGCGACGGTGTATTCGTCCACGCCGTTCACGCTGATCTTCACGGTGGCCTCGCAGGTGCTGCACGCACCGACTCCCGAGCGGCGGAACGTCGTGTGATATTCGCGTAATTCGAACTTTGGCTTGTGCTGTTTCAGCAGGCGCCGGATGAGCAACTGGAATGAGGCATCGGCAGCCTCGTATTCGTAGCCTTCGCTTTCGAGCCGCTTGACCTCTCTCAAGATTTCCGCCACCTCGGGCGCGCCTTTTTCCAGGTTGAAACCGAGTTCCTTCGCCTTTACGAGCACATTGCTCTGCCCGGAGAGATCGGAGATCACGATCGTCTGCTGGTTGCCGACGAGGGTCGGGTCGATGTGCTCGTAGCTGCTCGAGAGTTTTTGCACGGCGTGGACGTGCTGGCCGCCCTTGTGCGTAAATGCGGCTGCTCCCACATACGGCGCACGGATATTGTGAGGCACGTTCGCCAGTTCATCCACGAAGAGGGAAAGCTCACGCAGCTTGGTGAGATCGGTCGCCACGGGCGTGTTCATCTTGAGCTGCAAATTCGGGATGATCGTGACCAGGTCACAATTTCCCACACGCTCGCCGTAACCGTTGATGGTGCCCTGCACCTGCACGGCGCCTGCATTGACCGACGCGAGGGCATTTGCCACGCCGAGACCACAATCGTTGTGCGTATGGATGCCGACAGGCGCGCCGAGCGCGGCGGTGACTTCCTTGGTCGTCTGCGCCACATAATCGGGCAGCGAGCCGCCGTTTGTATCGCACAGTACCACGAGATCAGCGCCCGCGTCGCATGCGGCTTTTACCGTGGCCAGCGAATATTCGCGGTCGTTTTTGTAGCTGTCGAAAAAATGTTCCGCATCGTAGAACACCTCACGACCGTGCGATTTGAGATAGCGCACGGTATCGGTGATCATCGCGAGATTTTCCTCCAGCGTCACGCCGAGGACCTCCGTCACCTGGATCGGCCATGTCTTGCCCACGATGGTGACCACGGGGGTTTCCGCATCGAGGAGGATGCGCACCTGGGGATCGTCCTCCACGGCCAGCTTGCCGCGGCGGGTCGCGCCGAAAGCGGCGATCTTCGCGTGTTTCCACTTCCGCTTTTTCACTTCCTTGAAAAACTCGGTGTCCTTCGGGTTCGAGCCCGGGAAACCACCCTCGATGTAATGAACGCCGAATGCGTCGAGCTTTTCGGCCACGCGAATTTTATCCAGGACACTGAAGGAGATTCCCGTGCCTTGCGTGCCGTCGCGCAAAGTTGTGTCGTAGATGGTGACGTTCGGTTTTTTCATAAAGAGGAAAGATTGTTTTAATGCAGATGCGGCTTCATTGCAAGTGGGCCTGCGAATGAAGTATGCCGGGTGTTGTCAGGGCGCTTTGACTTCCAGGCACAGGACCGAGGCAATCAGGTTGGGAGCCTGATCCGGAAGGGAAACTGACACGGCATCGCCGGTTTGAGTGACCAGCAAAGGCTTGTGAACCAAGTCGGCCAGCAGATATGCATTGGTCACTTTTCCTTTGACCCCGGCCAGGTCGAAATGACCGACGGGCCACTTGAAGAGATGGATGTAGAGCTTGCCCGGCTTCGTCGTGCAACGCCAGTCCCATGCGGGTTTCATTATCGGTTTGCCGTCCTTGTCCTTTCCTGTCTCGACGCTTGTCTCCGCGCCGAATGGGGTCGGGCCGCATCCATGGATTGCTTCGCCATTTACCTTCATCCAGCGGCCGACCTCGGCGAGCCGTTCCACGCTGGGCTGGGGGATCAGGCCTTCGCTGGTGGGACCGACGTTCAGGAGGTAATTGCCTCCCTTGCTCGCGATATCGCAGAGGTTGCGGATCAAGGTCTCGGTGGATTTCCAGCTATTGTCGTCGCGCTTGTAGCCCCAAGTATTGTTCATCGTCATGCAGGTTTCCCAATCACGACCGGGATAACCCTGCGCGGGAATGTGCTGCTCGGGTGTTTCCGTATCTCCTTTAAATCCGCCGCCGAGACGGTTGTTCATGATGATGCCGGGCCTGAGTTCCTCCACCGCATTGTAGAGTTTTGTGGCGCGTTCCTTGTTCATGTCCGTGGGCGTGTCCCACCAGAGCACGGCGGGAATGTCCCTGCCGTAATTGGTCAGGATTTCGCGCACCTGCGGCACGGCGATCTTGTCGATGTAATCATCCATGCTGCCTTCCTGCGCCTTGTCCCACTTGCCGCCATTGGCAGCGCCACCGTTGTTCCAATCCTGCGCCTGGGAGTAATAGAAACCGAGCTTGATGTCTTCCTTGCGGCAGGCCGCGGCCAATTCCAGCAACGGATCGCGATGGAAGGGCGTCGCGTCGCAGATGTTCCATTTGCTTGCCTTTGAGCAGAACATCGCAAAGCCGTCGTGGTGCTTGCTGGTGATCACGATGTATTTCATGCCAGCATCCTTCGCGATCTTCACCCATGCTTCGGCGTCGAATTTCACGGGGTTGAATTCACTGGCGAACGCCTGATATTCCGCGCAGGGGATTTTTCCATTGTGCATGATCCACTCGCCGATGCCGGGGACCGGTTTGTCGTGGTAATAACCGGCAGGCACGGAATAGACGCCCCAGTGGATGAACATGCCGAACTTTGCCTCGCGCCACCATGCCATGCGGGCGTCGCGTTGCTCCCTGGTTTCCATGGGAGCAGGGGAACCGGTCTGGGCTGGAGCGTAATATGAGGTGAACAGGAGGGTGGCTGCCAGGATTGGAATGAAGGGGCGGGTGATCATTTTTAAGTTGGGTTGAGGGTGTTTTTACTCTGGTGCGCCTGGACTGGGCTGGACCGGGTTGGACGATTTTAGGGATGAGGATTAACCGCGAAGGGCGCCAAGGACGCAAAGGAGGATGGGAGCGAACTTCCAACGTTCAATAGTGAATGAAGCTTCGTGGTTGTTTTCATTTTTTTAGTCGGATTTACCCGGATAAACCCGGATATGGTCGGATAAACCACCGAGGGAGTGGTAATTTCGGGTTCCAAAAATTTAACAGGAGAGAACAGAGGATTCATAGATGTATCTCGCAAAGCCTTGGCTTTGCCATCGGGAGACCAAGACGGGAGATTTGAAGGCTTATCATGGATGGGGCCTCATCTCCCCGTTTCACGCCATGGCTGCGGTTCATTGTTTTATATTTGCAGAATCCGTCCGAAAAAGCAAAGTTTATTTTTAGTTATTTGTAAATTGTGTGGAAGTTGTAAAAATTTGACTATTTTTGCTGAAAACGGACAGATTCGATTTTGTGTGGCAGCATTTGCCGGAAATTTTTTACTGTATTGCGGCGTTAATTCTTACTGCTGTTGATGGATTTGCGTGATAGGGTCGGGGCACGATGATTTTCCCCTCGTTGCTGGCGGTTTTCAATCTCGTGCTCTCCACCACTGGCTCCATGCCGGATGCACCCGCGGAGAAGGTATTGAAAGGGGTGGACGAGGCGGAGATCTGGATCGTGAGCAAGAAGCCGAGGGTGAAGATCGAGACGCATCGCGGCTTTACTTTCAATATCGACTTCGCCACGCACGGCGCCTTGAGCCTTACGAATCTGTGCCTGGATTTGAACACGCAGCCGAAGGGGCTCACGCTTTCATTTGATCCCGGAGCGGGGATGCTGGCGGTTGATTATGACAAGGAAAAAGGGGCGCTGCGCGTGTTGTTTGGAACCGGGCACACGCCGGTATGCAGTATCCCGCTGCCGCTCACCGTGGCGACGACCCGGGTGTTATTGCGGCAACGGGAGCAGCTTGCCTTGTATGCAATCCCGCAAAACGGCGAGCATGTGACGCTGGTATGGCTGGGAACGGTGAGTGATGTGCTGGTGTTCCGCAATGCGTCGCAATATGATCTGTGCAGCAACCTGAAAATCGCCATGGGCAAACGGGACATCCCGCTGGAGGAATTCCGGAAGGGGATCAAAATGACCGCGATGGACCAGATCGAGGATGTGACCGTGACCGGCACGAACCCGGCGGGAGGGACTTTTGTCCATCGTTACGCGTTTGACTATGCGGAGATCCAAAAGCGGGCGGATGTCGCCTATGTGAATTTTCTCCGGGCTGCCGGAAATACGCTGCTCGGCGGTGAGGAGGAAGAGAAACCCAAGGGCATGTTGAGCCCGGCGCCCGGGGCCAAGCCGGGTGTATCGCCGGATGCCGCCGCGCCCGATGCGGAATCAACGCCTGCGGCCAGCCCGATGGCTAGTCCGTCGAATCCATCGAGTCCGGTTGCGAGTCCGGTTATGAGTTCCACGGCAAACCCGGCTGCAAGTCCATCGACCAGCGCTGTGCCGAGCCCGGTATCTGGAACCTCCGCGCCATGAAGCGGACGTTTGTGTTTTGCGTGGCGGGCGTGTTTTTGTTGTTTTCAACGGCTTTTGGGGAAGAGAACCGCACACCTGCGGAGTGGATCGCGCGGCTCGGGGCGGACCATCTGGTGGAGCGTGACGAAGCCTCGGCGGCATTGCTGAACCTCGGCGTGAAGGCGCGGGACGAAGTCCATGGTGCGATCAATTCCCCGGATCCCGAGGTGCAGTGGCGGGCGCGTGAGCTCTGGAAGGCATTGCGCTGGATGGTGGTGCCGGGCGCCGACGCTGACACACGCACGCTGGTCGAGGCGGCGGAGCAGAAGAAGGCCGACCGGGAACACTGGCGTGATTTTGTGAAAAAACACGGGGCGGAGAGCATCCGGCTCGTGGCGGAATTTTACGCGGAGAAAACGGCGGGCTACGAGAACGGGGTGTACGCAATCCTGGAGGATGCAAACCCTGAGGAAGTGGCGCAGGTGATCGCCCATGCAGGAGCGGAGAGACCGGCGCTGGAGAAGCCGCTCGACGATCTCACTCCGGACCGGGCGGCGGTGAACACGGCGGTCAACCTGATGCAGATCGAGATCGCGCTGTGGCGTTACCAGAAGGCGTTCGATTTCGGGCGGGACGTCTGGTTTCGCACGCGGATGCCTGCGCTGGAGAAGCAGTGCGCGGTGGCCGTGGACCGGGGAAATCTTTTTGACCAGGTGAGCGGGGAGGCGCTCAAGGATGTCGCTGCGGAAACCGATAGTGCGCGCCTGTGCAACAAGCTCGGGTTTTACCTCGCGATCTACGGCGCGGGCGGCAAACAGGACCAGATCGCTGCGTTGTGCAGCGCGGCTATGCACCTGGACATGACGCAATTGCACGGACTGGAGCTGCAACAACTGGCCGAAAGTTTTTTAAGAGCGGGCCAGCCGGCCTATGCGATCAAGGCGCTCCGGAATGCACAAAACCCGCTGGAACTGTATCTGCGCTCCATGGCGCGGTTTCAGATGCACGATGTTGAGGCTGCCGCAGTGGATGGAAAAGTCGTGATGAGCTTGCTCGATCCC